>CAYJUA010000038.1:0-12480 GCA_964373295.1 uncultured Planctomycetia bacterium
GTGCTTCAGGTCCGAGTCGTACAGCGCGTCGTAGATCGGCAGGTTCGCGCCGCCGGGGTAGCCGAAGATAATGTCCACCCCTTCGCGCTTCAGGCACTCCACCAGGATCTGCGCGCCCTTCATCTTCGCCATCGGAAAAGCCTCCTGTCGCGTACAGAGTGCCTGATGCCGATGTCCGAGCCCCGATACAGCTCGCCGGCGTCCGTGCACCTCTTACGCTTACGCTAGTTGGGCCGTGCTCGAGCGCCCCTTCCGGGTCCCCAACCCGCCGCGGCGGGGATGGGGTGTCTACGCCGAGTTGCCCGGTTAAACCAGCACCGCGCCTTCGCTGGCCGATGAGACCAGCTTGGCGTACCGCGCCATCACCCCGGTCTTGTATCGGGGCGGGGGCGCTTTCCACTTCTTCAGGCGGGATTTGATCTCCGCCTGAGAAAGAGCCGCGTTCAACTGGCGCTTCTTCACGTCAAAGGTGATGACGTCGCCGCTCCTCACCGCGGCAATCGGCCCGCCGTTGGCGGCCTCGGGCGACACGTGCCCGGCCATCATGCCGTGCGTGGCCCCGGAGAACCGCCCATCGGTCAGCAGGGCCACCGAGTGCCCCAGCCCTTCCCCGACGAGGGCGCCGGTCACCGCCAGCATCTCCCGCATGCCGGGGCCGCCCTTCGGCCCCTCGTAGCGGATGACGACCACGTCGCCCTTCTTGATCTTCCGCTTCTTCACCGCCTCGAACGCCGCTTCCTCGGAGTCGAAGACCCGCGCCGGCCCCTTGAAGAGGGCCGCCTCCTGGCCGGCCACCTTCAGCACGCAGCCCTCGGGCGCCAGGTTGCCGCGCAGGATCACGAGCCCCCCGCTCGCCTTGACCGGCTGCTTCAGCGGGCGCACCACCTTCTGTCCCGCCGTCTCCCGGGCGTCCGCCGCCTCCTCGCCGATCGTGCGCCCAGTCACGGTGAGCGCCTTCTTCTTCAGCAGGCCGGCGTCCAGCAGGCGCTTCGCCACCAGCCGGATCCCGCCGGCCCGGTGCATGTCCGGCGCGGTGAACCGCCCCCACGGCTTCATGTCGGCCCAGATCGGCGTGCGGGCGCTGACCCTGTCAAAGTCGTCGATCGAGAGCTTCACGCCGGCCTCACGGGCCAGCGCCAGCAGGTGCAGGACCCCGTTGGTGGAGCCACCGGTCGCCACGATGCCGGAGATGGCGTTCTCGAACGCCTCGCGGGTCAGGAGATTCCGGGGGCTCATCCCCTCCTTCACCAGTCGCATCACCATCTTCCCCGCCTCGAAGGCCGCTTTGTCCTTCTCCGGGTCCATCGCCGGGATCGAGTTGAACCCCATCGGCGAGATCCCGATCAGCTCCATCGCCGTGGACATGGTGTTCGCCGTGAACTGCCCGCCGCACGCGCCCGGCCCCGGGCACGCCTGCCGCTCCAGCTCGGTCAGCTCCGCTGGCGTCATCCGGCCGGCCGAGCAGGCGCCGACCCCCTCGAAAACGTCCTGGATCGTCACGTCCCTCCCCTGAAACCGGCCTGGCGCAATCGAGCCGCCGTAGATCATCAGCCCCGGCAGATCCAGCCGCACCAGCGCCATCACCGTGCCCGGGATCGTCTTGTCGCAGCCGGACAGGGCCACGACCCCGTCGAACAGGTGGGCCCGCACCACCAGCTCGATCGAGTCGGCCACCACCTCGCGGCTCACCAGCGAGCACTTCATCCCCTCCGTGCCCATCGAGATCCCGTCCGACACCGAGACGGTGTTGAACTCGATCGGCACACCGCCCGCCGCCCGCACGCCGGCCTTCACCTGCTCGGAGAGCCGCCGCAGGTGCACGTTGCACGGCATCACCTCGGTCCAGGTGTTGGCCACGCCGATCAAGGGCTTCTCGAAGTCCTCATCGGTCAGCCCCACCGCCCGCAGCATCGCACGGGCCGGAGCGCGGCTCATCCCCTTTTTCAGAGCGTCCGAACGCATGCGAGCTAGCTCAGCTTCTCTTCGACTGAGGTGGTGCCTGCGGCCGGCGTCCTCAGCCAGCTCTCCAACTCCGAGCGGCGGAACCGGATCGCGCGGCCGATCCGGACCGCCGGAAGTTCCCCGGCCTTGGCCTTCCGGTAAACCGTTTGAGGGTTTACCCTTAGATACTCGGCCACCTCGGAAACCGTCATCACGTCGTTGAGCATCTCTCCCCCTGTTCAGAAATGATAAGCCAGGCACTTCCCTACACGCACATATATAGGGAAGGGCCTGGTTCCGCAGAGCGGCGACTATCTTACCGGGTCAACCCGGCCCTGTCAACCGCTTTTATACTGGCTTATACTCACGTGTTGTCGTGGCGGTCAACGGACCTGCAGGAAGCTGGCCAAGACCCTACGGTTCTCATTGTTTTAATCCTCCAGGATGGCCAGGACGCGGGCGGGGGCGCCGGAGCCGCCGCGGATCTTGAGCGGTGCCACGACCAGCGTGAAGCCGGAGTCCGGCAGGCCTTCCAGGCCGGCCAGGTTCTCAATGACGAAGAGGCCGGCCGCGGCCAGGGCCCTGTGCGCCTGGAAGTCCGCGGACTGGCCGGGATCGACGCTGAGGGTGTCGATCCCCACGCCAGCCGCGCCGCGCTTGGCCAGCAACTCGGCCGCCTGGGCGGAAACCCCCGGGAAGTGCATGACGCCCTCCTCATCCGCGTTCCGGTACGCGGCCTCGTCCGGCCAGCGGCTTCCCCACCCTGTCCTCACCAGGACCACCACGCCGGCCGGGATGCGGCCGCCATGGGACGCCTCCCAGTTGAGGATCTGCCGGCGGTCAAGGGCGTAGTCCGGATCCTTGTCCGCTTTTCTCTCGACCGCGATCACGATGCCCGGCGCCATCAGCTGCTCGGCGGGAAGGTCGGCGATCGCCGCGCCCCCCTGGATGAAATGCCCCGGCGCGTCCATGTGCGTGCCGGTGTGCTCTCCCATCGTCAGGCGGTGGGCCAGGTAACCGGCCGTCTCAAAGCCGGCCACTTCCTCTTTCTGGAACGGGACCCCGCCCGGGAAAACCGGAGTCTCCTCGGAGAGCTCGTGGGTCAGGTCCACCACCCGTCTCTCTTGCGCCGCCGCCTCCGGGACAAGCGCCGCCAGGGAAAGCAGGAGCATGGCCAGAATCACCGGATCCCCTCCAAGAACCGGGCCAGGATTTCCTGGAAACGGGCAGGCTGCTCGAGGTTGACCAGGTGGCCGGCCTGCGGGATCACCTCCAGGCGGGAGCCGGGGATCTTCGACGCCATCGCCTGCGTCTCGTCCGCCCGGATGAAGGTGTCCTCGTCGCCGGCCACCACGAGAGTGGGAACGCGGATGGCGCCGAGCAGCTCCGTGGAGTCGCGGCGGGAGGCCATGGCGAGGAGCGCGTCGGCCACTCCTTCCGGCGCGTTGGCGAGGATCATCTCGGCGACGCGGCGGCAGACCTCCGAGCGGGAGCTCAATGTGGTCTTGCCCACGAGGTTCGGCAAAACCGCGCGGCTGAAGGGCTCGAGGCCCTTGGCCAGGATCTCCTCCACCGTCTTGAGACGCTTGGCCCTGCCCTCCGGGGTATCGGCCGCGGCCCGGGTCGAAAGCAGGGCCAGCGCCCGCACCCGCTCCGGGTATTGGCGGAGGAACTCGAAGGTGACGTAGCCGCCCATGGAGAGCCCGCCCACCACCACCGGCTCCCGGATACCCAAGCCGTCGAGCAGGCGGGCGGCCTCCCGTGCCATCCCGGAGATGGAGGGATCTTTCTGGCGCGGCGAGCGGCCGAACCCGGGCAGGTCGGACGTGATCAGGCGGCAGGCTGTGCCCAGCCCAGCGATCTCCCCCACCCACATGGCCGAGGAAAGCGGGAACGCGTGGAACAGGAGGAACGGAATCATCGGGCATATAATAACAGGAAATGAGAACTCTCCGGATTCTCGCCGCCATGAGCGGCATCCTTCTTTCCTGCTCTCAGGGGGCGTTCGCACAGCCGGAGCGGCGCCCGCCCCCGAGGGAGCAACAGTACGGGCCTTGGAACCGAGACTTGGAGCTTTGGGAGTCAGCGGACGGCGGCCGGACCTTCATCCGCAAGGGGGTCTTCGCGGAGCGGGGAGGCGTGCCCTGCCTGGCCCGGGCCCGGACCGGCCGCATCTACGCCGCCTTCCAGTGGTTCCCGCTGGACCGGCGGCAGGACTTCGACCAGGTGGCGGTGATGGTGAGCGACGATGAAGGCCGCACCTGGAGCAGGCCAAAGGTGATCACGCTGGAGGGGCTCCCGGACAAGCTGTACCGCTGTTTCGACCCCACGCTGGTCGCTCTCGACGACGGGCGACTCCGGCTCTATTTCACCAGTGAGCGTGGGACCGACTACGACCCGCGCGGCAACCGAGCGATCTTCTCCGCCGTCTCGACGGACAGCTACCGCTATACGTTTGAGGAGGGCGAACGGTTCGGGCTCGAGTACCGGGAGACGTACGACGTTGCCGTCGCCAAGCTCGGCACCACATGGCATTTATACTGCCCGAGGGAGGAGCCGGGCCGCGGCTACCACGCGGTGTCGGTGAACGGGCTGGACTTCACCCTGCAGCCGGACGTCACCGTGCCGGGTGACCGGCGCTTCCTCGGCGCAGTGATCCCGGCTTCGGGCGGCCTGCGGTTCTACGGCACCGGCCCCGGGGGTTGGGTAGGCTTCTCGAAGGATGGCGCCCGGTGGGAGGTGGAGGAGGCCAGCCGCTTCGGCGGGGCCGACCCCGGTGCGGTGGTGACGAAGGACGGCCGGATTCTGCTGGTCACCACCGGCCAGCTGCGCGGCGATGCCTCCCCCGGCCCCGCATTTCCGGAAGAAGAACCGCTCCCGTAGCAGCCCCCATGAATTCGAATTCCTTCGATGTCCTGGTCCTCGGCGCCGGCGGCGCGGAGAAGCTGTGCGCCATGCACTGCCCGGACGAGCGGCCGGCCGCGCAGGTGCCGGAGAAAACGCTGGAGGAGCTCTGCCGCCGCCTGCACGGCTGGAGCTTTATCCCGGCCGGGACGGTCGGCTACCAGCGGGCCGAGGTCACCCGCGGCGGTGTGGACACCTCGGAGCTCTCGTCCAAGACGATGGAGTGCACGAATGTCCCGGGGCTTTACTTCATCGGCGAGGTGGTCGACGTGACCGGCTGGCTGGGCGGGTACAACTTCCAGTGGGCCTGGGCCTCCGGCTGGGCCGCCGGCCAGCACGCTTAAGGGCAGTCCGCTTCTTACAAACCCACTTCTCACCCCCTACTTTTGAAAAGCTAAGGAAGAGAAGTGGGTTTGTAAGAAGCGGACTGATAGAAGCGGGGGATGCCGGGGGAGAGACCGACGAGGATCTCGTAGGGGATCGTGCGGGCGGCCCGGGCCAGCTCCTCGGCGGTCACCTGCTCCTCCCCCTGCCGGCCGATCAGCACCGCCTCATCCCCGACCTCCACGCCGGGGATGTCGGTGACGTCGCACATCAGGTCCTCCATGGTGATCCGGCCGATCACCGGGGCGCGCCGGCCGCGCACGAGGAGCTCCGCCTTGTCGGACAGCGCCCGCATGTAGCCGTGCGCGTAGCCGACCGGGACGGTCGCCACCCGGCTCGGCCTCTGCGCCTGCCAGGTCCCGCCGTAGCTCACCGTCCGTCCGGCCGCGACCGTCTTGAGGAACCGCACCTGGCTCTTCAGCGAAAGGGCCGGCCGCAGGTCCAGCGGGTGCCCCCCCTTGATCGGCGAGCAGCCGTAGACGAGGAGGCCGGTGCGGACCATGTCCCAGTGCGACTCCGGGAAGCGGATCAGACCCACGCTGTTGGCCGCGTGGCGCAGGCCGGCGGGGAGCCCTTCCCTCTCCAGCTCGCCAAGCAGGGCGCTGAAGCGGGAGAGCTGCTCCTCCGTCGCCTCCGCGCTCTGCCCGGCCATGGCCAGGTGAGTGAAGACCCCCTGCGTCTGGACGCCCGGCAGGTCGGCTATCCTTTTCAGGAGCGGGGCGGCCTCCTCATGCCAGACGCCGTACCGGCCCATCCCGGTGTCCACCTTGAGGTGGACGGCCGCCGGCTTGTCGGCGCGGACCGCCGCCTGGGACAGCGCCCGCGTGACCGGCTCGTCCCCGACGGCCTGGATCAGCCGGTGCTCCACCGCCAGCGGTGCCTCCTCGGGCAGGCATTGCCCGAGCACGAGGATCTTCGCCCCGACGCCGGAGCGGCGCAGGGCGACCGCCTCGACCACGCTGGCCACCGCCAAGAAATCGGCCCCCGCCTCGGACAGCGCCTGCGCCACCGGGAGCAGGCCGTGCCCGTAGCCGTTGGCCTTGATGACGGTGAGCAGCTTCACGCGGGGAGCGACGTGCCGGCGGATCTGCCGGAAGTTGTCGCGGATCGCCTGGAGGTCCACCTCGATCCAGACCGGCGGCTGCGTGGGGGGAACAGCGGGAGGAGAAACTGCCGTGAAGGAGGTTGGCTTCGTCTGCATCGCTACCGACCTATGATGTCGCTCCCCTTAGAGTAAAGGTATTTTGGCACAAGCCGGTGGGCGTCGTCCACCCTGCCCTCCGGCCATTGGCGCTCGGCCAGCCGGCAAACGGAGTCGGCGCGCGGGAACCAGAGCTCCGCCGGGGCCGGCTCCAATTTCCCGGCGGCGGCCCCGTCCGCCATCTGCCCGTACCTCTTCAGCCCATCGCCGGCCACGGCGGCCGCCCCATGAACCCGCCCGAGCGCCTGCTCGGGCGGAAGCAGCTCATCCTCGGTGACCCGGGCGAGCCGGCCGCCGCCGGCCGGAGAAAAGAGGGCGGAGTAGACGTTCCCCTTGCGGGCGTCGACGAAAACCAGGATGTCGCTCGGCGACGCCGCCAGGTTCTGCGCGATCGCCTCCAGCGATGAGACCGGCTGGACCGGCTTCCGCAGGGCCCATGCCAGCGTCTTGGCCGTCATGGCGCCCACCCGCAGCCCGGTGAAGGAGCCCGGCCCGATCGAGACGGCGATCGCGTCCGCCTGGGCCAGCTCCATCCCCGCCTGGCGGATCGCCTGCTCGATGAGATCGGTGAGCAGGGAGGAGGGCCTGCCCTGCCCCTCGCCCTGCAGGCAGGAGAGGATCCTCTCCCCGTCGCTCACGGCGACGGAGAACGCCGGAGAAGAGGTCTCGATCCCGAGCCACCTCATCCGGGGCCCTCGAAACGGGCGCGGTACGAATCGCCCTGCGGGAAAAAGGAGAGCCGCCGCGTCCCGGCGTCCGGCGCATCGAACCGGATCTCCAGGTGCTCCTCCGGCAGGATCCCGGGCACCCGGTCCGCCCACTCGATCACCGTGACGCCGCCCTGCTCATAGAAATCTTCCAGGCCGACCGTGGCGGCGCCGGCCTTGCCCTCCAGCCGGAAGAGGTCCGCGTGGTAGACCGGGAGGCGGCCGCGGTACTCGCGCACCAGGACGAAGGATGGGCTGGCCACGGAGCGGGGGGGGACGCCGAGCCCCTCCGCCAGGCCGCGGACAAACGTGGTCTTCCCCGCGCCGATCTCGCCGGTCAGGGCCACCACGTCACCGGGCTTCAGCCGCGCCGCCAGCCGGCGGCCGATCGCCTCGGTTTCCTCCGCCGAACGGGACGTGAACACCGTTTTAGTCATTGCAACCTCAAAAGTGGCGGAAACCTCCTTGGAGTTTGATCTTCGCACCGCGCGCATCCAAGCAAACCACCGGCTCCTTCCCCCCGCGGCGGACGATCTCGCCGATCCGCGTGAGCCCGCACGGCAGACTCCGGCGCGCCCAGCGCGTGAGCCGGCCGGCTTCAGCCGCGGGGACGGCCAGCAGCAGCTCGAAGTCTTCCCCATCGGTCAGCGCCTGCTTCAGCGAGCAGCCGGGCCGGCGCGGGATCCGCTCCGGCTCCAGCACGGCGTGGACCCCGCTCTCCCGGCAGAGCCGGCCGAGGTCCACCCAGAGCCCATCCGACAGATCCATCATGGCGCGGATCCGGCACCGGGCGCCCAGCGCCCGCGCCTCCTTCAGCCGCGGCGTGAAGGTGAGGTGCCGGCCGGAGCGCACCGCTCCGCCCAGGCGGCCGGTCACCAGCAGGGCGTCGCCTGGCCGGGCGCCGGTGCGGTAGACCGCGCGGCCCTTCTCCACCTCACCGAGGATCGCCACGTCCAGCACCACCTTCGGCGAGCGGACGGTGTCCCCGCCCACCAGGTTCACGCCGAACCGGGCGGCGCAGCGCCGCAGGCCGCGGTAGACCCCCTCCACAAAGGAGACCGGCGTCCCCCTCGGAAGCCCGATGGAAATCACCGCATGGCGCGGCAGGCCGCCCATCGCGGCGACATCGCTCACGTTGACGGCGAGCGCCTTCCATCCGATCGCCTCGGGGCGGGCGCCACGCCGGAAATGCACCCCCTCCACGATCATGTCGGAAGCGAACAGCAGCAGGCGCCCCCCCTTCCCGCCCGCCAGCACGGCGCAGTCGTCCCCGATCCCGCGCAGGACGCCCCGGCCGGTCCGGATGCCGCGGGCCATCCGCCGGATGAGCCGGTCCTCCCCCAGCGCAGAGATCCTCATCCGGGGCCTCCCGCGAGGGCCGAGAGGGCCTTGACCAGAGACGCGAAGTAGAGCATCCCGGCGTTGTGGAGCACGTGCACCGCCACCGGCGCGACGAGCTGACCGGTCCGCTCGTAGACCCAGCCGAAGATCAGCCCCAGACCAAGGATCGGGAAGAAGGCCACCGGGTCGTTGTGGAGGAGCGCGAAGAGCAGGGCGCTCACCGCGATCGAGCGGCCCGGCCCGATCCGCCCGCGCAGCCAGCCGTGGACCAGCCCGCGGAAGAACAGCTCCTCCGCCGCCGGCCCGACCAGCGTCACCAGCGCCAGCAGCCACCCCAGGATAGGCGCCCGCTCCTCGGAGAGGTAGAGGGTGAAGATCGGCTGCGGAGCGGGGCTCATCTTCAGCGCCTCCAGGACAGCGGACAGGCCGAGCAGGATCAGCGTCAGCGCCGGGAGGAACGCCAGGTAGGAACGAGCGGCGAACCGCACCGCCGCCCACGCCCCCGGGCTCCCCGCGCCGGGGCGCAGCGCCGGGACCGCGCCGCCTCCCCGCCGGCGCGCCAGCAGGAGCGCCGCTCCGGCCAGGACGACGCCGTCCAGCAGCAGCGTGTTGGCGAGCGCCACCACATGGCGGTCCATCCCGGCGGGCTGAAAGAGGCGCAGGATCCCCCATTGGGCGAGGAGCGCCACCTCCGACACCACCGCCGCCAGCAGGGCCAGGCGAAGGATCTGCCGCGGGCCCCAGGCGGGAGCCGGCGGGGAGCCCAGCGCCGGCTCCGGGAACCGCCCCGTCAGCAGGAGGAACGCCGCGCGGAAGAACTGGAAGGCCACACCGGCGAGGAGGAACAGCAGCCCGAAGAACCCGACCTGAAACCGCCACCAGAGCGCCCGGTCCGCTCTGACCTTCCTCTCCAGCTCCTCACGGCCGAGCGAGAAGGCCTGTTGGATTCGCTGCTGGACCTGTCTCTCCTGCTCCTCCCAGGAAGCCCGCCCCTTGGCTGCGCGGGCGCCGGTCAGCCCCACCGCCACCTGGGCGGCGGTGGCCGCAAGGAGCGCGGCGATCAGGGTGATCTCCAAACGGGTGGGCCGGAACTTGCGCATCCTCAATCCACCGAAAAGGCGATCCTTTTTATCCGACGTCGTCGTAGGTCCGGACGCGGTAACCGACGCGGAGCTCCTCCACGGCCACCCTGCGGCAGGCCTCCACGTCCACCCCGGGCATCGCCACCACGGTGGCGACCACCTTCATCCCCTCGTCGCGGCATTCGCGGATGAATTGTTTGATGGAATCGTACGTCTCCAGCCCGAAGGCGGGCCGGCAGATCTCCAGGTACCGCTGGGCATCCGGCGTGTTCAGGCTCACCGACACTTCATCCACCACCTCCTTCAGCTCCCGCGCGACGGAGCGTTTGTGGATGAGGTTCCCGTGCCCGTTGGTGTTCAGCCGGATCCGCTTCGCCCCCTTCTCCCGCAGGCGGCGCCCCACCTCCACCAGCTCCTTCAGCCGGATGACCGGCTCGCCGTAGCCGCAGAAGACGACCTCCTCATAGCGGGACGGGTCTCCCGCCTCGGCCAGGACCTGCTCCACCGAGGGGTCCCGCGCCATCCGCAGGTGGTGCCCCTTGACGAAGGGAGAGGTGCCTTCCCCCTTCCAGAATTGCTCGTCGCTCAGCGCGCAAAAGAGGCAGCGGTCGGTGCAGGCGTTGGTGAGGTTGAGGTACAGGGAGCGCCGGATGGCGTACGCAACCTTGCCGCGCTCCGGCGCCGGCCCGATCCCGAGGAGGTGGTGCGCGTTGGCCGTCGTGACACGGGCTACGTCCTCCGGCGTGAGGTCCTTGACCCGCGCCCAGGCCTCGACGAGCTCCAGAAGGTAGGAGGGCTCGTTCCTCCCGCCCCGGCGCCCCTGGGGGGCGAGGAACGGGGCGTCCGTCTCCAGCACCACCCGGTCGAACGGGACCTCCCTGGCCACCGCCCGCAGGGCCTGCGCGCTCGTGAAGGTCAGGTTCCCCGCGAAGGAAAGGGTGAGCCCCAGATCCAGCCCCTCCCGCGCCGCTGGCAGATCCCCGGTGAAGCAATGGAGCAGGCCGCGGATCGGCGGCGTCAGGCATTCCCTGAGGATCGCGAAGAGATCGGCGTAGGCGGGCCCAGCGCCCTGGTGGGCGGCGTCGCGGCAGTGCAGGATCACCGGCTTGCCCAGCTCGTGCGCCAGCTGGAGCTGGCGCCTCAACGCCTGCTTCTGCGCGTCGCGGGGGCAGAGCTCCCGGTAGTAGTCGAGCCCGATCTCGCCGACCGCCGCCACCTTCTCGTAGACGGCCAGCGCGGCCAGCTCCGCGAACCCCTCGTCGGTGAGCTCCTGGGCGTTGTGCGGGTGCACGCCCACCGCCGCGTGGACCTCGGGGTACCGGGCGGCCATCTCCAGCACGGCCCGGTTGGAGGCCAGCTCCACGGCCGGGTTCAGGATCGCAGCCACGCCGGCCGCCCGCGCCCGCTCCAGCACCCGCTCCCGGTCCGCGTCGAACTCGGCGCGGTGCAGGTGGCAGTGAGTGTCCACCAGCTTCATGGCACCGACGCCTTCCGCATCCGCCACCTGCCCGGCAGGGAGTCGGGAGTTCGCTCCTCGCCATCCGCGGCTGGGTGCTCGGCGCTCCGCGGCGGAACCTCGGTGATCAGGGACGTACCGCCAGCTTCCCGGTAATGCAGGCCGTCACCGTTTCCACCGCTGCGCGCCTGCGCGCCCTCCCCCGCCTTTCTTGGCAGGGCCGGAAATGGGGGACCGCCGCGGCTGTCCATGCTGCGCTCACCCCCGCCTCCCCGCCGGGCGGAGCGGGATTCGCGCTGCTCCGGCTCCGCGCCGGGGATGCCCGGCGACGCACGTAGCGAAGCCGAGCTGGCACGGTCCCCTCGTGAGCTTCTCGGAGGGGGGCAGCTCGGCGGAGAGAGAGTGAGCGCCACCGGCTGGGGTGTCGCGAACGATGCGGAGCCGGGCGACCCGGCGCGGAGCCGAATCATGCGACGGAGGCCCTCCGCACCTGCTCCACCACCGGCGGGATGCGGCGCAGCGCCTCCTCGATCTCCTCCTCGGTCGTTCCCCACCCGACCGACATCCGGATCGCCCCGCGGATCCGCTCGGGCGGCAGCCCCATCGCGGCCAGCACATGGGACGGCTCCGTCGACCCGGCCAGGCATGCCGACCCGGTGGAGACGCTGATCTCCTCCAGGTCCAGCGCCATGAGCAGGGTCTCCCCGGAGCAGCCCGGGAAGCTCGCGTTCAGCGTGTTGACCAGCCGGCGCTCCGGGTGGCCGTTCACCTCCATGCCCGGCACCCGCTCCCGGAGCCCCCGCTCCAGCCGGTCCCGCAGGCGGCCGACCCGTTCCAGCGTCCCATCGCTCATCTCCCGAAGGGTCCGCTCCGCGGCGGCCCCCAGCCCGACGATCGCCGGCACCGCCTCGGTGCCCGCGCGGAATCCCCGCTCGTGCGGGCCGCCGAAGATCATCGGCTGCACCTTCACGCCGGAACGCAGGTACAGCGCCCCCGCCCCCTTCGGGCCGCCCAGCTTGTGGGCGGAGAAGGTCAACAGGTCCACCGGCGTCCGGGAAAGATCCAGCGGGACCTTGCCGAACGACTGCACGGCGTCGGTGTGGAAGAGGACCCCGCGCTCGCGCGCGAACGCGCCGATCTCCCCGACCGGCTGGATCGTGCCCACCTCGTTGTTGGCGTGCATCACCGAGACCAGCACCGTCCCCGGGGCCACGGCCTCCTTCACGCGGGCCGGGTCCACTACCCCAGCGCCGTCCACCGGGACGCGCGTCACCCGGAACCCCTCCCGCTCCAGCTGCTCGGCGGCCTGCGCCACGGCGCTGTGCTCGACCGCGGAGATGACCACGCGGTCTCCCCGGTCCCGCAGGCGGCGGGCCGCCCCCAGCAGGGCCAAATTGTCCGACTCGGTCCCCCCGGAGGTGAACGCGAGCTGCCCCTTCGGGTCGCCCAGGGACTTCAGGAGGG
>CAYJUA010000039.1:0-12422 GCA_964373295.1 uncultured Planctomycetia bacterium
GTGCACTCCAACCTGGAGGCTCTGGAGGCGGTCCGTCAGGCGCTGGAACGGGAGCGGGTAGACCGTCTGCTCTGCGCCGGCGACCTGGTGGGGTACGGGGCCGACCCGGCTCCGTGCCTCCAGCGGATCCGGGCGTCGGGCGCCTGCGCGGTCTGCGGCAACCACGACTGCGCGATGACCGGCCGGCTGGGGCTGGACTGGTTCAACGAGAACGCCCGCGCCGCGTTGGAGTGGACGGCCCGCGAGCTCCCCGCGCCGGAAAAGGACTACCTCGGCGCGCTTCCCTATGTCTGGAAAGACGGCATGGTCTCCCTGGTCCACAGCGCGTTGGACAGCCCCCGGTCGTTCCGCTACGTGCTGGATCCCGCCGGGGCCGAGAGTTCCATGAGTGCGCAGGAAACGCCCGTCGCTTTCTTCGGCCACACGCACGTGCCGGGGATCTTCCTCCTCGAGGAGGGCGTGGCGAGGTTCCGGCGCGCGGAGCGGTTCACCCTGGAACCGGGCCAGAAGGCGCTGGTCAATGTGGGCTCGGTGGGCCAGCCGCGCGACGGCGATCCCCGGGCCGCCTTCGCCCTCTACGACTCGGACACCGGGCAGGTGGAGATCCGCCGGGTCCCGTACCCGGTGGAGCAGGCGCAGAGGAAGATCCTCGCGGCCGGCCTGCCGGAGCTCCTGGCGGCCCGGCTCGCGATCGGCTACTGACCCAAGAGCGGTGAAGAAGCGGATGGCGAAGCGAACTCAAACGGAATCGCTGGCGGAAGCGCGCCGGGAGGCCGAGCGCCTCCGGGCCGTCATCCGGCGCCACGACCGGAAGTACTACGCGGAGAACCGGCCGGAGATCAGCGACCCGGAGTACGACCGGCTGTACCGGGCGCTGAAGGACCTGGAGGCGAAGTTCCCCGGGCTCGTCACCCCGGACTCTCCCACCCAGCGGATCGCCGAGAAGCCGCTTGAGGGCTTCGCCGTCGTGCGGCACCGCCTCCCGATGATGAGCCTGGACAACACCTACTCGCCGGATGAGCTGAGGGAGTTCGACGCGCGCGCGCGGAAGTTCCTCTCCGGCGAGGGCGTCCGGTACGTGGCGGAGCTCAAGTTCGACGGGGTGAGCGTCTCGCTCACCTACGAGGAGGGGCGTCTTGTCCGGGGGGCCACGCGCGGCGACGGGGAGCGGGGGGACGACATCACCGCCAACCTCCGGACGATCCGGGCGATCCCCCTCGAGCTGGAGAAGCCGAAGGCCGGGCCCCTGCCGCGCCTCATGGAGCTGCGCGGCGAGGTCTACATGCCCCGCGCCAGCTTCGAGCGGCTGAACCGTGAGAAGGAGAAGGCAGGGGAGCCGCTCTTCGCCAACCCCAGGAACGGCACCGCCGGCACGCTCAAACAGCTCGACCCCCGCATCGTGGCCCAGCGGGACCTCTCCATCTTCTGCTATGGCGTCGGCGCGGTGGAGGGGGGCTCCTTCTCCACGCACCACGAGGTGCTGGAGTTCCTGCGCGGCGCCGGCCTGCCGGTGAACCCGCATTTCAAGCGGTGCGCCGGCATCGAGGAGGCGATCGCCTGCTGCGCCGAGTGGGAGGCCAAGCGCAAGGGCCTGGGCTACGAGACCGACGGGATGGTGCTCAAAGTGGACGACCTCGCGCAGCAGCGCCGGCTGGGGGTGACGGCGAAGAGCCCGCGGTACATGATCGCCTACAAGTTCCCGGCCGAGCGGGCCATCACCCGCCTGGAGCGGATCGAGGTGCAGGTGGGCCGCACCGGGACGCTCACGCCGGTTGCCCACCTGGAGCCGGTCCTGCTGGCCGGCACCACGGTCAGCCGCGCCTCCCTGCACAACGAGGACGAGATCCGGCGCAAGGACGTGCGCGCCGGCGACTGGGTGCGCATCGAGAAGGCGGGCGAGATCATTCCCCAGGTGGTGGAGGCGGTCAAGGAGAGGCGCACCGGGAAGGAGAGGGTGTTCCGCATGCCGGCGCGGTGCCCGGCCTGCGGGGCCAAGGTCTCCCGCGATGAGGAGGAGGTGGCGGTCCGGTGCGGGAGCCTCCGCTGCCCGGCGCAGCTCCGGGAGCGGCTGATCCATTTCGCCCAGCGGACGGCGATGGACATCGAGGGGCTGGGCGACGCCCTGGCCGAGCAGATGGTGAAGGAGGGCCTCGTCAAGGACGCGGGAGATCTGTACCGCCTCACCGGGGAGCAGCTCACGGAGCTGGAGCGGATGGGGAAGAAATCGGCCGAGAACCTCCTCCGGGGGATCGAGGAGTCGAAGGGGCGGGGCCTGGCGCGGCTCCTGTTCGGGCTGGGCATCCGCCACGTCGGCTCGGCCAGCGCCGAGTCGCTGGCGCGGCACTTTGGGTCGCTGGCGCGGATCGCCGAGGCCGGCGAGGGGGAGCTCACCGCGGTCGGCGACGTGGGCCCGGTGGTGGCCGCCGCCATCCAGGGCTTCTTCCTGTCCCCGGACAACCAGAGGGTGCTGGAGAAGCTGGAGCGGGCCGGCGTGAAGATGCAGGAGGAGGCGCCCAAGCTGGCTTCCCGGCGGATGGAGGGCCAGGCGGTGGTCTTCACCGGCGAGCTTTCCGGCCTTTCCCGCCCCGAGGCCGAGGGGCTCGTCCGCTCGCACGGGGGCGCGGCCGGCTCCACCGTGACCCGCAAGACCACGCTGGTCGTGGCGGGGAGCTCGCCCGGCTCAAAGTACGAGAGGGCCAAGCAGCTCGGTGTTAAAATCATCGATGAGGCGGCCTTCAAAAAAATGATCGGAGCGTGAGGCAGATGTCATTGCGAGCGCAGCGGAGCGGTCTCAGGTCGGGGTTCCAGAAGGGGTCGGGTCGACCCGGCCCCTCTCTCGTCGCGTTCGTCTTGCTCCTTGCAGCCGTCGTGTTCTCGCTGGCTGGCTGCAGCGAGGCGTGGAAAAGGAAGTTCGTCCGCAAGCGCAAGAACGTGCAGCCCCCCCAGGCGATCCTTGTCCTTCAGCCGGACTACCTGGCGGTGATGCCGGCGGCGGACCGGTACCGCGAGCATTTCGCCTTCTGGAAGAGCTGGCACAGCGGCCTGCTGGACTCGCTGGGGGAGCTCAAGAAGCGGGACCTCGCCAACCTGAATGGCGCGATCGGCGAGCTGCGCTCCCTGCAGGCGCTACTCACAGGGGAGCCGGCCGACCGGCTGAAGGGGATCCTCGTGGGTCTGGATGAGATGGAGGAGCGCTGGAGCCGCTCCCCGACCGCCGCGCATCCCGCCGCCGACCGGAGCACCCTGGAAAAGATCCAGCGGGAGGTCAACAGAAACTTCCACTACTCCAACATCAAACAGACCGTTGTCCCCGAGCCTGAGCGGAAGCAGGATTCCTAAGCCCACACCCTGGGACGCCCCGATCCGCCAGACGCTCGACTTCCTGCGGTTGGAACGGGGCTTAAGCGACAACACCATCTCCGCCTACGGCCGCGACCTCGCGCAGTTCTCGCAGGCCCTGCGCGAGAAACCTCCCGCGGAGATCACCCGGAACGACATCCTCGAGCACCTGATGAAGCTCCGGGACCGGGACCTGGCCCCCTCCTCGGTCGGGAGGAAGCTCGTCGCCATCAAGGTCCTCTTCCGTTTCCTCGCGGGGCAGGGGGTCCTGCGCACCGACCCCTCCGGCGTCATCGAATCTCCGCGGCTCATGAAGGGCCTGCCCGAGGTCCTGGACGTGGAGGAGGTGACGCGGCTCCTGCGCGCGGCCGACGGCCGCGGCGGAAAGAAATCGGTCCGCGACCGGGCGATCCTGGAGCTCCTCTACGCCTCCGGCCTTCGGGTGTCGGAGGCGGCGGGGCTCAAGCTCTCCGACCTGAACGCCGAGGCCGGGTTCCTGCGCTGTGTCGGCAAGGGAGGCAAGGAGCGGGTGGTGCCGGTGGGCAAACACGCGCTCCGGTGGATCGCCAAGTACCTGGCCGAGGCCCGCGCCGCCTTTGCCCCTAAGCCGGACGCCCGGCAGATTTTCTTGAACCGCTTCGGCCGGGGGCTCTCCCGCCAGTCCGTCTGGATGATCATCAAGCACTACGCCAAGGCCGCGGGGATCAGAAAATCGGTCAAGCCGCACACCCTGCGGCACTCCTTTGCCACCCATCTCCTGGAGGCGGGGGCTGACCTGCGCGTCGTGCAGGAGCTCCTCGGCCACTCCTCCATCGCCACCACGCAGATCTACACCCACGTGGACCGCACCCGCCTGAAGGCGATCCACGCCAAGTTCCACCCTCGCGCCTAGTCCGCTTCGCGCAACCCCTTCAAGAGCAGCGAGTTAATTATTTTGTCCTGCCCTTGAAGAGGGCCGTTTCATCAGGTAACCTTTGCTTTATCAAGTGGTTACGCCAATTCCAAACCTGTCGATGCGCCTGAGGACTCGAGAGTTTCTAACTCGATTCATTAGCGCTGTGCTGGCTCTCAGCACGGCGTTCGCCCCGCTCCCTGCCCACGCCATGAGAGTGGAAGCCCCCGACGAATCCCACGGCGGAAAGGGGCTCGAGGAGAAGCTCGGGGCAGCCGCCGGCGTCGAGGAGGAGGTGCCCGCCGAGAGAGTTCAGCAGATGCTGGAGAGGGTGGGCGGGCTCGAGGATCCGAATGAAGCGGTCCTCCTGGAGTACGTTGCCGAGAACCCCACCTCCCGCCTCTTCTTTAAGGAGAGAGACGCCTGGAAGCTCCACAGGAAGAATCTGGACGCTGCTGTGGGAGAAGACAGGGCCAGTCTGTTGGTCCCGTTGTTCAATGACCAGGCTGCGGAGGTATACGTCGTCCGGGACGAGCAGGTCCTGCATCAAGGGTGCTGGCTCAGCTCCGATACGGGGGTCCTTTACATCGGGGAAGATGCGCTGAGAGAGGCCCCTCCAGGCATGCTGCGCGTGGCGCTCCACGGGAATTTTGATCCGCTGATGGAATGGGCCGCTGAGCGCCGGGCTGAGCAAGTTCGGAGACAAGCTGCGCAAACCAGACCCAAAGCGGCACCCTCGGCGCCGACTGGTGCTCAGCCGGCCAGGCCGCTTCTCGTGACGGTTTCCCCGGCGGAACTGGGCGCTGTGGGTGAGACTCCGCCGGCGGCTCCCGAAGCGGTGGCGCCCGAGTCGGGCGAGCAGCCGCCCGCCGCCGAGCCGACTTCTGTGCCGCCGGCCCAGCCGCCGAAGAAGCCGCCTGTTCCGCGTGAGGTGGTCGCATACGATCCGGGCGCGATCTGGGCGGAGGTGGCGGAGACGGGGCGGGAGGCGTTCGACGGGAGGCTGCGGGCGAACCAGGTGGGAGCATCCGCGGACGCGATCCGGGCGGACTCGACCGACTCGACGGAGCCGGGGCTGAACGTGCTCATCTTTGTGGGAGGCGAGTCCTCGCAGGGAATGCCGACTCCGCGGTCGATGCCGATCGTGCCGGACCCCCGCGCCATCCGCGTGGAAGGGGTGGCGGGCCAAGCGATGGCCTACCAGGCGTCCGCGGACCTGGCCGGAGCTCAAAAGGCAATGTACGCGCGGCATCGGGCCGCGCCCGCCAGGGGGATGGACCTCCGTCAGCTCGAAGAATGGGTTCAGCGATGGCAGGCAAGACCGGAAGAGCTCGAGGAGTGGTTGGCCGGGCATGCTGAGCCCCGGGAGCGGGTGTCCCGGCAGGTGATCGAGTCGTGCCGGGCGATCCTCCGCCGCGGGGGAGAGCAACTCCAGCAGTCGGAGAGGCGAGAGCCCGATCAGACGGCAGATCTGCGCCGGACGATGATCTCGCTGCAGGAGTCCTACCGCCGGGCGCGGGAGCTCATCCGGCAGATCGTGCAGGAGCTCCGCCAGGAGGCCCTGGCGCAGAACGGGCAGCTGCCCGCAGGGCGCCTGCGGGCAGCCCTGGGTTCCGTGGCAGGGGCTCTTCAGCCGTGGCCGGTCGTGCGGGCGTCGGTGGAGGACCTCCGGGACAGCCTGCCGGAGGAGACGGCTCTGACCGTCCAGCCGTACCTCGTCGCTCTGAGAGAAACGATCCCGGAGCGGATCCGGCAGGCGCACCTGATCGTCCTTTCAGCGGCCTTTCCTCCGGGGGCCGTCGCCCCGGTCTATTACGATCTGCTCCGGGAGGCATGGCTGGAGGAGCTCGATCGTCTGGCGGGGGAGCTGGATCAGGCCGCCGGCCAGGCGCCCGCGGAGACCGTGAGGGAAGTCATCCGGCTGGCGAGCTGGGTGGTGAATCTGGAGCAGGAGCAGGCGGTGTCCCGCGCGGTGGAGGGGGCCGCCGCCGCGGTGGATCCGCGCCGGCCCGCCACCGACCTGGTCGTTCAGGGGATCGGCGTCGTCTATCTGGACGCGCAGGGCCGGCCCCGGCGCTTCCGGCGCGGCGGGGGCGCCACGCAGGGGTTCGGAGACCTGATGGCGAGGTATCTGCCCTTCCAGGTCGCCGGGGATTATCAGCCGGGGGACCGGATCGCGCTGATGGTCCCCTCCTGGACCGGTTTCCCGAACCTCGAGCAGCTCAACGCGTTCCTCGAAGACTGGCTGCTTCTCCAGGTGACCCTGCCCGGCTCGCCGGAGGTCCTCCTGGGGACCGCGACGCCGGATGGGCAGGTCCGCCTGTTCCGAGTCGCGGGAGAGCCGGGTACCCGGCAGGCCTGGAGCCGGCTCTCCAGCCAGGTCTCCGATGAGATCGGCCGTCACCGGGAGCTCCTTGCGTTCCTGTTGCGCCAGCTCTTCACACCGCCCGAGGGTGTCGAGCCCATCTTACCCGCAGAGGCCAAGCGCAAGAGCAGGATCAAGACGGCCCGGACCGGCGGTGGGCTGGGAAGGAAGTACCGTGAGACCGTCATCGGCGGCGACCCGTACCACGATTGGCTGCGCGGAGTCTGCTTCCGGGTGGAGGGGATCTACTCCTCGGGTCTGCGCCAGGTCTACGGAGCGGAGGCAGCCGCTTCTGTGATGGGCAGCGTGGCGCCGAGGTTCGCGGAAGGGATCGCGCAGGTTGCCCGCGGAAGTGGAGAGACGGCGGAGCTCAGCACCGAGCTTCTCGCCCTTTCTTACCGGCTCCATATGGCTGTCTCGGAGCACCTGGCCGCGCCTCTCGTGCAGGGGCCTCTCCTTGAGCCGGTGCGCAGCGAGGGGCTGGCTGATGCCGGCGCACCGAGTCTGGCCCCGCCCGCTCCAGCTCCCGCCGCGCCGGCTCCGGTGGAGAAGGCCACGGAAGATCTGGCTGCCTTGGACCGGCGCGCGCGGGAGCTCTTGGGCAGGATCTCAGCGGAGGTGGCGGCGAGACAGCGATGGGGCGCCGAGAGGACCGCGAAGCTGCCGGATTTCTGCGCCGACTGGCTCCCGGATGCGGTGAAGCTGCTCCAAGAGAAGGGGAGGGTGCGGCCGGTCGATGTCAAGAACGCCTTCGAAAAGTGGGAGAAGCGCTCGCCGGAGCAGCGGGCGGCAGAGCGGGCCGACGCGGAGATCGCCCGACTGCGCCAGGTGGATCCCCTGGAGGCGGACGCGGTGAGGCAGGCGTTGGAGGAGAGCGGCCGGGCGCAGGCGGAGATGGAGGGAGAATCGGCGGAGCGGCTCCGCCGGGCCAGGGGGACTCTGGCCGGGGACCACGCGGATGGCGTCCTTCTTCAGGTGGAGGAGCAGGTGGAGGCGCTTCCCACGCTCACTGTTCAAGCGGTGGGGCCGCTGTTTGCCCCGCTGGAGCGGGCGCGCGAGCTCGTGCAGGAATTCCCTCCAGCGGTCCAGGCGATTGAGCAGGGCCGCGAACGGATACTGGCTGAAGCAAGGAGGGCGGAGGCGCAGGCGAGGCTGGACGAGCAGCAGAGAGAGCGCGAAGCGGCACAGCAGGCGTCGGCCGCGCAGCGGGCGGCGCTGGAGAACCCGACCGACGCGCGCGAGACAGCGCGGGTCATGCTCGCGGAGCCCGATTTCGCGGAGGTGCTCGGCGCGGATCGCCTGGCGAGACACTGCCTCGATTCGCTCGCCCGGACAGGGAGCGCGTCCGCGGAGCAGCTGGAGAAGGCGCAGCAATCCCTGAGGCGCAAGCGAACCGGGACGGACCCCGCCGAGAACCGCTTCTACACAGCGTTGGCCAAGGTAATCAAGCTTGCCGCCGGCCTGGCGGAGGATGAAAGCGCGGAGTCCATTCTCCAGCGCTTCAGGGATGCCCTCACCGCCGCCCAGAAGGGGAAGATCCTCTCAGAGCTGGGGAGGATGGGCTGGGAGGGCCGGGCAGCGGCGCCCCGTCTCTGGGGGCTGATCCTCGGAGAGGGCGCGGACCCCTCATCCGTCGTCCGGCGGGCGGCAGTAGTGGCGGTGTGCATGGTGGGGGACGACGAGCCGAAGTCCGCCGTGCAAAGGTTGCTGGGGGTGGCTGTGGATGATGAAAATCTGTACGTTCGTGCGGCCGCCGCCGCCGGACTGAAAAGACTCGCGCGGGAGTCCCCGGTGGCGCTGCAGGCCCTTTCGGACGCCGCGGAGAACGAGTCCGGCCCGGGGCAGCGGATCGCGATCGATGCCTACGAGGGCGTCGGTGAGGAGTTGAGATTCCCTGGGCCCGGCTCTTCAGGCGGGCCCGGTGCCGACCGGGACGAGGGTGCCGAGGCCGCCCACCGGGAACGGGCCGGAAGAGTCCGGGATGCGATGGAGCGGTTGGGGGTCCAGACGCCGCTTCCGCCGGGCGCGGTCTTGACGCTGGCGCAGGTGGCCGGGTCGGACGGGCTGGTGATGCTGAAGCCGATGGACCAGGATCTTGAAAACTGGATCCCGGACTACGTCCCCGATCGGGAGCTCTTGAAGATCCGCTACCCGATGGCGATCGCCTCCGAGATGCTCCGGCAGATGGAGCAGATCCTCCCTCGGCTTCAGAGGACCACGAGGAAGGACAGAACCCCCTTCCAGGGGCAGGTCGGTTTCGTGCTCAGCCCCGACGTGGTCCGGCATGAGGAGTTCCGGCATCTGCGGGAGGGGAAGATCCCGGTCTCGCTTCTGCGCCACCTCCCCGAGGGCGCGACGCTGGAGCAGGTTCGGTTCCTTGTGCGGGGGGAGGACCCGGGCGTTTCCCGCTGGCTGCCGGCCCGCCAGAGGATAACCGTGGAGGAGGTGATCAAGGCGGACGCGATTGGCTACAAGACCAGCGTGATGCTGCCGGTGAAGCTGGCCGGGAAAGCGTACCCGCCGTACTGGGACCGGCTGCTGGAGCAGAACCTTCAATGGGTGAGGGGGCGCGCCGCCGAGGCCAGCCAGGCGGCAGACGGCCTGGGGATCGGCTACGCGGCCGGGATGATCCTCTGGGCGGCCCCGCCCAGGGATTTCGTGCCGGCGCCGAAGCTGGCCGAGGAGCTCTCCAAGGAGGATCCGTCCGACGAGGCGATCGCGGCGCAGTGCGAGGCCTGGCTCAAGTCCAAGGACAGGCGTCTCCTGGAGGCGGAGCCGGAGTTCGCCCAGGCGCACCAGGAGCTGACCGAGCGGGTGGTCGGCGATTGGAGCGGCACGCCGGGGATCACCCTGATCCTGACGGCCGGGCCCTATTTCGTCAACTCCATGGAGCAGTGGCAGCAGCGGCAGGAGCAGGCGCGGGCGGCCATGCAGCGGCTTGCCAAGCTGGGCGGGGGAGCGGCCAAGGGCAAGATCGTCTTGATCTCGCGAGGGCGCCCCCTGAAGGTGGTCAGCGCCGAGATGAAGGAGATGGCCCAGCAGCGGCTCTCCGGCGGAGTAGCCCCGGGCAGGGCCCTGCTGAGGTCTTTCGTGAGCTCCCAAACCGGCCTCTTCGTTCCGATGGGCCACTTCCTCTTCGGCCAACGGGCGGTCGTGGCCGCGGTCAACGTCGTGGATGCGCATGACGCGCTGGAGGACAACGGGGCTCCCGGCGTCTGGAAAGCCAACGGGATCACCGCGGAGCAGGCGGCCGAGCTCATCGCCGTCGCCCGCGCTCCCGGGCGGGCGGGGGGTGAGAACAATCTCCAGGCGGCCCTGGCCGGGCCGGACAAGCTGACCAGGCGTCATCTTCTCAGAACGCTTGCGTGGACCTCGGCGGGTTTCCTTGGGGGGGGCGGGCTGGCTGCGGCCACGCTGCCCTGGATACCTCCCCCGGACTTCGCGATCGTGCAGCACCCCGCGGAGTGGATTCCGCTTTCGCAGGGCCAGCCGCAGGCGGAGCAGGGGCCGGCTCCGCTCGTGGGTTCCGCGGCGGAGCCCGAGGGCGCTGTCCGGCCCACCTATTCCTTTCCCCCGGGGACGGATTCCGTGAGTTTCTTCATTCCGTTGACTGATGCCGAGGGGATGGCCGTGGGCACGGCCCGCTTTGATCAGTTGAACGTCATCTGGGGGCCAACCCGCGAGAGGCGGATTCACGACAACATCGGCTTTATGCGCTTCACGGCGGTTGCCGACCAGCCGCTTTCCAAAGAGGTCACGGGGTCCACCGAATACACGGAGCCCAGGTTTCCGAGATCCGGCCAGATTCAGACAAGCATCTATGAGACGCAGGTCTCCTCCATCACGTTGCTGTCCAGCAAGGCTCTGCCTCGCTGCAGGATTCAGGGGATCCGGGTTGAGCTGCGGCCCTTGTACCGCAACGAGGGCATGATCCTGGGAGTGGGCGTTGCGGCCTCCAGGACCGGGGCGTATGAGCAGGTCCTTCAGCAGCGAGCCCATCGGATCCGGCAGAGGCAGGCGGTGCTCGCGGGAGCGCTCACCGGCGGTGCTGCCGGTCTGCTGTCGGCGAGGGTCATCAACCGGCGCGAGCGTCGTGACGGGACGCCCGGGCCGTTCGACGCCCGCCGCCCGGAGGGTGACGCTGCCCGGCTGGACCGTGAGACCACCGGGCCGGATCCCGATACTGCCGGGAGGGATGAGGAGGCCGTGAAGGAAAAGGCGGAGCTCGCCGGGCGGGTGGGAAAGGCAGTCTCCCGGATCGAGAAGAACGTCGTCGTTTTCCTGGAGGGCGATCTTTTCAGCCCGGAAGAGGCCGCGGCGCTGGCCGACCCGGCCGATGCCCGGATGACGTGGCTCGGGATGGAGATGAGGAAGGCCCTGCCGTGGCCGGACGGGCGGGAGATGGAGCTGCAGGTCGTGGTGGTTTCCGACGGGAACAGGGAGGCGCTGGGCCGGCTCTACAAGGGCTGGAACGTGCTCGAGGTGGCCCGGAAGGCCGGCACCGACGCCCGCCCGCTCCCGCTGGGGGCGGTGCCGCGCGTGGTGGCCAGGGCGCTGGCGGAGGCGGAGGAGCAGGCGAACGGCACCTTCCTGCTGGAGCTGGACGTCGCGCCCTACCTGAATCTCGAGGGATGGAAGCTGGAGGACGGGCTGAAGCGCCTCCTCCACGACCTCTCCACTTGACAGTGGTGTACCATCGGTGATACACTTTGTTTAGGTACGAGATAGTCATAGGGAGGCAAGCCATGCCAACGACAGAACAGAGAATCCAGGTCTCATTTCCAAGGGAAATGAGAGATACCCTGGTCCGTATGGCCAGAGAGGAGAATGTTCCGCTTGCCCAACTGGTTCGGGAAGTGGTCAGTGCTTTCCTCGAATTGGCTGAGGATATATCTCTGGCTGATTTGGCAGAGAGTCGCTTAAAGAGCTTTCGTCGCGATGATGCCATGTCTACCAAAGAGCTTATAAAGTGGAACCAGAGACGGACCAAGAAGGGTTAGGAGACAGGTTTACGGTTCTTTGGCATCGTAAAGCCAGAAATGATTTGGAATCCCTTGATCCGCCACTTGCCGAGAGCATCCTGCAGTCAGCCCACCGGAAACTGCAAGGCGTACCCCATTTGATTGGGGAGCCGCTGAAAGGCACTACGAGCCGCCTTTGGAAGCTGAGATTCGGGAAATACCGGATTCTCTATACCATCTGTAAAAGGGAAGTCGTTGTGCTTGCCGTTGGAAACCGAGATTTCATCTACAACAAGAAAAATGCAAGTGTCATGGAACTTATCCGAACAGCCGCTGCGCTTCATGAGCAGCTGAAAAGAGAAAATATTTAACTCCCCGGTTCATCCCTTCCCTTTTGTTCCGTCGTGCTACAATTATGGGTTCTCTTTCAGCGCTCGTAGCTCAGCCCGGATAGAGCACTAGCCTCCGGAGCTAGGTGTCGCGCGTTCAAATCGCGCCGAGCGCGCTTAAACTTGCGCACACGCGATTTGAAGTGAGCCCCGCTGTGCGCTGAGGTGCCAGGTCGACCCGACCCCTTTATGACCGTTGGTTTGCTGCAGCTGCACCTGAGGATCCCGGAGAACCATTCCCTGAAGGGGAAGCGGCAGGTCCTCCTGTCGCTGAAGGACCGGATCCGCCAGAGGTTCAACGTCTCCGTGGCGGAGACCGAGGACCACGACAAGTGGCAGGCGGCCACGCTCACGGTGGCCTGCGTGGGGACGGACCAGCCGGTGGTGGACCGGACGCTGAACCGCGTGGCCGAGTTCGCGGGGCGGGACCGGGAGGCGGAGCTGTTGGACATCCAAATGGAGTTCATCTGATGGCG
>CAYJUA010000040.1:0-4970 GCA_964373295.1 uncultured Planctomycetia bacterium
CGGAGCGTTGATGCTGTTTGGCGATGTCCGCGTGGCAGGCGGTGCAGGTCTCGGAGCCGACGTACTCGGCCTTTTCCTTATGCGGTGAGGAGGACGCCTCTTCCTCCGCCGCCCAGGCCCTCGAGGGCTCCACCCACCGGTCGAGATAGGCGAGGAGGACCCGCCGGCGCTGTCCGGGAGCGAGCGACGTCTTCTGCCCGCCGGCGCCGGGTGGAGTGCCGGCCTCGATCTCCTTCAGGTTGGGGACGCCGTCCCCGTCCGAATCGGCGGACTCCACGGCGCGGTAATCCTCCACGCCCAGCTTCTTCGGGTTGGCGGGCGGGGAAAGCTGTTTCAGCGCCTTGCCGTAGGCATTCAGGTCGTCGGAGCGGCCGACCGGGTTTTGGTGGCAGGTCTTGCAGGAGATCCCCTTGGCGCCGGGGTAGGCCTGCTTGGCGGAAGAGAGATTGGCCAGCGTTGCCTCGGCCGGCCCAGCCGCCAGAAAACCGGCGGCCAAAGCGAACAGAGCGGCGATCCGGCGGGTTTTCCACATGGCTCGATGATAACCCCCCGGGCCCGCGCCCTCTATGACGCAGGTCATAAAAGGTGCCAGGTCGACCCGACCCCTTTTGGGCTACTCGGGCGGGGGACGGAGGGAGAAGAGGTATTCAACGACGGCCTCCAGCTCCTCGTCGGAGAGCTTCTCCTTCCAGGGGGGCATCCAGAGTGGCGGGCTCAGGTGCGCGCTGTCGGCCCGGCCGGGGTAGCGGCCCTCGCGGATGATCTCCTTGATCTCGTCGCGGCTGTAGCCGTCGGAGACGTAGGTGAGCGCGGGCACCTCCTCGCCGAGGTCCATGTTGGCGTTGCGGATGCCGCCGCGGCCCTGCGGCCCGTGGCAGCCGACGCAGCCGTACTTCCGGAAGACCGCCTCCCCGTGCTCCACCGGGCCGGCGTACGCGGGCTCCGCCTGCGGCTTCGCCGGCACCTTGAACCGGGCGGGGACCGTGAACTCCTCGCGGCCCACCTCGGAGGCGAAGCTCAGCACCAGGGCGGAGAGGAGCTGGATCTCCTCCTCGGTGAACTCATACTTCGGCATGGAGGACTCGGGGATCCCCAGGGCCGGGTACTCCGGCGAGACCCTCTGCGGGTCCCGGAAATGGTCGATGATCCACTGGGCCACCGTCCCCTCGCCGTGGCCCTTGCCCTCCATGCCCTCCACGTGGTGGAAATCAAACTGGGCGGGTGATTTGTTCCAGGTCTCTTCCAGCTCCGGCCCGACGAGCATCCCCTTGCCGTGCAGGTTGTGGCAGCCGATGCAGCCCTTCTCGTCGAAAAGCTTCCTCGCCTGCACCAGCCGCTCCGCCCCACGCAGGGTCGCCGTGTCGCCGTGGCAGCTCGTGCAGGCGCCGACGATCAGCTCCTTGGTCAGCAGCGGCTGCTCCCAGTGGCGCACCGGGCCGTGGGCGTGGGCCTTCGTGGTGGCCGACCCCTGCCCGTGGTGGCAGACGGTGCAGCCGACCTCCTCGAACGGGTGCTTCGCCAGGAAGCCGGGGATCCCCAGGTCCGGGTGCGCGCCGAAGGGCTGCGGCTGGCCGGCCATCTTCGGGTTGTCGATCCCCATGTGGCAGGTGGTGCAGCGGTCCACCCTGTGGAACTCCGGCAGGTGGATCTGGCGGACCTTGACCGGTCCGCCCCCGCGGGTCCCGGTCACCTCGGCCAGCCGGCGGTAGTAGGCGCGCTGGTACCCCGCCCACTCCGGGAAGAGCTCCTGCCCGACCAGGACGAGGAGCATCGCGACCAGCCCGAAGCTGGACAGGAGGAACAGCCAGTTCCAGATCCCGCGTTTCATGGAAAGGCAGTCCGCTTCTCAAAAACCCACTTCTCATCTCTGGCCCATTGCATGGTGAAGAGAAGTGGGTTTTTGAGAAGCGGACTGGTTTCGGTCATATGTTGAAGTTGAAGTCCGGGAAAGAGACAACGTACTTGATGGCGAAGCCCAACCGCAGGATGATCTTCACCGGCACAAAGAACATCGCCAGGACCAGGAAGACCACGACACCCGAGCCGATCGGCCCGAGGCCGATCCTCTTGAAGAACTTCCTTAAGCCGAAGAACCACAGGAGCCCGCCCGCGGCCCCGTACCCCAACAGGAAGAGGATCCCCAGCCCGTTGGGCATGTTGCGCAGGCCCGCGGTGGAGCTGGGGGCCCGGAAGTGGTCCCACGGCTCCCACGGCAGGTACAGCTCCCACCCGGGGCCGCGCATGTAGTAGCCGATGAAGATCAGGACGAACCAGAAGATCAGGCCGAAGGTGAACATCCCCACGGCGAACTTCCGGTCGCGGAAGTTGTAGTAGCCGACCCCGCGCGGGTTCTTGTCCAGGTAGGGGATCGCCATCAGCCCCACGAGGATCAGCGTGGGCAGGACCACGCCGGCCATCCAGGGATCGAAGTAGACCAGGAGCTCCTGCAGCCCCACGAAGTACCACGGCGCCTTGGAGGGGTTGGGCGTCTTGTTGGGGTTGGCCAGCTCCTCCAGGGGGGCGTGGCCGATGATCGACCAGAGGGTGAGCCCCGCGGTGATCACCAGCGCCGCCACGAACTGCCGCGAGACCAGGTTCGGCCAGGTGAACACCTTCTTATCGAGCTGCTCCGGGTGCTGTTTGATCCATTCCTCGGGCCGCGCCCCCTTCTTCCGCTCCTCCGGGGGCGGCAGGGGGATCGCCGAGAAATCGTCCTTGCGCACGCGCCAGAGATGCACCGACACGAAGATGAGGAAGACCAGCGGCAGGAGGACGCAGTGGAGCACGTAGAAGCGCAGGAGCCCCGCCTGGCCCACCAGCTTCGACCCCAGCAGGATGAAGCGGGCGTCGTTGTCCGCGGTGACGATGGCGAAGGGGCCCTCCGACCCGAGGACCGGGGTGGCCGCCGCCATGTTGGTCCCCACGGTGACCGCCCAGATCGCCAGCTGGTCCCACGGGAGCAGGTAGCCGGTGAACGAAAGCAGGAAGGTGATGAGGAGCAGGCTCACCCCGACCACCCAGTTGTACTCGCGCGGCGATTTGTAGGCGGAGCGGTAGAAGACCGCGGCCATGTGGAGCATCACGAGGAAGACCATCACGTGCGCCGCCCACCGGTGCATGTTCCTCAGCAGGGGCCCGAAGGGCACCACGAACCGGAGGTCCTTCATGTCCCAGTAGGCGTGCTCGATGACCGGCCGGTAGTAGAACATCAGCAGGACGCCGGTCAGGGTCAGGAGGAGGAACAGGAAGAAGCTCATCTCTCCCAGGCGCCAGGTGTACCGGAAGCGGATCGCCGCGGGCCGGACCTTGACCGGCAGGATGTGCATGAAGACGTTGGCCAGGATCATCAGCGACCGGTTGCGGGGCGTGTCCTGGTAGGTGTGCCGGAAGATCGAGCGCCAGACCTGCGACATCCGGATGGTCCGGGCGATCTCGCTCATCTTCGCCTGGAGCTTCGACTGCGCGGGGGCTTGCGGTGCGTCGGCCATTTAGACCTTGAGGTATGCCTCCGGCTTGGCCCAGTCCTTGGGGTTCTTGAAGCGGGTCGCCACGTCCACCTGGATCTGCCCGTCATCGGCCAGCGCCAGCCGGCAGCGCTCCAGCGGCCTGGGGGCGGGCCCCTCGAAGTTGATCCCTCCCCACCGGAAGCCGGAGCCGTGGCACGGGCACTTGAACTTGTTCTGGCCCTGCAGCCAGTTCGGGGTGCAGCCCAGGTGGGTGCACCGGGCGAAGATCACGTAGAGCCCGCCGCCCTGGGCCGGCAGGTCCCGCACCACCCAGATCCGGTGCTTCTGCTTCCAGCGGCCGTCCACCTGGCCGGCCAGGTAATCCTCGGGCTTCCCCACCTTGAAGACGGAGGGCGGGTCGTACGTGATGTTGGGGATGAAGTAGCGCAGCATCGCCAGCAGGGCCCCGCCGAGCCCGGCCAGGAAGGCGCCCCAGGCGGCCAGCGTGAGGAACTCCTTCCGGGTGAACCACAGGTTCCAGACCTTGCTCTCGTCCACCTCCACCTGCATGGCCGACTTCATCGGCCCCTTGGGGGCCGGCGAGGGCTCTTCGGGGCTCACGCCGTCACCCTCGCAAGGAACTCACCCATCTCTCGCTCCACGATCTTCGCGCACTGCTCCGCCTCGCTCAGGCGCACCTGCAGGTTCGCCGAGGCGATCCCCTGCAGGTCGTCGATGTCGTAGAGGTAGACGTTCTCAAGCTGGCCGATGCGGGGGTCCAGGTTGCGGGGGACGGAGATGTCGATGAGGAAGAGCGGCCTCTGCCGCCGCGCCGCCATGACCCCCTGTACCTCCTCCCGCGTGAGGAGGTACCGGTCGGCGGAGGTGGAGCACAGGACGATGTCGGCCTCGAACAGGGCCAGGTCCAGCCGCTCGAAGGGGACCACCCGGCCGCCCACTTGGCTCGCCAGCGGGATCGCCTTGTCCGTCGAGCGGTTGGCGATGAGGATGGAGCGGACCCCCTGCCCCTTGAGGCAGGTGAGGGTGCTCTCGCCGGTCTGGCCGGCGCCGAGCAGGAGGATCGTCTTGGAGCCGAGGTCCCGGAAAATCCGGCGCGCCAGCTCCACCGCGACCGAGCTCACCGAGACCGCGCCCCGCCCGATCCGGGTCTGGGCGCGCGCCTGCTTGCCGGCGCGGATCGCCGTCTGGAAGAGGCGGTGGAAGAGGCCGGTCACCGCGCCGGCCGAGACCGCCCGTGTGTAGGCGTCGCGCACCTGGCCGAGGATCTCCGACTCGCCGACCACCATGGAGTCCAGCCCCGCCGCCACGCGGAAGAGGTGCCTCACGGAGTCGGGCTGGAGGTGCCAGTAGGCGTGGGTGTCCAGGAGGTCCGGCTCCACGCGGTGGAACCGGGCGAGGAACCGCTTGAGCCTGTCCTCGGAGCCGTTGACCTCCGGCAGCGCCGGGTACAGCACCAACCGGTAGCAGGTGGAGAGGATCACGCATACAGAAAGCCCCACCTCG
>CAYJUA010000040.1:4980-7041 GCA_964373295.1 uncultured Planctomycetia bacterium
CACGCACTCGGGCAGGCCCAGCTCTCCGCGGACGGCGCCGAGCGCCTCCGGGAGCCTCTGCTCCTGGAAGGCCACGCGCTCCCGCAGCTCGACCGGGGCGGTGCGATGGTTAAGACCCAGTACCGCGATATCCATGAGAGATCAGATGAAACGTGAACACGACCAGCAGGAACGACATCACCGACAGGAAGATCACCCGCCGCCCCCGCAGGCCCACCGTGAGCCGCAGCCAGAGCACCCAGCCGTAGAAGGCCCAGGTGACCAGGCTGAACATCTCCCTCGGGTCGCCGGTGAAATAGGCGCCCCACTCCTTCCGGGCGAGCCAATTCCCCTGCAGCATCCCGAAGCTGAACAGGAGGAACCCGGCCACGACGCAGACCAGGTTCGTCCGGTCCAGCAGCTCCAGCGGCACCGCCCCGGCCTGCAGGACTCCCGGGTCCTTCCGCTTGATCCGGCGCTCCTGCAGGAGAAACGCCACGCCGGTCACGACCGCGCCGAAGAAAGCGAGGTAGCTCGCGAACAGCGCCGCCACGTGCAGCGGGATCACAGCAAGCCCCCCTCGCGATCCAATATCTGAAGGTATGCCCTCAACGCTTTCTCAAACAGGGCCTTGCGCCGGGCGGCAGGCACCTCTTTCTTTACCTGCTTCCGGGCCCGCGCCATCACCGCAAGCGAGCGCCCGAACTCCGCGCCGTAGCGCCGCTGGAGGTCGCGGCGGATCCACTTGGCCAGCGCGGGGGAGGCGCCGCCGGTGGAGACCGCGATCACCAGGCGGCCCCGCCGGACCACCGACGGGAAGATGAAGGAGCACAGCGCCGGCTGGTCCACCACGTTGACCGGGATCCCCTTGCGCCGGGCCAGCCGCGAGACGCTCTCGTTCACCGCCTGCTCGTCCGTCGCCGCCACGGCTAGCCGAGCGCGGCCCAGGTCACCCGGCCGGAACCGGCGGCGCAGCCAGCGGACCTTCCGCTCCCGCGCCAGGCGCGCGAGCCCCGGCGCCAGCGCAGGGGCCGCCACCGTGACCCGCGCCCCGAACGCGCGCAGCTGCCGCGCTTTGCCCAGCGCCACCCGCCCCCCTCCGACCACCAGGGCGGGGTACTCTTCCAACTCCACAAAGAGCGGGAAATAACTCACCTAAGAAAGCCCCATTATCCTGAAATTGGCAGCACAGAACAAGGGCCTGGCCTGGCTATGACAGCAGATGATAACCCTGCTCTTCAACAATAACCAGCTTCCCTCGGAACTCTCTTTCCGGAAGTCCGGACAGGGTGGACTGCAGAGCCCTGATCAAACTTTCCAAATCCGGAGGGTGAATCCGCAAGACAAGAATGCCGGCGTATCGGGGAGGTGGATACATCAATCGGTTAGAAAAATCTTTGTCTCGCGTGATCAGAACGCGGGATTCCCTTTGGGCAAGGGACAGAACGTCTCCGTTCTTCAGGCCGGATGGGACGCGAAGGACATCGTGACCCTTCTCAACAAGCCAGTCCAACACCTTGATGTGGACGTCTTCATCGAGAAGGAACCTCATCCGAGAACTTACGGAGTGCCGAAAGGAACAAACTGCTCGTGGTTCAGGAGTTCGGAGGCTAAGTGCAACGCGGCCCGAACGTGCTGCGGCGTGAGATTAGGGTACGCCTCCAGGATTTGGTCCACGGTTTGCCCGCTTTCCAGCAGTTCCAGCACGGAAGCCACCATGATCCGCGTCCCTTTGAAGCAGGGCTTGCCGTGGCAGACATCCGGGTTTGCTGAAATGTACTCCTGAATGTTCACTGGTTTTCTCTCACTCAGGAGTATAACACACCCACTGGAAGCAAGAGCTAAGCGGAACGTTTCCGGACCAGGACCTCTTCCAAACCGGAGGCATCGATCGCTTCCAGCCCCGCCGGCGGAAAACCCATCACCAAGAGGATCTCCTCCAAGCCGGCGCCGGGACTCAAGAACTCCTTATCGTTGGTGCGCTTGCCACAGATTGAAGTGCTTCGATGGGGGTGCCCCCGCCCCCGGGTGGGTGGGGGTGTGGGGGTGTCGGTCTTGGGCGTCCTGGGTGGGTGGGGGGGG
>CAYJUA010000040.1:7051-11327 GCA_964373295.1 uncultured Planctomycetia bacterium
TAAGCGTCCACGCTAGGTGCTGAGGGGTCATCAGGTTCAGCATGAAACGCGTGACGAACTTCCGGATGGACCTGATCTTCCTACCAGCGAAGAGCACGGCTGGCCGGTTGTAGGTGTGGATCCGCTCTACGATCAGCCCCTCGTTCTCCAACATCGCCTTCCAGGCCGCGCGCGTGGCCGCGTGCTCATAGGGCCGCATGGGCAGCGGCCCCTGTTTTCGGTATGAACTCTCGATCAGCTCGCCCAACCAGTACAGATTTGGCACCTGGATCAGGACCTTGCCGCCCGGCTTGGTCACCCGAATCAGCTCGGAGAGTGTCTTGAACGGATCCGGCGTGTTCTCCAAGCTACCCAGGCAGGAAACGTAGTCGTAAACCTCCCCGGCAATCGGAAGCTCCTGGGCATCGCCGACATTGAAATTTGCAGTAGGATACCGTTTTCTGGCCAAGGCAATGGCTTCGGTGGAAATGTCAATGCCGTGCGCGACCAGCCCGAGCTTGTGGGCCTCATCGACCGCCCGGCCCTGCCCGCAGGCGACGTCGATAAAGAATCGTCCCTGGATAGGCCTCAGAAGCCGGACCGCCCATGCGTAGAAGGCAGGGTCCCCTTCAATCCCGTGGGTTGAGTAGATCCGATTGTAGGATTCCTGAAGGATTTGGCTCATGTTGTCACGATCCATTAACGGGGTTTCCGACCCCAAAGCGCAGGCCGGCATTTGTAGAGTCCCCACGACTGACGATCTTCAGCGAATCCTAGCGGACCAGGAAGTCAGTCAGCCCCAGGAGACTGGCCTTGTACTCGGAATCCGGGAAGGGGGCCAGCGCCTGCCTGGCCTGGAGGAGGTACCGGCCGGCCACCCGGCGGCAGTAGGCGGGGACACGGAGCCGGATCGCCTCTTCCTTGATCTTCTGGAGCTGATCCCGCGCCTGCCCGGCCGACCGGGAGCCGTTGCCGTTGAACCACTGCGCCAACTGACTCCGCAGGTCCGGGTCGGCGGAGTCCCGCAGGTACAGGAGCGGCAGGGTGAGCTGGCCCAGCGCCAGGTCGGTGCCCAGCGACTTGCCCAGCGCCTCCTCATCCCCCACCAGGTCCTGCGTGTCGTCCAGGATCTGGAAGGCGATGCCGAAAGAGCGCCCGAAGGTGCCCAGCCGGGCCGCCCGCGCCGGCGCCGCCCCGCCGAGGAGGGCCCCGGACTGCGCGGCCCCGCCCATCAGCGAAGCGGTCTTCCAATCGATGATCTTGAGGTACGCCGAGCGCGTGAGGGTCAGGTCGTACTGATGCTGGATCTGCGCCACTTCCCCCTCGCAGACCGTCCGCGCCGTGTCGGACATGAGCCGCAGGACCACCGGGTGGTCCAGCTCGCTTAAGAGGCAGAAGGCCTTGGAGTAGAGGTAGTCGCCGGAGAGGACCGACAGGGTGTCTCCCCACTTGGCGTTCAGCGTGGAGATCCCCCGTCGGAGGGAGGCCCCGTCGATCACGTCGTCGTGCAGGAGGGTTGCCGTGTGGATCATCTCGACGGCGGTGGCCAGCTTCACGGCGCGGTCCATCCAGTGGGAGGATTCGCTCCTAGACCGGCTGCCGTTGATGAGAAAAGGTGCCTGACCCCTTTTCTCATGGGCGAGCGCGGCGCCGAGCAGCGCCAGCGCCGGACGGATCCGCTTGCCGGACATCTGCGCCACGTGGCGAGTCATCTCCACCAGCAGGCCCCGGCGGGAGCCCCTCTGGCCGCCGAGCTCCTTGAGCAGGACCTGCTCAGAGGCCTGGAGCTGCGACTGGATCGGAGAGTAGATCTCGGACAGTGTCGCCGTCATGGACCCGGAGGATCTCGTATTTCGTGTTCCGCTGGGCCGGCACCCGCCCCGCCCCGCGGATCAGGCGGACCGCCTCTTCCTTGTCCACCCGGTAGACCATGCCGGTGGCGCCGACCACCACCTCGTCCACCAGGATCCCGCCGAAGTCGTTCGCCCCGAAGGCGAGGGCGATCTGCGCCAGCTTCGGCCCCTCGGTCACCCAGCCGGCCTGCACGTTGGGGACGTTGTCCAGCACCAGCCGCGAGAGGGCGATGAGCCGCAGGTACTCCATCCCGCCGGCCGGCGGGGTGTCGAGCACGGTGTGGCCCCGCTGGAAGCTCCAGGGGATGAATGCGCGGAACCCGCCCGTCTCGTCCTGCAGGTCCCGCAAGCGGACCAAATGCTCCACCCGCTCGGCGGCGGTCTCCACCATCCCGTAGGTCATGGTGCAGGTGGTCTTGAGGCCTGCCCCGTGCGCCGCCCGGTGCACGGCGAACCAGCCGGCCGCGGTGAGCTTCTTCGGGCTCACCTTCTCACGGACCCGCTCCACCAGGATCTCGGCGCCGCCGCCGGGCATCGAGTCCAGCCCGGCCGCCTTCAGGCGCTCGAACACCTCCGCGTAGCCCAAGCCCGCCACCTGCGCCATCGTGTCGATCTCCGGCGCGGAGAAGGAGTGCAGGTGGATGCGCGGGTAGACCCGCTTGATGGCGCGGCAAAGCTCCTCGTAAAAGGAGAGGGGCAGGGACGGGTCCAGCCCGCCCTGCAGCAGCACCTGCGTGCCGCCGAGCTCCACCAGCTCGCCGACCCGCCGCAGGATCTCCTCGACCGGCAGGCGGTACGCCTCCGGGTGGCCGGGGCGGCGGTAGAAGGCGCAGAAGGAGCAGTCGGCGACGCAGGCGTTCGTGTAGTTGATGTTGCGGTCCACCACGAACGTGCCGAGGTTGTCCGGGTGCAGGCGCAGTCGGGCCCGGTCCGCGGCCCGGCCGAGGGCGACGAGATCCGCCTCCTCGTGCAGGCGCAGCGCCTCCCCGGCGCTCAGGCGGCCGCCCTCCGCCGCACTCTCCAGCAGATCCTCGACCAGCTCGGTCGCCATCCGCTTCAGACCGCCGCCAGCCGGCGGCCCAGCGCGTCCGCCCGGCGCGCCCCGGCCCCCAGCTTCCGGGCGGTCCCGCGGGGCAGCTCCCCGATCCGCTCCGCCTCGCGGGCGAAGCGGACCAGGCCCGCCCACGCCCGGGCGTCCAGCTGGTACGAGATCGCCTGCAGGTACTTCCGCAGGAACGTCGCCTCGAACGGGAAGGTCTTCCGCATGGCGGCGATCATCTCGTCCCGGTGGGCCCTGCCCCACTCGTAGGAGGCGCGCAGGGCGTCGGTGAGATGCTCCAGCGCCTGCGGCTCCTTCTCCGCCAGCGAGCGCCGCATCACCCACAGCGCGTAGACGAACGGGCGCCGGGTCCATGCGGTCCACGCCCCGCCGAGGTCCCACCACTGCAGGCCGTCCGCCGACTGGCTGGCCTGCAGGGCCTCGTCGCCGATCAGGAGCGCGGCCGGGTATTCCCGCAGGATCTCCGGGTACCGCAGGGGGGTCATCTCCAGGTTGATCTTGAGCTGCTTCTGCGCGGCCAGGATCCTCAGCAGGACCGGCGTCGTCGCCCCCTGGTTGCTCACCCCGATCGTGCGGCCCTTCAGCGTGGTCAGCGGCTGGTAGCTCACCACCAGCACGCTGCCCACCGGCGAGTCGGAGCGGATGCACAGCCCCGGCACCGCCACGAACTCCTCGGTGTGGCGCAGGTACAGCATGGAGGAGACCGCCCCGGCGTCCAGCTCGCCGGTGAGCAGGCGGCGGTTCAGCTCCGCCGGCGTGCCGGAGACCACCTGGATGTCGGAGGAGACGATGCCCTTCCGGAGGGCGTGCGTGACCGGCCAGGAGTTCAGGAATTGGATGTCGCCCAGGTTCATGTCAGTTCCACCTCGCGTTTCCGTAGAGTGAGTCGATGAGCCGCGCCTTCCGGCCGGCCCGTTCGATCATCTGCGTCAGCTCGTCCACCGACGGGGCGTCGGTGTGGTTCGCCCCCGCCGCCTTCACGATCCGCTCCTCCATGTTGGTGGAGCCGACGTCGTCCACGCCGAAGTCCAGCGCCACCTGGATCATCTTCACCCCCACGTAGGTCCAGAGGAGCTTGATGTGGGGGACGTTGTCCAGCATCAGCCGCGAGACCGCGTAGACCCGGAGGTCCTCGAAGCCGGTGGTGGGGGGGATGTCCGGGAAGGCGGTCCCCTCGGCGTGGTACGAGAGGGGCACGAAGGCCTGCACCCCGCCGGTCTCCTCCTGCAGGGCCCGGACCGCCAGCATGTGGTCCACCCGCTCCTCCACCGTCTCCACGTGGCCGTACAGCATCGTGGCGTTGGTGGGGATGCCGTTGCGGTGCGCCTGGCGCTGAACCTCGATCCACCGCTCCCCGGAGATCTTCTCCGGGCAGATGATGTCG
>CAYJUA010000040.1:11337-12264 GCA_964373295.1 uncultured Planctomycetia bacterium
CATGCAGTCCATGCCGGCCGATTTCAGCCGCCGGAACACCTCCTCCACCGGCATCCGGAACAGCTTCGAGAAGAAGTCGATCTCCACCGACGTGAAGGCCTTCACCGTCGCGGCCGGCGCCGCCCTCTTCAGCGCGCGGAACATCTCCTCGTAGTAGTCGAAGGGGATCTTGGGGTTCAGGCCGCCGGTGATGTGGAACTCCCGCACGCCCGCCTTGCCCGCCGCCTCCGCCTTCCGGGCGATCTCCTCCAGCGGGAAGGTGTACGCCTCGGCGTGGCCCAGCGGCCGGTAGAAGGCGCAGAGCCCGCAGGAGAGGACGCAGGCGTTGGTGTAGTTCAGGTGGAGCGTGTGGGTGTGGTAGGTCTCGTCCCCGTGAAGGCGCTCCCGCACCCGGTTGGCGAGGGCCCCCAGCGTAAAGAGGTCGGCGTCGAACAGCCGGATCCCCTCCTGCCGGTTGAGGCGCTGGCCCGCTTCGACCTTCGCGGCGATCCCGGCGAGATCCGGGCTAACCGCCGACAGCATCTTCCAGGACAGGCATCCCGGTCCAGCGCCGAGACAGGGCGTGCGGGATCTTCATGAGGTCCAGCACCCGCGCCACCACGAAGTCCACGAGGTCCGAGACCTGCTTCGGGTTGTGGTAGAAGCCGGGGTTGGCCGGCACCACGTGGCACCCCGCCTGCGCCAGGGCAAGCATGTTCTGCAGGGTGATCGTGGACAGCGGCGTCTCGCGCGGCACCACGATCAGCGGCCGGCGCTCCTTCAGGCAGACCTCCGCCGCCCGGTGGATCAGGTTCGTCGAGATCCCGTTGGCGACCGAGCCCAGCGTGCCGGTGGAGCAGGGGATCACCACCATGCCGGAGGTCGGGAAGGAACCGCTGGCCAGCGGGGAGGCGAGGTCGCGCACATCCTCCTCGCGCCAGCCGGCGC
>CAYJUA010000041.1:0-11558 GCA_964373295.1 uncultured Planctomycetia bacterium
GGGGAGGTGCTGGGGAGGCCCATAACGGGCTGAGCCAGTGCTTTATCCGATGAAAGACGCTTCGGAGCGATACAAGGCCTGGAAGGAGCTTCTTGACTTCTCAACCCGCTTCGCCCTGGCGGTCATGAGGGCGCAGGGAATGTCGCAGGCCAAAGCGTGGGATGTGTTCTGTCGTCGATGGGGAAAAGCCTCCCGCGATCATCAGAGGAGCAACCTGAAGATTTTGCGCAATCTTTATGAGCGGAACAGGGCCAAGCGCTCAGCTTGAGGAAGCGTTGGTGGCCGCCCTGCGTGTTTTAAAGCGCAGGCGTGTTCCGTATATGGTGCTGGGCGGCATGGCCCTGGGCGGATTTGGAAGGCTGCGCGTGACTCAGGACGTCGACTTCGCAGTCGCTGTTGACCCGAGCGACGAGCCGGCCTTTGTCCGCGAGCTTCAGCGCGCCCATTTTCTTCCGGCGGCCCCCCGTTCCCTCCCCGGTCATCGCCTGCTTGTTTGCCGATATCTGAAATCCTCCAGGGGGCTGCCGGTGCAGGTGGATTTTCTTATGGCTCGGGTCCTTTATCAGACTCAAGCTATCCTCCGCGCGGTTGAAATGAAATTCGGAAGAGAGAAGGCGAGGGTGATCTCGGCGGAGGATCTCATCCTTTACAAGCTTCTGGCGGACAGGCCCATGGATCGGCTGGACGCGCAGGCGGTCATTGAAGAGCAGGGAAAGCGCTTGAACCGCGCGTATCTGCGCCGCTGGGCCCGTTCGCTGGGGCTGTCGAAGAAGCTCGCGGCGCTGCTTAAAACAGCGACTTGACGGCGGCGAAGGAGAGGGAGAGGAACGGCGCCTGCCAGAGGCCGATCCCCAGCATGCCGGCGATGCAGGCGAGGAGCGCCAGGCGCGCGGGGAAGCTCACCGGGATCGGCGAGGGGTCGGCCGGCTCGTCCGCGTACATCACCTTCACGATCAGCAGGTAGTAGTAGAGCGAGATCACCACGGCCGCGGCGCCGATCGCGGCCAGCCAGAAGTACCCTTCCCAGACGGCGCTCAGGAGCAGCAGGAACTTGCCCATGAACCCCACCAGGGGCGGAACTCCGGCCAGCGAGAGGAGCGCGAGGAACATCACGGCCGCGAGGAACGGCGAGCGCTTGGCCAGCCCCGCGTAATCCCGGATCTCATCCGAACCCGCGTGCCTGTAGAAGCAGGCCAGGACCAGGAAGATCGCCAGGTTGCTGAAGAGGTAGCCGAGCAGGTAGAAGTTGACGGCGGCGGCCCCGACGGCGGAGGAGACGGCGATCCCGATCAGGAGGTAGCCGGCGTGGCCGATGGAGGAGTAGCCCAGCAGGCGCTTCATGTTCCGCTGGGGGATGGCCCCCAGGTTGCCGTACAGGATGGTCAGCCCCGCCAGCCACGCCACGATCGGCGACCACTGGGGCGCGTGCGGGCCGAAAATCTCGCTGAGGACCCGGAACGCCACCAGAAAGCCGGCCGCCTTGGAGCCGACGGAGAGGAAGGCGGTCACCGGCGTGGGGGCCCCCTGGTAGACGTCCGGCACCCAGAGCTGGAACGGGACGCCGGCCACCTTGAAGAGGATGCCTGCCAGCATGAGGACCAGCCCGAAGAGCAGGCCGGGCGGAAGCGCCGGCGCGGCGCGCACGGCCGCCTGGATCCCGGAGAAGCTCGTTGTGCCGACGGCCCCGTAAACGAAGGCGACGCCGAAGAGGAATATCCCCGAGGAAAGGGAGCCCAGCACCAGGTATTTCATGCCGGCCTCCAGGGAGCGTACGTCGGTCATGAGGTACGAGGTCAGGACGTAGAAGGTGATGGCGATCAGCTCCAGGGAGACGAAGAGCATGAGGAAGTCCGCCGAGGAGGCGGTGTAGAGCATCCCCAGCAGGGCGGTGAGGATGAGGAGCACGAACTCCCCGTGGTTTTTCTCCAGCGTGTGGGAAAGCTCCCGGGTCATCAGGATCACCAGGACCGCCGCCGCGGTGAAGAGGGCCTTGAAGAAGAGGGCCAGCGCGTCGATCCGGTACATCCCGCTGAGGATCTCCCGGGGCCCAAGGCCGGCCTGCCAGAGGAGGAGCGGGAAGACCGGGAGGAGCCCAACGGCGGCGATCAGCCCGTAACGCGACGGGCGGGTGTCCCGCCAGCGCAGGTCCAGCGCCAGCAGGGCCGCGGCGAGCAGGCCGACCCACAGCTCCGGGAGCATCGCCAGCCACTCGGTAACCATATGCGTACCCATGCTCACAGCTTGGCCACCACCCGCAGGCCCTGGAAGTGCCCCAGCACCTGCTGGGTTGAGCTGGAGATCACCTCCAGCAGGAGCCGCGGCCAGCAGCCGACGATCATCAGGCCCGCCAGCAGGATCAGGTACGGGATCCGCTCGAAGGGGGTCGCGTCCTTGAGCTCGGCCCACTTGGGGTTCAGCGGCCCGAAGAAGCCGGTGCGCACCGCGCGGAGCATGTAGAAGGCGGTCACCACGATCCCGAACGCCGCCGCCAGCGCAGGGATCCGGTAGCTGTTCCACGAGCCGAAGAAGATGAGCAGCTCCGAGACGAAGTTGGCGAAGCCGGGCAGCCCGCTCGATGCCAGCGCCGCCATGGTGAACGCGGTGGCGATGAAGGGGATCTGCCGGGCGAGGCCCCCCCACTCGGCGACCTGCCGGGTGTGCGTCTGGTCGTAGACATGGCCGACCGCGGCGAAGGCGAGCGCCGTCATCAGCCCATGGGCGAACATGAGGAGCACGGCGCCGTTCAAGGCGATGGGGTTCAGGCAGGCCAGCCCCAGCAGGACGTAGCCCATGTGGCTGGAGGAGGAGTAGCCGATGATGAACTTGATGTCCTTCTGCGCCATCGCCACGAAGCCGCCGTAGAGGATGTTCATGACGGAGAGGGCGGCTACCCACGGCAGCCACGCGTACGCCCCCTCGGGAAGGAGGGGCAGGGCGACCCGCAGGATCGCGTAGGAGCCGAGCTTCATCAGCACGCCGGCGTGAAGCATCGAGACGGCCGAGGGGGCGGCGGCGTGGCCGATGGGGGACCAGGAATGGAGCGGCCACATCGGGGCTATCACGCCGAAGCCGATCAGGAGGAAGGGGAAGATCCAGCGCTGGATCTCCCCTGGCAGGGGGTTCTGGGCGAGATAGCGCTGGAGGAAGATGAGGTCGAAGGTATGCGCGCCGCTGACCAGGTACAGGGCGAGCAGGCCCAGCAGGGCCAGCACCGCGCCGGCGGTGAGGTACAGGGTGAGCTTCATCGTGGCGTAGTCCTTGTCCCCCGAGCCCCAGATGCCGATCAGGGGGAACATCGGGATCACCGCCATCTCGTAGAACAGGTAGAAGAAGAAGAGGTCGAGGGAGGTGAAGACGCCGGAGACGCCGCCGATCAGGAGCAGGTAGAAGATGTAGTACTCTTTGACCCGCCTGCCGATCCGGTAGGAGATGAGGACCCCGGTGAAGCTGCAGATGGAGTGCAGGAGGAGCAGGGTCAGGTTGATGCCGTCAAGCCCGACCTGGTACTGGATCCCCATCGCGGGGATCCAGGCCATCCGCTCCACCCACTGGTAGCCGGACTGCGCGCGGTCAAACTGGAAGAGGAGGAACAGCGCGATGAGGAGCGGGACAGCGGAGGCGACCGAAGCGATCCGGCGGACCCACGCCTCCCGCGCCTGCGGCACGAAGAGCAGGGCGATCGCCCCCGCGAAGGGGCTGAGGACCGCGCAGGTGACCGGCCCGGGGAGTGTCATCGCCAGGTGAGGTACACGAGGAGGCACAGCCCGGCCAGCAGGGTGAGGGCATACGTCTGCACCTTGCCGGTCTGGGACATCCGGAGGACCGACCCAACCCAGCCGGTGGTCTTGGCCACGCCGTTCACGCAGAGCCCGATGATCACGCGGCGCTCAAACAGGCCCAGGAAGACCGCAAACCTCTGCTGGACGTTCTGGTTGATCCAGGCGTAGATCTCATCCACGTAGTACTTCCGGGTGAGGACCCGGTACGCGCCGCCCGCGAGGTCCCGGATCTCCTGGCCGGGGCGCAGGCCCCGGCCGTACGCCATGTAGGCTGCGGCCAGCCCGGCCACGGCCGCCGCGGTGGAGGCCAGCGCCACCATGGGGTTGAACTCCACGTGCACGCCTGCCCCGTGCGCCCCAGGGTGGAGGAAGGCGGGGATCCCGATGAAGTGGAAGCCGGCCAGGGCGCTGGGGATCGCCAGAGCCACCAGGGGGCCGGTCATGAGCGCCGGCGCCTCATGGGCGTGCTCCGCTTTGTGTGAGCGGGGGGAGCCGAGGAAGGCCACGCTGAAGAGCCGGCCCATGTAGAAGGAAGTGAGCGCCGCGGTGAGCGTGCCGACCGCCCAAAGAAAGGGGCTGCGCTCGAAGGCCACCGCGAGGATCTCGTCCTTGCTCCAGAACCCGCTCAGGGGGAAGATCCCGCACAGGGCGAGGGTGGCAACGAGGAAGGTGATGCCGGTCACCGGCATCTTCCTCAACAGCCCGCCCATCTCCCAGATGTTGTTGGTGTGCACCGCGTGGATCGCGCAGCCGGCCCCGAGGAACAGGAGCGCCTTGAAGAAGGCGTGGGTGGTGAGGTGGAAAAGCCCCGCCGTATAGCCGCCCAGCCCCAGCGCCATTACCATGAAGCCCAGCTGGCTTAAGGTCGAATAGGCGAGCACCCGCTTGATATCGTTCTCCACGAGGGCCAGCGTCGCGGCGAACAGGGCGGTGAACCCCCCCACCACCGCGATGAGGAGCATCACCGGCGGGGTCGCCCAGAAGAGGAAGAAGACGCGGCCGATCAGGTAGACGCCGGCCGCGACCATCGTGGCGGCGTGGATCAGGGCCGATACCGGGGTGGGGCCTTCCATGGCGTCGGGCAGCCAGACGTGCAGGGGGAACTGCGCCGACTTGCCCACCACCCCGCAGAAGATCAGCGCCGCGACCAGGGCCATCTCCGGCATCGGCACCGCGCCGGTCTCGGCGAGGTGCGGGATCCGGTGGGCCAGCTCGGCGAAGTTCAGCGTTTTCTCCTGGCCGCCCATGCCGGAGAGGTTCCAGACCATCAGGATCCCGATCAGGAAGCCGAAGTCGGCGATCCGGTTCACCAGGAAGGCCTTCTTGCCGGCCTCCGCCGCTTTCGGCCGGTCATACCAGTAGCCGATCAGCAGGTAGGAGCTGGCCCCCACCAGCTCCCAGAACATGAAGAGGGTCACGAAGTTGTTGGCCAGCACGATCCCCAGCATCGAGAAGGCGAAAAGGGAGAGGTAGCAGAAATACCGGGTGAAGCCTTGGTCCTCCTTCATGTACCCGACCGAGTAGATGAAGATCATGAGGCCCACGCCGGTCACCACCAGCGACATGAGGATCGCCGCCCGGTCCAGGAGGAACCCGAACTCCAGGAGCAGGCCGGGGAGCCGGACCCACGCGAGCGATCTCTCCAGCGGCTCGGCGTGCCCGAACAGCGCCTGCCAGAGGGCGAGCTTCGAGCAGAGAAGCCCCACCACCATGGCGCCGATCGCCAGCGCGGCGCTCAGGCGCTTGTTTCGGTAGGTGACGACGGCGATCGCCGCGCAGGCGGCCAGCGGGGCGAACAGGATGATCCAGGGCAGGGCTACCACCGCAGGTTCCTCATCTCGTCGGCGTTCACCTTGGCGGTGCGGCGGACCAGCAGGAGCGCGATCGCCAGCCCCACGGTGACCTCGGCGGCGGCCACGATCATCACGAAGAAGACCATCACTTGGCCGGAGAGGTCCCCGCGCGCGCGGGAGAAGCTGACGAAGGCGAGGTTCGCTGAGCTCAGGAGGATCTCCAGGGACAGCAGGATCAGGAGGACGTTGCGGCGGCTGATCACGCCGATCAGGCCGATGGTGAAGAGGATGCCGCTTAAGAGGATCAGGTGGGGGAGGCCGACCGGCGTCATGTGGATCTCTTCTTCGCCAGGGCGACCGCGCCGATGATCCCGACGAGGAGGATCAGCGAGGCGACCTCGAAGGGCAGGGCGTAGGTGGTGAAGAGGAGCCGGCCGACCTCCGCCGTGGTGCCGGGCACCGGGGCTGGCGCAGCGATCCCGGGGGCCGACGGCCTGGGGAGGAAGGTCGTCGTGATCACCGTGAGCTGGGCGAGGAAAATGAGGGCGAAGCCGACGCCGAAAAAGGTGAGGGTGCGGTCGCGGGTCTGCAGGAGGCGCTCCGGCGCCATGTCGAGGAGCATCACCACGAAGAGGAAGAGGATCAGCACCGCACCCGCGTACACGAGGACCTGGATCACCGCCACGAAATAGGCCCCCAGGCCGACGAACAGGGCGGAGAGCCCGAAGAGGGCGACGACCAGGGAGAGGACCGCGTACACCGGGTCCCGGGCGAAGGTGACGCCCAAGGCCCCGACAATGGTTAACCCGGCGACCGCGTAGAAGAGCAGGGGATGAACCATGGTGCGGAAATGAGCGCTCATTGTAGCAGAGAAAGGGCAGTCCGCTTCTGAAAAACCCACTTCTCGCTAACCCAGGCGGCTCTCCGCGCGAGAAGTGGTTTTTTCAGAAGCGGACTAGGGTTGACCGGGCTTCGGAAAATCGGTATCATCCATTCGTCATGGCTTCCTCGCAGACCCCGGAGCCGCAGCTGCCCGCCATCGCCAAAGAGATTCGGAAAGAGGTGATCCGCATGATCGGCAAGGCCGGCTCCGGCCATCCCGGCGGCTCCCTCTCGGCGGCGGAGATTGTGACGGCTCTTTTCTTCCAGGCGATGCGGCACGACCCCAAGAACCCCGCTTGGGGAGAGCGCGACCACTTTATCCTGAGCAAAGGGCACGGCTGCCCGGTGGTCTACGCGGCCATGGCCCTCTCCGGCTACTTCCCCAAGGAGCAGCTGGCCACCCTGCGCCAGCTCGGGTCCCCCCTGCAGGGCCACCCGGACACCCGTTTCCTTCCGGCGCTGGAGGCCTGCACCGGCTCGCTCGGCCAGGGGCTCTCCATCGCGGCGGGGATCGCCCTGTCGCTGAAGCTGGACCGCACCGATTCCTGGGTCTACGTGCTGAACAGCGACGGCGAGACGCAGGAGGGGCAGACCTGGGAGGCGGCCGCGTTCGCCGGGTTCCGCCAGCTCGACCGGCTGATCTCGATCCTGGACTACAACAAGCACCAGCTCGACGGCGCGATCCGGGACATCCTCGACCCCGAGCCGCTGGTGGCCAAGTGGGAGTCGTTCCGCTGGCACGTGCAGGAGGTGGACGGGCACGATCTCGGCCAGATCCTGCGGGCGATCGAGCAGGCCAAGCGGACGCCCGGCAGGCCCCACATGATCCTGGCCCACACGGTGAAGGGGAAGGGGGTCTCCTTCATGGAGGGCAACAACTACTTCCACGGGGTGGCCCCCACCGCGGAGGAGGAGGCGGCGGCGCTGAAGGAGCTCGACGGCGACCCCTCGCTTTCCCAAGCGCTGGTGGCGGCGGGGAAGGCGAGGAAAGGCGCCCAATAGGGTGAAGACGGTGACCACGGAGAAGAAGATGGGCCTGGCCACGCGCGACGCCTACGGGCAGGCGCTGGTCGAGCTGGGCCGAAAGAACCCGAAGATCGTCGTCTTGGACGGCGACCTGGCCTCCTCCACGCGGACCGGGCTCTTCGCCAAGGAGTTCCCCGGCCGGCACTTCAACGTGGGGATCGCCGAGGCGAACCTCGTGGGCCTGGCCGGCGGGCTCGCCCGGGCCGGGAAGATCCCGTTCATCTCCAGCTTCGCCTGCTTCATGACCTGCAAGGGGTACGACCAGCTCCGGATGGCGGTGGCGGTGCCGCACGCCAACGTGAAGGTGGTGACGTCGCACGGCGGGATCAGCGTGGGGGAGGACGGCACCTCCCAGCAGTCGATCGAGGACATCGCCCTGATGACCTCCCTGCCCGGCTTCATCGTGGCGGTGCCGGCGGACGAGCACGCCGCGCGGGCGCTGGTCACGCAGGCCGCTTCGGTGGTCGGGCCGGTCTACATCCGGACCGGCCGGCCCAAGGCCCCGCTGGTGTACGAGCCGACGCAGGCCTTCTCCTTCGGCAAGGGGATCCTCCTGCGCCAGGGCAAGGACGTGACGATCATCGCCAACGGCCTGCTCGTCTGCGGGGCGCTGGCGGCGGCCGGGGAGCTGGAGGGCTTGCGGATCTCCGCGGCGGTCGTGGACATGCACACGGTGAAGCCCCTGGACGAGGAGCTGGTCGCCGCCCAGGCGGAGAAGACCGGCGCCCTCGTGACCGCCGAGGAGCACCAGATCTGGGGCGGGCTGGGCTCCGCCGTGGCGCGCGCCGCGGCTCATCGCCGGCCGGTCCCCATGGAGTTCGTCGCGATCCAGGACACCTACGCCGAATCCGGCAAGCCGGAGGAGCTCATGACGAAGTACGGCCTGACCTCGAAGGAGATCGTCCAGGCCGCCCGCCGCGCCGTCTCCCGCAAGTGAAGCTCTACCTCAAGCAGCTCGAGTTGGGCCCCCTCCAGAACTTCGTGTACCTCATCGGTTCCCCGGAAACCCGCGAGGCCGCCGTGGTGGACCCCGCCTGGGACATCCCGGCGATCCTGGAGGCGGCGGCGCAGGATGAGATGCGGATCACGAAGATCCTGATCACCCACACCCACTTCGACCACATCAACGGGGTCGAGGAGCTCCTGCGGCAGACCGACGCCGAGGTGGTGGTCCACAAGAAGGAGATGGGGGCGGTGCCGGTCGAGCCGGCCAGCCTCCGGGGGATCGAGGGGGGCGCCGAGGTCGAGCTGGGGCCGGTCAAGCTCTCCCTGCTCCATACGCCGGGGCACACGCCGGGGTCGGTCTGCTTCACCGCGGCCGACCGCCTGATCGCCGGGGACACGCTGTTCATCGGGGGCTGCGGGCGCTGCGACCTGCCCGGCGGCGACCCGGAGCTGATGCACAAGAGCTTGACGCGCCTGCGCCTGCTGGACGACCGGATGGTGCTCTACCCGGGCCACAACTACGCGCCCGAGCCCACCTCCCCGCTGGCGGTGGAGAAGGAGCGGAACCCCTTCCTGCGGGCGGAGAGCGTGGAGGCCTTCCTCGGCGCCATCGGGCAGGTCAGGAGAGCGTGAGGGCCGCGCCGGTGGACTGGGTCGTCATCGAAGAGCTGGAGTGCCGGGCCCACGTGGGCGTGCACGAGGACGAGCGCAGGGCGCGCCAGCGGGTCCTGATCGACCTCGAGCTGGGGCTGGACCTGCGCAAGGCAGGGCAGCGCGATCGTGTGGAGGAGACGCTGGATTACGCCGCGGTGGCGCAGGCCGTGCGGCGGTTCGCGGAGGCCGGCACCTTCCGCTTGGCCGAGGCGGTGGCCGAGGGGGCGGCGGCGGTGGTGCTGGAGCGCTTCCCCCCTGTCAAGGAAGTGAGGGTGCGGGTCCGGAAGTTCACGGTGCCGGGTGCCCGCAGCGTGGGGGTGGCGCTCATCCGCGGTAGGTCGCGAAGGAAGTAGGGGTCTCCCAGAGCCGGACCTCGCTCACGGGGAACCCCTGGGACTTTCCGTACTCGAAGATGTGCCGCGCCAGGTTCTCGGCGGTCGGGTTGGACGGCAGGGTGGCGTAGGGCTCCTTCAGGGCGGTCAGCTGGGGCAGGAGGGGGTCCTCCTGGTTCAGGATCATCCGGTGGTCGAGGGTGGAATCGATCCAGCCCTGCAGCTTGGACTTGACCTCGTTGAAGTCGGCCACCATGCCGCGCGGGTCCAGCGCCGCGCTGGAAAGCTCCACCTCCACCTTGGCGTTGTGCCCGTGCAGGTAGCGGCACTTGCCCTCGTACCGGAGGAGGCGGTGCCCATAGCAGAAGTGGATGACCTTCGTCACCTTGAACATGGGATAATCGTATGACGGGCCCCTCGAAAGATCAAGCCGCAGTCGGCGTGCTGACGAGCGGCGGCGTGGAGAGCGGGGTCCTCCTGGCCGAGGCGTTGGAGCGGTACGAGCGGGTCTACCCCATCTACGTCCGGAAGGGCTTCATCTGGGAGAGGATGGAGATGGTGTACCTGAGGCGCCTGGTGCGGTCGTTCCGGGAGGACGGCCTGGCCCAGCCGACGGTGCTGGAGGTCCCGGTCCAGCCGATCTACAACCCGCACTGGTCGCTGGGGAGGAGGCGGGTGCCGGGGTTCAACGCGCCGGATTCGGCGGTCTTCCTGCCGGGCAGGAACCTGCTCCTCCTGTCGCTGGGCGGGCTCTTCTGCGCGATGCGGAGGATCCCGGTGCTCTGGCTGGGGACCCTGCGGGGCAACCCATTCCACGACGCGAAGGCGGGGTTCATCCGCCAGATGGAGTCTCTGCTGGAGGGGACCCTCTCGGTTCCGGTGCGCATCGCGGCGCCGCTGCGGGAGCTCACCAAACCGCAGGTGATCCGGCGCTGGCCGGAGCTCCCTTGGGAGCACACCTTCTCGTGCCTGAGCCCGGTGAACCGGCGGCACTGCGGCCGCTGCCAGAAATGCTCGGAGCGGAAGCGCGGCTTCCGGCTCTCCGGCGTGGCTGATCCGACAAGGTACGCGCGATGACCGTTTACCGCGGAGGGGTCGGGCAGTGGTCGTGGCTCCTGCACCGGGTGACCGGTGTCGGGGTGCTGTTGTTCCTCTTCATCCACATCCTGGACACGGCGCTGATCCTGCTGGGGCCGGAGCTGTACAACAGGGTCATCGCGATTTACCGGATGCCCTTCTTCGGGCTTGGCGAGATCGCCCTCTTCGCAGCCGTCCTGTATCATTCCCTGAACGGCATCCGGATCTGCGTGATCGATTTCTGGCCGGCCTCCACCCAGTGGCACAAGCAGATGTTCGCCGCCGTCATGGCCCTCTTCTTCCTGATCTTCCTCCCGGTCGCCTGGATCATGCTGGGCCACATCTTCGGCGGGGCGCGCTGATGGCCACCTCCTCTTACGGCAGCCGGGAGCGCCCCACGGGCGGGGCGGAGCTGTACGCCTGGATCTTCATGCGGCTCTCCGGGGTGGCGCTGCTCCTCCTCGCGCTCGGGCACCTCTTCATCATGCATGTCTTCAACAGCATCCATTCGATCGATTACGATTTCGTGGCGGCCCGGTACACGCGCCTCTTCTGGCGCGGCTACGACATGGCGATGCTGTGGCTGGCGATGGTCCATGGGCTCAACGGCCTGCGGACGATCCTGGACGACTACCTTCAGCCCGCCCGGCGGGCCGCCGCGGTCAAGCTGCTCTACCTTGTGGGCATCGCCTTCCTCGCGCTCGGGACCTGGGCGATCATCTCCTTCCAGCCGGTGTGAGAAAAGGGGTCAGGCACTTTGGTACATCAGTTTGACGGGTTGATTGTCGGGGCGGGCGGGGCGGGGCTCATGGCCGCGCTCCAGGCCTCGAGGTCGGCGAAGATCGCCGTCCTCTCCAAGCTGTACCCCACACGCTCCCACACCGGCACCGCGCAGGGCGGCATCGGCGCGGCGCTGGGGAACCTGGAGGAGGACAAGTGGGAGTGGCACATGTTCGACACGGTCAAGGGGGGCGACTACCTGGTGGACCAGGACGCCGCCGAGATCATGTGCCGCGAGGCGGTGGAGACCGTCTACGAGCTGGAGCACATGGGGCTTCCGTTCAGCCGCA
>CAYJUA010000042.1:0-10985 GCA_964373295.1 uncultured Planctomycetia bacterium
AGAACTTCTGGTGGGGCCACATGGGATGGTTCCTGTATGATGATCCAAGGCGAGCTAGGTGCTGGGCACTGGATCTTGCGCGGGACCCAGTCCACTGCTTCCTCAACCGGACCCAGGGCCTCTGGCCAATCCTGCTGGGGGTCCTCCTCTATGTTATCGGAGGCTTCCCCTGGGTGATCTGGGGCCTCAGTGTGCGAACCGTGGTCGTCTACCATGTCACGTGGCTGGTGAACTCCGCGGCCCACACCTGGGGGTACCAAACTTACAAGACCAGCGACCGATCCACCAACTGCTGGTGGGTGGCTCTCTTGTCATTTGGGGAAGGCTGGCACAACAACCACCACGCCTTTCCTCGCTCGGCGCGCCACGGCCTGCGGTGGTGGGAACTGGACCTCACCTACCTGACGATCCGGATATTGGCATTCCTAAGGATAGCCAGGGACGTCTGCGTGCCGGATAGGGCACCCCTCTTTAGATAAGAAAGCGAGCTGAGCATGCGATACGAGCAGGATGGATCGCGGCTCACGCGGGTCATGGCGTTGGGGCTGACAGCGCCGGCAAGCTCCACGCTGTTGAGGCCAACGAAATCGACAAGCGGGTAGTCAATGTGTCCCTCGGACCCAGCATCGCACTGACCGAACATCTTTCTGTCGGAGTTCCTCCGGCGGTTCTAGAATAGATCCATGGGCGACTTCTTCCGCAGCCGGCTGCGCGATGCCGTCTTCGGCACTCAGGATGGGCTGATCTCGACGCTCGGGGCCCTCACCGGCATCGCCGCGGGCACGCAGGACGGCCGCGTGGTGGTGCTGGCCGGGCTCGTCATCATCGTAGTGGAGTCCCTCTCCATGGCGGCCGGCTCCTACCTCTCCTCCGAATCCCAGCGGGAGTACCTCGAGCACCTGCTCCGGGAAGAGCACGAGTCGATCCTGAAAGACCCCGAGGGCGAGCGGAAGGAGCTGCGCCAGATGTACCGCCTGCTCCTGCTGGAAGACATGGCGCACAAAGAGCTGGGGATCACCCACCAGATCCTGGAGGAGCCGGTGGGCAATGCCTTCGTGATGGGCACCGCCTACGTGGCCGGCGGCCTTGTGCCGACCCTTCCTTACTGGCTCCTGCCGGTCCAGGCGGCGATGCAGGTTTCGATCACTGTCGCGGCCGGCGTCCTTTTCGCCGTGGGGGCGGCCAAAGGCCGGCTCGTGGGAAAGAGCTGGTGGCGCAACGGGCTGGAGATGCTAGCCGTGGCCGGCATGGCAGCCGTGGCCGGGTACGTCATCGGCCGCGCCGCCAGCCGCTGGCTATGAGGATCAGTCCGCTTCTTACAAACCCACTTCTCTCCATTACACAATGAGCAATAGATGAGAAGTGGGTTTGTAAGAAGCGGACTGCTTTTAGACATCCCGCGCTTCCGCGCAAAGCTCCTTTCCTGGTATCACCGGCAGCGGCGCCGGGACCTGCCCTGGAGGAGGACGCGCGACCCCTACGCGATCTGGGTCTCGGAGCTGATGCTCCAGCAGACCCAGGTGGCGACGGTGATCCCCTACTACGAGCGGTTCCTCAAGCGCTTCCCGACGGTGCGCCGCCTGGCGCGGGCGCCGGTCACCTCGGTGCTCGACTCCTGGTCTGGGCTGGGCTACTACTCGCGGGCGCGCAACCTGCACGCGGCCGCGCGGATCGTGGCGCGGGACCACGCCGGCCGGCTCCCCGAGGATCCGGAGCGCCTGCAGGAGCTCCCCGGCATCGGCCGCTACACCGCCGGGGCCATCGCCAGCATCGCCTACGACCGCCCGGCCCCGGTGCTGGACGGCAACGTCCAGCGAGTCCTCTGCCGGTATCTCGGGATCCGGCTCGATCCGCGCGGCCCGCGGGTCCAGCGCCGGCTCTGGGAGGCCGCCGCCCGGCTGGTGCCGGCCGACCGGCCCGGCGATTTCAACCAGGCGCTGATGGAGCTGGGCGCCACCGTCTGCACGCCCCGGGCGCCCGACTGCCCCACCTGCCCGCTCGCGCCCGGCTGCGCCGCGCGGCGGAACGGCTGGCAGGAGCGGATCCCGCCCCCGCGCCGGCAAGCCCCCCGGAAGAAAATCCTCTACCTCTGCGGGATACTGGAAAAGGACGGCGCGGTACTGGTGGCCCGCCGGCCGCTCACCGGCCTGCTGGGCGGGCTGTGGGAGTTCCCCGGCGGCGAGGCGGCGGGTCGGGAGCCGCCGGAGCGGGAGCTGGCGCGCCTGCTTCGCGACCGCCTGGGGATCCGCGCTACGCCGGCCGGGCCCCCGGAGAAGATCACGCAGATACTCTCGCACCGGGAGCTGGAGATCCGCGCGTTCCGGTGCCGCTGGGAGGGACCCGCGCCCGCGCGGGCCGTCCGGGCGGCGGCCCCGGGCAGGTACACCCAAACCCGATGGGTCCCCAGGGGAAAGCTCGGCTCTCTGGGCCTCACCGCCGGCATGCGCCGGCTGGCGGCTGCGCTCTCTCCCCGCGCGCCTTAACGATCAGCGCCAGGAACTGCTTCACATCCGCGGGTGACTTCACCGCGTAGGCGGCTTCGGTGAGCGGGCCGGCCGCGCCCACGGCCACCGTGATCCCCCGCCGCCCCAGCGCCTCAAACGCGTCCTCGTCCGTCACGTCATCGCCCACGTAAACCGGCAGGACCTCGGCGCCGGTCATCGCCTCGCGGCGGGCCAGGAGCCAGCGGACCATCGTCCCCTTGTTCCAGCGCACCGGCGGCCGGACCTCGAACACCTCCTTGCCCTGCGTCACCCGGACCTGCCCCTTCTCCTGGTAAGGGCGCACCACCTCGTTCAGCCCGTTCCGCACGAGGATCTTCTCCGCCGGGTCAACCCGTCGGTAATGCACGGAGAGGGTGAGCCCCTTGTCCTCCACCCAGGCCCCCTTGATCGGGCGCAGGCGCAGCCGCAGGGCCGCGGCGATCCGGCGCAGGACCGGCTGGCACCGGCGGGCCGCCGGGTTCACGTAGCGCATCTTCGTCCCCTCGAGCTCCAGCCCGTGGTTGCCCACGTAGCAGAGCCCCCCCAGCCTCACCATCCGCTGGAGGTCCTCCAGCGCTCGCCCACTCACGACCGCCACCCACACGCCGGGCAGCTTAGCCAGCCGGCGCAGGAGCCGCCTCGCCCCGGCGGACAGGTGGGCCCGGGAGGGATGCTTGACGATGGGGGTGAGCGTCCCGTCGTAGTCAAGGAACAGGGCGACCTGCGGCGCGGCGGCGATCCGTTCCCGGAGGGAAGCGGTAAAGCTCCAGAGGGATCTCGACATCGGCCTTACCGGGCGGCAGCGACGTCGCTCTCCGGCCGTACCCGGTCCAGCTCCGTCACGATGTCGGCAGCCCAGCGGTAGACGTTGTGCTCCTCCAGGATCGCGTGCATCCGGGACATCCGCACCCTCTGCTCCTCCGCCGGCATGACCAGCGCCTGCCGGATCGCCTCGGCCCCTTCCTCCACGTCGTACGGGTTCACCAGGAGCGCGTCCTTCAGCTCCCGCGAGGCGCCGGCGAACCGGCTGAGGATCAGGACCCCCTGCCGGTCCGAGCGGGTCGCCACGAACTCCTTGGCGACCAGGTTCATCCCATCGTGCAGGGAGGTCACCAGGCAGACGTCCGCCGCCCGGTAGAAGCGAATGATCTCCTCCTGGCCGTGGTGCTCCTTGAGGAAGAGGATCGGCTTCCATCCCTTCGCCTGGAAGCGCTGGTTGATCCGGTCGGCCTCTCCCTCGAGCTCCGCGCCGAGGTCGCTGTACCGCTTGATCCCCACCCGGCTGGGCGCTCCCAGCTCGGCGAAGGTGAACTGCCCGCGGTACTCCGGGTACTTGTCGAGGAACCTCTCGATCGCGCGGAACCGCTCTGCGATCCCCTTCGTGTAGTCGATCCGGTCCACCCCGACGCCCAGCCACCGCGCCTCGATCCCCAGCCTCCGGGACACCTCCGCCCGCGCCACGGCCGGCGTGATCTCCTGCTCTTTCTTTCCCCGCACGGTGCTCTCGGCGATGCTGATCGGGAACGGCTTGACCACCGTGCGGTGCCCGGCGCGGGTCGCCGAGAACTGCTCCCAGTCGGTCCGCGACTCCAGCAGGCGGTCCACCGTGTCGAGGAAGTTGTTGCAGTGCTGCTGGATGTGGAAGCCCAGCAGGTCCGCCCCCAGTATCCCCTCCAGGATCTCCTTCCCCCACGGGCAGATCCCGAACGCCTCCGGGTTCGGCCAGGGGATGTGCCAGAAGAGGGCCAGCCGCGCGTCGGGCCGCTTCTGCCGGATCATCCGAGGCAGGAGCGCGAAATGGTAATCCTGGATGAGAACCAGCGGGTTCTCCGTGCCCTGCAGCTCCTCCAGGGTGGCGTCGGCGAACCTCTGGTTCACCTTGCGGTATTCGTTCCAGTCCTCGACGCGGAAGATCGGCCGCGTGTGGGCGATGTGGCAGAGGGGCCAGAGCCCCTCGTTGGAGAAGCCGAAGTAGTACCCTTCCTCCTCCTCCTTGGTGAGCCAGACCCGGCGGAGCGTGTAGGTGGGGTCCTCCGGCGGCACCCTCAGCCGCCCGTGCTCGTCGGCGGTCTCCCGGTCGGCGTCCCCCTGGGCGGCGGCCACCCAGCTCCCCCCGCAGGCGCGGAGGACCGGCTCCACCGCCGTCACCAGGCCGCTGGCCGGTAGGATGCACTTGATCTGGCCCCCCTCCCGCACGTGCATGTACGGCTCCCGGTTCGCCACCAGGAGGAACGGCCGGCCCTTCAGCACCGACTTCACGTGCTCCTTCAGCCGCTCCGCGGTCCAGTGGTCCTTGCCGGCCAGCCGCAGGCGGGCCTCCTCCTCGGCGGCGACGCGGGCCCTCCGGAGCGTCCCGGCCATCTGCTGGAGCTCGCGCAGAAGCGGCCGCAGCAGCCACCCGCGGGGCGGCGCCTCCGCCCCGGCCTGGCTCTCCGTGCTCGCCCGCCTGGCCCAGCGGGCCGCCCGCCCGACCTCCCGGGTGACGCGCCAGTAAAGGAAGGCCCCTGCCGCCAAGACCAGCGCCTGCGAGAGCACCACGATCAGGAGCGTTTTCTGATTCACGCACACAGTTTACCACGAACCCCGTCGGCGGCCGGGGCGGGGACAGCCCGTCCCCTTGACGGCGGGGCGGACGGCGCCCAGAACGTCCACTCGTTCGCCAACCGGATGGTGGAGCTGCTCCCCCGGATGCTCCAGGGGATCGCCCGCCGGGAATCCAACTACCTCTCCCGCGGCAAGATCTCCATCCCCCAGCTCTCGGTGATGGGGCACCTCTCCCGGCGCGAGGACTGCCCCATGAACGAGCTGGCCCGCGTGCTGGGCGTCTCCCGCCCCGCCGCCACGGGGCTGGTGGACCGCCTCATCGCCCAGGGCCTGGCGGCCCGGCGCGGTGATCCGGAGGACCGGCGCGTGGTCCGCGTGAACCTGACCGCCAAGGGCCGGAGCGTCCTCGCCAACATCTGGGAGCAGAAGCGCCGCGTGATCGCCCAGCTCTTCGGCCAGATCTCTCCCGCTGACCGAGCCCACTACCTGAAGGCGCTGGAGCAGGTCGTCCGGGTCCTCAGCAAGGAATAGCGCGATGAAACCCTCCCTGTGGCTGGCCCTCCTGCTTCTGGCCGCGGCCGGCCCCGCCGCGGCCGCTGAGCCGGCCTCAAATGAGTGCGCGCCTTTACCGGACTATAAGACCCTTGGGGGGGTCCCTGACCCTGGCGGACTGCTACCGGCTGGCGCTTAAACGCAGCGAGGAGATCGCCGTGCGGGTGGAGCTGATCGAGGAGACCGAGGGGCGGTTCATGCAGTCCCTCGCCGCCACACTCCCTAAGCTCTTCTTCCACTCCACCGACAAGCGCCAGGACGACTCCGGCGGCGGCACCTCGGCCTTCACCCGCCGGCACCTGCCGGAGCGCAAGTTCACGCTGACCCAGCCCCCCTTCTCCGGCTTCAAGGAGTTCGCCGCCATGCGGGGGTCCAAGTCGGAGAAGCGCCTGCGCGAGGAGGAGAAGCGCCGGGCCGAACAGCTCCTGCTGGTGGACGTCTCTGACGCGTTCCACCTGCTCATCCAGCAGAGGGAGAAAATCGGCGCGCTCGACGCCACCCGCGCGGCTATGCGCGAGCGGCTCAAGGAGCTGGAGGACCGCGAGAAGATCGGCCGCTCCCGGATGAGCGAGCTCATGGCCGCCCGGGCCCAGCTCTACCGCGTGGAGGCGGAATGGGAGCAGGCGCAGACCGCCGAGCGCGTCGCCGCTGAGCTCCTGCGCTTCCTCACCGGTCTCTCCGCCGTCGGCGGGCTCGCGTGGCCCGGCTCTGCCCTGCCCGACCCGCTGGCCGAGGAGAGCTACCTGGCGATGGCGCCGGCCTACCCCGCGGTGACGGCGGCCGAGCAGTCGGTGGAGATCGCGCGCCAGCAGCTCCGGGTGGCCCGCTCCAAGTTCTTCCCCACCGCCGACGCCGAGGCCAACTACTACGTGGAGCGCTCCGGCGCCGCCGAGGTGGTCGAGTGGGACGCCTCCCTGAACGTGGACGTCCCGATCTTCCAGGGCGGCGAGGCGGTCGGCGCGACAAAGGAGGCCTCCTCGGTCCTGCGCCAATCGGAGCTGCGCCTCCAGCAGGCCCGCCGGGAGCTCACCGAGTATGTCCAGAACCACCTGCGGGACCAGTTCCAGACCGCCTCCGGCGTCGGCGAGGTGATGATGGGCGGCTTCGTCGAGCCGAACCTACGCGTCTGGCTCGACGCCGACAGGCTCCAGGCGTTCCAGCTCACCGTTGACGACGTGATCCAGGCGATCCAGCAGGAGCACGCGGAGCTGCCCGCCGGCCGTGGAGATCGGCGTCAACTTCGACCGCACCCGCTTCGTGGAGGAGTCGGTCAAGGAGCTCACCTTCACGCTGACCCTCTCGGCGATCCCCACCTCCATCATCGCCATCTTCCTGCCCGTGGCCTTCATGAAGGGGATCCTCGGCAAGTTCTTCTTCGAGTTCGGGGTCACCATCTCGGTCGCCGTGGCCCTCTCCATCAACGCCACCATCGGCGGCGAGCGGGTGGGCAAGTACACCAAGGACGGGCGCCGCTACGATGTGCGCGTGCGCCTGATCCCCAGCCAGCGCTCGCGGGCGCAGGACATCGAGAAGCTGTGGGTCTGGAACAACCGGGGGGAGCTGGTCCAGCTCAAGGAGGTGGTCGCCATCACCCAGAAATCCTCCTACGTCTCCATCACCCGCAAGGGGCGGGAGCGGGCCATCTCCCTCTTCGCCAACATCGCCCCGGGCAAGTCACAGCAGACCGCGCTGGAGGAAGCCGAGCGCCTCGCCAAGGAGACCTTGCCGGAGGGCTACAACGCCGTCTTCGGGGGGTCCACGCAAAGCTTCCGGGAGTCGTTCCAGTCCATCCTATTCGCCCTGTGGCTGGGCATCATCGTGGCGTACATGGTGCTCGGCTCCCAGTACAACAGCTACCTCCACCCGATCACCGTGCTCCTGGCCCTGCCTTTCAGCGTGTCGGGCGCGCTGGTGGCCCTGCTCCGTGAAAACCAAGGGGCGGTATTTTCGGTGCTTTCCCCAACCACTCTTCAAGGTCACAAGTTGTGACCTTGAACTTAAGGTTCCAAATTGGAACCTTAAGCTTCGATATTCTTCCGGGGTGAGCTGGAACATGAAACCCTCCGGGAATCGTTCCATGTTCCGCCTTACCGCCTTATTCAGGATCTTGGTCTGAACTCCATCCTGCTCTCGACATGTTGCTCCGCGTGGACTGGACTGATCGCTGTCTTCTTGCCCATGCGGCTATACTACAATATTTGTGCATATATAGCAATATCTTGAGGTTACGATTTATGACCTCAAAGAGCAGGCATGGGTTTGCTGTAGAATGGGCGCTATGAGTGACGGATGGAGCCGGCCCTTCCGGCCCGCCTGGTGGTGCTCCGGCCCCCACGCGCAGACGCTCTGGGGGGCCCTCCTGCGCCTAGTGCCGCGCGTGACCGCGCGCCGGGAACGCTGGGACACTCCCGACGGCGACTTCCTCGACCTGGACCGCCTCGACGGCCCGCCCGGCTCCCCCCTCCTCCTCATCCTGCCCGGCCTGGAGGGCTCCTCCCGCTCGACGCAGGTGCTCGGCCTCCTGGGCGGGGCCCGCCGGCTCCGCTGGCGCGCGGCCGCCATGAACTTCCGCTCCTGCAGCGGGGAGCCGAACCGCCTGCCCCGCTCGTACCACGGCGGGGAGACCTCCGACTTGGCGTGGGTGGTGGAGCGGCTGGCGCGGGAAGAACCGGGCGCCCCGCTCCTCTGCGCGGGGTTCTCGCTGGGGGGGAACGTGCTGTTGAAGTACCTCGGTGAGCGGGGCGACGCGGTGCCGCCGCAGGTCCGCGCCGCGGCGGCGGTCTCCGCGCCGTTCGACCTGGCGGCCTCGGCCCGGTGGCTCGCACGCGGGCCCGGCGCCCTCTACACCCGGCGGCTCGTCGCCTCCCTCCGCCGCAAGACGCTCCGGAAGCTCCGGCGCTATCCTGGCCTGGTGGACCGCCGGGCCGTGCTGGCGGCCCGCACCCTCGAGCAGTTCGACAACGCCGTGACCGCACCGGTGCACGGCTTCCGCGACGCGGAGGCCTACTGGGCCGCCTCCAGCTCCCTCCCGCTCCTCGCCGGGATCCGCCGGCCCACCCTGCTCATCAACGCGCTGGACGACCCCTTCTACCCCGGCCGGATCCTCCCGGTCCGCGAGGCCTCAGACAACCCTCACCTGCGCGCCCTCTTCCCGCCCCACGGCGGCCACATGGGCTTCCTCTCCGGCGCCATCCCCGGCCTCCCCCGCTCCTGGGCCGAGAGTCAAACGCTTGAGTTCTTCCGGACAACCTTCCGGCTTGCCAGTACGCCGGCCGGGTCTTAACATGCAGATACCATGCCCATGAGATCTTTCCGCGCGCTTAAGGATTTCTCCTACTGCTACGACCGCGTCATTCAGAGGATGTGGCGAATCAAGGCCGGCGGCAAGCTGCGTTCCCTTAAAGGGGCGCTGGTCGAAACCCTCGCCGAACAGATGGTCCTCTTCGCCTGGAAAAATGTTGCCGGGAAACCGTCCGCGCTGGAGATCGTCAAGAAGAAGGTCCCTATCCGGGACCCCGCTGGAAATACCTACCGGCTCTCGCAGGACAAGCAGGTCTACGTGGGCGGGAAATTCATCCTCTCCATCGAGTGCAAGGCCTACGCCGAGGTGGCGATGTACAAGCGGATCCTGACCGACGCGTACCTGTTGCAGAAGCAGTTTCCCGACCTAGCGTTCTGCCTATTCCAGCTGGAGAGCATGCTCGGCGGGGATTTCTCCACCTCCATCAACCACCCCAACAGGAGCCCCTCCGTGAGGGCATTGGAACATTACTTCCCGGGGCCGAAGCTTCAGGTCCTGACGCTGCTGGATGGGGAGCGCGAGATCAAAGGGGAGATCCACAAGAAGCCCTTCTACAAACCAATCAACCCGGATCGCCTGAAATTCGCGCTGGACTACTTCGAGCGGATCTTGAAACCCCGCGCCTGACTCAGAACAGCGTGGGGTGGAGCTGTTTTATCCTCTTCTCCGCCACCCTGCAATATTCCTGGGAGACATCCATCCCGATGTATCGCCGGCCGCTCTCTGCAGCGCATAGCGTCGTCGTCCCGGACCCGTTGAAAGGATCCAGCACCACGTCTGTCCGGTAGCTGAACAGCTTCAGCAACCGAAAGGCCAGTTCCTTCGGGAAAACCGCCGGGTGGCCGAGCTCCTTCATGTTCCTCTCGGGGGCGATGGACCATTTGGCATAGACCCACTTCTTGAACTCGTCCCCGGTGATGTCCGCGTCCTCGGAACTGCCCGCCTTCTTGTGCGAGCCCTTGCAGAAAACCTCCACGAATTCCCAGGTGTACTTCAGGTACGGCATGCTCGGGCTTTTCCAGCTTCCCCACGCCGTGTACTTGCAGTTGTAGTTGTTCTTCTCCCAGAGGATCTCCCCTTTCCAGAGAAGGCCCAGGTCCAGCAGCTGCTTGGAGATCAGGTGGTGGGTCGGCACGTAGTCCGAGAAGAGGGGCTGGACATTCAGGCAGAGCCGCCCGCCGGGCCTGAGGACCCTCGCGCACTCCTTCCAGATCCGGTTCAGCTTCCCGAAATACTCTTCCCAATACAGGGTGTCGCTCTTGCGGTCTCCCTTGTATTCCAAGCCGAAGTTGTACGGGGGCGACGTGATGATGATATCCACACAGTCGTCCGGGAGTTTCGGCAACAGTTCCTCGCTGTCGCCGCAGAGGATCCGATTGAGGAATGGCTCCAGCCCGTTTGCCGCCTTGACATGGATCGCCTTATTGTGGAACTTGGTGCCGCCCCGGGTCTGCTCCTTGCCCTCGCGGTTTTTGACCTTCCGCTCCCGCCTGAGCAGCTTCGCATCCGGATACGGCCTGGCGGCTGTTTCTACCATCCCCACCCCGTTGCTCTCCATGCCCCAATCATACTATACACTTGTCTCCTATACAAGAATTTCTGCGCATCGTCAACCAGTCACGCCATTGTACAACGGCATCACCACTTCAGCTTAGGCAGGAGCTCCGGGTCCTCGCGAGCCACGGCCAGCTCAACCGCCCGGAGGACCACCGGCAGGTCGAACTCAGAGACTTGCAGGAGATGGGGATCCAGGTGCCCAGTGGCGTAGCAGATGGTGGAGCCGACGAAGCGGAACCCCCGGAGCTTCATTTCCTTGCTCATGGCGTCGGACTCCCGGTTCGTGGCCGGCAGCTTCTTCAGGCGGCGCCGGCGGCGCGCCAGCGGCTTGCCGTCCACGAAGCCCCACATGAAGCGCTGGAAGCTGCCGAACTCCTCCCGCGCCTCCAGGAAGGCCCGGGCCACCTTCTCCGGGTCGAACCGGCCAAACGTCCGCCGGAAGTTCTCCCGCTTGTTCAGCACGCACAGCCAGCTGAGGCCCGCCTGCATCCCCTCCAGCACCAGGAACTCGAACAGCTTCCGGTCGTCGTACAGCGGCACGCCCCACT
>CAYJUA010000043.1:0-10871 GCA_964373295.1 uncultured Planctomycetia bacterium
TCGGCGTTGGTGAGGACCCTCGAAGGGACGTACGTGCCCAGGCCCAGGAAGCCGACGGAGGGCGCGCTCACGACAGGGAGGCCTTCTGGAACTCGTGCGAGGCGGCGAGGATCTCGCGGTTGACCTGGTGGGTGACGAAGGTGGCCGCGGCGGCGATGGCGTTGCGGATCGCGTGGGCGTTGGAGGAGCCGTGGGAGATGAAGCAGGCGCCGTTGACCCCCAGGAGCGGGGCGCCGCCGTACTGCGCGTAATCCATCTGCCTCTTCAGGCGCTGGAACGCCGGCAGCAGCAGCGCCGCCCCCATCCGGTTCCACAGCGTCCTTCTCAGCTCCCGCTTCAGGAGCTCCGCCAGCGCGAAGGCCATCCCCTCGGACACCTTCAGCGCCACGTTGCCCACGAAGCCGCCGCAGACGATCACGCTGCACCTGCCGGTGTAGATGTCCCGGCCCTCCACGTTGCCGATGAAGTTCAGAGAAGACTCCTCCAAGAGCTTGAAGGCCTGCTTGAGGAAGTCGGTCCCCTTGGACTCCTCCTCTCCCACGTTGAGGAGCCCCACGCTGGGGTTCGCCTCGCCGATCACGTGGCGGACGTAGGTGGCCCCCATGACCCCGTACTGGAGGAGGTGGATCGGCTTGGGATCGATGTTGGCGCCCACATCCAGCACAACGACGGGGCCCTTGAGGGAGGGGATCACGATGGCGATGCCGGGGCGCTCGATGCCCTCGAGGTGGCCGAGGCCCAGGGAGCATGCGCAGACCATGGCGCCGGTGTTGCCGGCGCTGACGATGGCGTCGGCCTGGCCGCCCTTGGCCAGCTCCACGATCCGGCAGATCGAGGAGTCCGGCTTGCGGCGCACGCTGGCGGCCGGGGACTCCGACATCTTGATCACCTCGGAGGCGTGCTCCACCTTGAGGTTGGGGGGGACAGGGGTGAAGCGCTGAAGCTCCCGGTCCAGGCGGTCCTTCTGCCCGACCAGGATCACCTCGATGCCCAGCGTGCGGGCGGCCTGCACCGCCCCCTCCACCACGACGGCGGGGGCGCGGTCTCCCCCCATCCCGTCAACGGCGACGCGGGTGGCCCGCCGCTGCGTCACCCCCCCACCTGAAGGCGGTGGGGTCATGCGCCTTTCTTCTTGTCGTCCGCCCCGACGGCGATCACCGCCCGCCCGCGGTAGTAGCCGCAGGAGGGGCAGATCCGGTGGGAGACGACGGGCGCCCCGCACTGCGCGCAGCGGCCCAGGGTCGGCGCCGTCAGATGGATGTGCAGCCGGCGCTTGTCCCGCCGCGAGCGGGAAAACCGGCGCTTAGGCAGAGGCATGGGTGCAGCTCCTTTCGTTCAGGTTCGTGCCGCACCGGGGGCACAGCCCCCGGCAGTCTTCTTTACAGAGGAAGAGGACCGGGTGGCTGAGCAGGATCTCCTCGCGCACCTCGCCGGTGATATCGAGGTACGGATCCTCGCGGACCTCGTAGTCCAGGCCGAACTCGTTGTCATAGGGCCTCGTGTACGGCTCCAGGCACCGGCCGCAGGTCTGCCGCGTCTCCCCTTCCAAGCGCGCCGCCACCAGCACCGTCTCCCGTTCCCGCTGGAAGGTGGCGGTGAGCCGGAGCGGGCGCGGGAACTTCAGGACCGGCGTCTCCATGTCCATGCCGGCCGGATCCACGTCCCCCGACACGGTGAGCCCCTCCTCCGGGATCTCGCTGATCCTGATCTTCACGCACGCAACTTGCTCTTCAGGGCGCAGGCGACGTGGTGCGGGACGAACCCGCGGGCGTCCGCCCCAAGCTCCACTGCCTCCTTGATGAGTCGCGAAGAGAGGAAGGAGCATTCCGCCGAGGGCATCAGGAAAACCGTCTCGATGTGCGGGTCCAGCCGCCGGTTGGTCAACGCCATCTGGAACTCATACTCGAAGTCCGAAAGCATCCGCAGGCCCCGGAGGATTACCCGGGCATTGTGTTTTCGCGCGAAGGTCACGGCAAGATCGTCGAACGCCTCCACGATGACTCCGGCCGACCCGCGGATCGCCTGCCGGAGCATGCCAGCCCTCTCCTCCACGGAGAAAAGCGTCCCCTTGCCGGGGTTGACCGCCACCCCCACGACCACTCTCGGGAAAAGGGCGCGCGCCCGGCGGATCAGATCGATGTGGCCGTAGGTCACCGGGTCGAAGGTGCCCGGGTAGACAGCCACCTGGTTCCCGTTGGATCGGCTGATTGACGGCTCCCGTTAAAAAACAGTAGTCGCCTGCCCCGGCGGCTACTGTCTCGCGTAGATCACCAATGCGGTATCCCCGTACCGCTCAGTGCGTTGCAACGAAAACCCGGTGCCAGGCACCTTCACGGTACCAGGTACCGGGTGAGGAAGGGGATCCCGCTTGTCCTGCTCGACGATCACCCAACCGGAAGGGGAAACTATAGCACACGCCTCCAGGGCGTTCAAGGACTTTGTGGCCAAATCCCGCCCGTACGGCGGGTCCAGGAAGACCCAATCATACTTCTCCCCTGCGCGGCCCAGCCGCTCGATAGTCGCCGCAGCGTCAGCCCGGATCAGCGTATAAGCAAGAGGCGTTTCTCTGGCAACCTGTATCGGCCCCCTTAATGGGTATCGGGCACTGGGTGCCGCGTAAAACGAAGCCAGATTTTTCCGCACGGCTTCGATGCAGAAGCCGGAGCGGTCCACGAACGTCACGTGGGCGGCGCCGCGGGAGAGCGCCTCAATCCCCACCGCCCCGGAGCCGCAGAAGAGGTCCAGCGCGCGGGCCCCTTCGACCCGATCCCCCAGCAGGTTGAACAGGGCCTGGCGCACCTGGTCCTGGGTGGACCGGATCCGGGGGCCCCTGGGGACCTGTAGGATGCGGCCGGCCAACCGGCCGCCGGTCACCCTCATCCGGTGAGATCCGGGAAACGCAGGGCCACTTCCTTCTTCAGCAGGGCCAGCTCCGGCGCGGCCAGCCCCGGGTCCTCGCTGAGAAGCCGGTCGGCCTCCTTCCTCGTCTCCTCAAGCCAGGGCCCCTGCGACGCCCACGCCAGGCATTTGAGGTCCGGCACCCCGGCCTGGCGCTTACCCAGCAGCTCGCCGGGGCCGCGCAGGCGCAGGTCCTCCTCGGCGATCTTGAACCCATCGGAGCAGGCCACCAGCGTCTGCAGGCGCTCGGCCCCGGCCGGGTGCTTCGGGTCGGCGACGAGGAGGCAGGTCCCCTCGTGCTCGCCTCGTCCGACCCGCCCGCGCAGCTGGTGGAGCTGGGAGAGCCCGAACCGCTCCGCCCCCTCGATCACCATCACCGTCGCGTTGGGCACGTCCACGCCGACCTCGATCACCTGCGTGGCCACGAGCACCTGGATCACCTTTTTCTTGAAAGAGGCGAAGACCTCCTTCTGCTCCTCGGTCTTCATCCGGCCGTGAAGGAGCCCCACGCGGAACCCCTGAAAGATCTTCTCGTACTCCTTGAAGATCTCCGTGGCCGCGGCGATCGAGAGGGGCGGGGCTGGCTCTTTCTCCGGCGCGAAGAGCTCCTCCTGGAACTCCACCGCCTCCGCTTGCCTTTTCCCGATGCGCGGGCAGACCACGTATGCCTGTCGGCCCGCCTCGAGCTCCGACTTCACGAAGGCGTACACCTCCTCCTTCCGGCTGGAGTCCATCCACAGCGTCCGGACCGGCTGGCGGCCGGCCGGCCGCTCCAGGATCGTGGAGACCTCCATCTCCCCGTACAGGGTCAGGGCCAGCGTGCGGGGGATCGGCGTCGCCGTCAGCACCAGGACGTCCGGGTGGCTCCCCTTGCGCTGGATCGCCTCCCGCTGGTCCACCCCGAACTTCTGCTGCTCGTCGATCACCACCAGGCCCAGGCGGGCGAAGCCGACCCCTGTCTCCAGGAGGGCGTGCGTGCCCACGACCACCGGGGCGTCGCCCGAGGCGAGGTCCTGGAGGATCTTCTTCCGCTCCGCCTCCTCCACGGAGCTGGTGAGGAGAGCGACCGGGATGCCGGCCGGCGCGAGGAACTGCGAGAGGGTGAGGGCGTGCTGGCGGGCCAGCACCTCGGTGGGGGCCAGCACCGCCGCCTGGTAGCCCCCCTGCGCCGCCACCACGATCGCGCAGCAGGCGACGACGGTCTTGCCGGACCCCACCTCGCCCTGCAGGAGCCGGCGCATCGGGGCGGGGGCGGCCATGTCCCGCGCGATCTCGGCGATCGCCCTCTCCTGCCCGGCCGTCAGCTTGAACGGGAGCTGGGCGCGCCACCGCTCCACCAGCCCGCCCTCCGGCTGATGGGCGATGCCGGGCCGCCCGGCCAGCCGCCTGCGCCGGATCCCCAGCGCGAGGTGGAAGCAGAGAAACTCGTCGAAGGCGGCCCGGTCCTGCGCCGCCGCCACCGCCTCCGGCGCAGGCGGGAAATGGATCCGCTTCATCCCCTCCCGGAACTCCAGGAGGGAGTGGCGCTCCCGCAGCGCGGCCGGGAGCGGATCAACCAGCACGGGGAGCAGCCCCTTCAGGGCCATCGCCACGGCGGTCCGCAGGTCCCGCTGGTACAGACCGGATGTGGCTGGGTAGATCGGGACCACCCGCCCCATGTGGATCGAGCGGACGGCGGAGCCGGCCTTTTCTTTCGGGACCCGCTCGAACTCCGGCACCGCCATCTGCACCTTCTTCCCGATCCTCTCGGCCGTGCCATAGAGGATGATCTCGCTGCCCATGGGGAACCACTTCCGCATGTACGGCTGGTTGAACCAGAGGGCGTGGAGCGCTGTCTCGCTGGCGTCCCGGACCACGACCTGCAGGATCAGGGTGCCGGTCTTCGCCCGGAAGAAAACGGCGCTCATGATCCTCCCCCGCACCGTGACCTTCTGCCCGGAGACCGCCTGGGCGATGGAGAGGAACGTCCGCCGGTCCTCGTGCCTCTTGGGGAAATGGTAAAGGAGGTCCCGCAGGGTCGCGATCCCCAGCCGCTTGAACAGGTCACAGCGGCGCGGCCCGATCCCCTTCAGGTACTTGACGGGAGTGTCCAGGGACAGCGCCGTCGGCGCGGCCGCCGGTTGCGCCTTGACGGGGCGGGCCGGGTCGCTTATCATGTTGGCTCTCACACTGAGGTTCCTGCCATGGCTAAGCGTTGCGACATCTGCGGAAAAGGCCCTGTCATGGGGCGGACTTATACCCGGAAGGGCAAGCCCAAGAAAGAAGGGGGTGGTGGCAGCCACATCGCGCGGAAGAACCCGCGCCGGTTCCTGCCCAACCTCCAGCCGGCCCGGGTCTTCCTGAACGGCACGATCCAGAGGATCCGCGCCTGCACCAAGTGCATCAAGAAGGGCCTCGTCGTCCGGCCATCCGCAGGGCCGTCTCGTACTTTGGCCGCCGCAAAGGCCTGAGCCCCTTCCCGAACTTCCGCCTCAGCTCCGCCAGCGCCTGACCGAACCGCTCCGGCGAAGCGCTCAGGTTCTCCAGCTCCACCTCCACATGCGTGCGGGATTTCAGCACAGTCACTCTGTCCAGGTCCAGCTCGATCCGCTCCCTGCCCCTCGCGAAGATCTGCCGGCGGCGGTCGGTGAAGATCGTGACCGCCTCCTGCAGCGGCGCGGCCCTGCCGATGATCTTCCGCGCGCGGCGCACCGGCTCGAGCGGCAAGTCGCCGGCGAGCGCCCGCCGCAGGCCGCCCGCGCGGACCGGCACGATGATCTCGATCCGCTCGGAAACCCCGCGGCGGTAGCTGATCTCCCGCTTGAAGGAGACCTCGCCCCGCCGCCCGACCCGCCGGGACTTGAGCGCCGCCCGGGCCCGGTGGAGCCGGAGGTCCGGCGTGTCCCAGTAGACGTTGCGCTGGCGCTCCCGCTCGACGCGGACCCGCTTCAGGCCGGCGAGCGCCCGGAGGCCGGCCAGCGCCCGCGTCACCGCGGGGCCTGAGACCGAAAACTTCGCCTCGACCTCGCGGGGGAGAGACCGGTGGTACCTCGCCACAATCTCGCCCATCCGCCGGACGCTTCTCTCCAGCTTATCGAGAATTGGGCAGGCCGGCCAGACCCGGCGGATCTCCGCGCAGACTTTCCGGTGATACGCCAGCTTCTCCTCCACCCCGCGGCTGAACCGGTCGAAGACCGCGGGGCCCTCTCTCTCGTACGCGGCGATCAGGGAAAGGGTGTTGTGCAGCTTGTCCGCGCAGGAGATGGCCAGCGCCCCGCGCGACGCCCGCCGGAGGTGCGCCAGGTACGCGCGCTTGCGGAACTCCCACGGGTGGCTCTTGTCCGGCTCCGTCACCTCGCGGACCAGCGTCGCCACCTTCCGGCCGAACCGCCGCTCCAGCTCCTCGGCCGGCGTCGGGGTATCCTCCAGGACGTCGTGAAGGAACCCGGCGGCCACCACCTCGGACGGCAGCCGGTGCCGGGCCAGGATCCCCGCGACCGCGGCGGGGTGCGTGATGCAGGGGAGGCCGTCTCCCTTGCGCACCTGCCCCCGGTGCCGCTCCGTGGCGAACTCCCGCGCCCTCCGCACCAAGGCGGGCGGCCGGCTCATGTCCGCTTGAACTGCTTCTCGAGCTGGGCGAACGTCTGGGTAAAGAAGAGCGGGCGGCCGTGCGGGCAGGTGAAGGGGTTCTCGCACGCGGCCAGCCGCTGCAGCAGGACCCGCATCGCCGCCGGCTCCATCGCGTCGCGCGCCTTGACCGATCCTTTCTTGCAGGCGCAGAGGGCGGCCAGCGCCTCCGGCGCGTGGTCCAGCGCGGTGCGGACCTTGCCGTCCTCCGCCTCGTCCAGGAAATCGCGCAGGACCTGCGCCGGGCTCACCTCGCCGAAGCAGGCGGGGTAGGCCCGGACCACGGCGCTGTCCTTCCCGAACTCCTCGATCTCGAAGCCGACCTTGGCCAGCAGGGGGAGGGACCGCCGGAACAGCTCCCGCTGGGCGGGGCGCACCTCCAGCACCTCGTCGAGGAAAAGCATCTGCCGCTCCGCGGCCCCATCGCGCAGGCTCCGCAGGAGGGACTCGAAGACGACCCGCTCGTGCGCGGCGTGCTGGTCCGCGAGGAGGAACCCCTCCTCGGTCTCGGCGACGATGTAGCTCCGGTGCAGCTGGCCGAGCACGCGGGTGATCCGCAGCTTGTCCTTGAGGACGATCGGCGCCGCGGCCGCTGCGGCCGCCGGCTCGGTCAGGGGCTTCGGCGGGGAGGCCACCGCCCTCTCCATCACCGCGCCCCACGCCGGGGCCGGCAGCCCGCCGCTCTTCAGCGCGTACTCCTTCTGACGCGGCACGTCCAGGCCGGCCGCCACGCGCAGGCGCGGCGCGAGGTCGCCCGACCCGGTGAGCCGGTCCCGCACCGCCTGTTGAATGAAGCCGGTGATCTCCGGCTCGTTGGCGATGCGCACCTCCTGCTTGGTGGGGTGGACGTTCACGTCCACCCGCTTCAGGTCCAGGTCCAGGAACAGCGCGGCCACGGGAAAGCGCCTCTCCATCAGGAGGTCGTGGTAGCCGGCCTGCAGGGCGTAGGTTAAAGGAAGGGATTTGATCCACCGCCCGTTGACGTAGAGGTGGATCTCCCGCCGGTTGCCGCGGCTCAGGGCCGGCTTGCCGATCACGCCCCGCAGGCGGATCCCTCCCCGCTCCTGCTCCACCTCCAGCAGATCCTCAGGCCCGCAGCCCAGAAGGGCCGCCGCGCGGGAGAGCAGGCGGTCCGCCGGCGGGAAATCCAGCAGCGTCTTCTCCCCGGAACGGAGGGCGAACCGGGTGCCCGGCGCCGACAGCGCGATCCGGGAGAGCGTCTCCTCGATCTGCCCGAGCTCGGTGGACTCCCCCTTGAGGAATTTCCGGCGGGCCGGCGTGTTGAAGAAGAGATCCCTGACCTCCACAATCGTCCCCTTCCGGCAGGGGTGCTCCTGGACCCCCTTCACGGCGCCCCCCTCGATCACCACCTCGGTCCCGGTGGGGGCCTTCTCCGCGCGCGTCACCAGCCGGCACCGCGACACCGCCGCGATGGAGGGCAGCGCCTCCCCGCGGAACCCGAACGAGCTCACCCGCTCCAGGTCCTCCAGCTCGGTGATCTTGCTCGTGGCGTGGCTCCGGAAAGCGAGCTCGGCGTCCGCCCGGTCCATGCCGCAGCCGTTGTCCGCCACGCGGATCAGGGCGCGGCCGCCGTGCTGGACCTCCACCTCGACCGAGCGGGCCCCGGCATCCAGCGCGTTCTCCACCAGCTCCTTCACGATCGAGGCGGGCCGCTCGATCACCTCGCCGGCGGCGATCTTGTTGGCGACCCTCTCCGGAAGGACACGGATCGCGCCCATCTACGGCTCCTTCCCTTCGATGATCCGGGTGGCCTGCGTGTTCTCCTTCTCCAGGACGCGCAGGATCTCCTCGGCCCGGCCGGTGACCTGGGCCGGGATCCCCGCCAGGCGGGCCACGTGGATCCCGTAGCTCCGGTCGGAGCCGCCCCGCTCCACCTTCCGGAGGAAGAGGATGCCGCCGGCCGTCTCCCGGACGGCGACGGTGTAGTTCTTGACGGGCGGGAACGCCTCCTCCATCTGGATCAGCTCATGGTAGTGCGTGGCGAAAAGGGTGCGGGGCCGGACCTGTCCCTGCGCCAGGTGCTCGCAGATGGCCCAGGCCAGGCTCACCCCGTCGAAGGTGGAGGTGCCCCGGCCCACCTCATCCAGGATCAGGAGGCTGCGGCCCGTGGCGGACTGGAGGATGTGCGCCATCTCGATCATCTCCACCATGAAGGTGCTTTCCCCCCGGGCCAGGTCGTCCCGCGCACCGATCCGCGTGAAGATCCGGTCCACGATCCCGATCCGGGCCGCCCGGGCCGGGACGAACGACCCGATCTGGGCCAGCAGGACGATGAGCCCGACCTGGCGGATGTACGTGGATTTGCCGGCCATGTTCGGACCGGTGAGGAGGAGGATCTGGTTCTCCGCGCCGTCGAGCAGAGCGCCGTTCTCCACGAACTGGCCGGCAGGGAGCATCCGCTCCACCACGGGGTGGCGGCCCCCTTCGATGGCGATCTCCATCCCCTCGGTGATCTCCGGCCTTGTCCAGCCACTCCGGGCCGCGGTGAAGGCCAGCGCCGCCAGCGCGTCCAGCTCGCCGACCGCCCGGGCGGAGGCCTGCAGGATACTCAGCCGCTCCAGCACCCGGCCACGCAGCTCCAGGAAGAGCTGGTACTCCAGCTCTCCGATCCGATCCTCCGCCCCGGTGATCTTCTCGGCCCACTCCTGGAGCTCCGGCACCACGAACCGCTCGGCGTTGGCCAGCGTCTGCCGGCGGGCGTACTCCGGCGGCACCAGGTGCAGGTTCGGCTTGGTCACCTCGATGGAGTAGCCGAACACCTGGTTGTACCGGACCCTCAAGGACCGGATCCTTGTCCGCTCCTGCTCCCGCCGCTCGAACTCCACCAGCCAGACCCTGCCCTTGGACACCAGCTCCCGGAGCTCATCCAGCTCCTTCGACCAGCCCGCGCGGATCAGGCCGCCCTCCTTGAGGGTGAGCGGCGGCGCCTCGGCGACGGCCCGCGCGATCTCCTCCCGCAGCTCCGGTGAAGGGTCCATCTGCCCGCGCAGCTCCTTCAGGATCGCCGCCGGCGCCGCCTCCAGCGCGCCGCGCAGGTCCGGCACCCGCTCGAGGAAGGTCTTCAGGCTCAGGAGGTCCCGCGCGTTGGCCACCCCGCAGTTCAGGCGGCTCAAGGTGCGCTCCACGTCCCGCACCCCGCTGCAGGAGGAGCGCACCCTCTGCGCCAGGGCCGGGTCGCCGGCCAGCGCGGCGGTCCCCTCCTGGCGGCGCCGGATCGGATCGAGCTTCAGCAGGGGGCGGGTGATCCAGTGGTACAGGGTCCGGCCGCCCATCGGGGTGAGGGTCTGGTCTACCACCGCCAGGAGCGTGCCGCTCCGCCTGTCCCCGTCCAGGGTGCTCACCAGCTCCAGGCTCCGGACCGCCTGCCGGTCCAGGGTCATGAACTCGCTCGACCCCAGCAGGACCGGCACCCGCACGTGCCCCAGCGCGGAATGGAGATGGTCCTTGAGGTAATAGAGGAGGGCGCCCGCCGCTCCCACCGCGGTCCCCTGCTCGTGGAAGGAGATCGCCCGCTCGGAGCCCAGCCGCAGCTGCTCCTTCAGGGCTCGCAGGCCCTCCTCCGGCCCGAAGACCCAGTCCTCGTAAACGGGCCGGGTCGCCCGGACGCCTTCCTTAAGGTAGGTGACCAGGGGGCCGTCGCGGGAGAGGGACGCGGGGAGGACCACCTCGAGGGGCGACAGCAGGGCCAGCTCGTTGGGCAGGCGCCCCCGCTCCACCTCGCGCACGAAGAAGTCGCCGGTCCCCAGGTCGAGCGCCGCCACCGCGCAGGAGCCGGGGCCGAACGCGACGGAGAGGATGTACTCCGGCCGGGCCCCGCCCTGTTCGTCGTCCAGGTAGGTGGCCGGCGTGATGATCCGGGTGACCCGGCGCTCCACCAGCCCCTTGGCCGCGGCGGGGTCGCCAATCTGCTCGCAGATGGCGACCTTGAGCCCCCGGTCCAGGAGGTTGCGCACGTGCTGGCTGAAGGCGTGGTAGGGCACCCCGCACATCGGCACGCGCCCGGCGGGGCCGCCGTCGCGGCCGGTCAGGGTGATGCTGAGGATCTCCGAGGCGCGGGCGGCGTCCTCGAAGAACATCTCGTAGAAATCCCCCAGGCGGAAGAAAAGGATCGTGTCGGGCGGGAGCCCCCTCTTGATGGAGCGGTACTGCTCCATCATGGGAGTGAGCTTCTGATCGATGGGGGAGAGCGGTCGCAATGTCGCCATCGGAGAGCCGGCCAAACGCCCTCAGTATAGCGGAATCACGCCGATAAAAGAAGCGCCCCGGCTGATTCCTTCGGAAGAGGGGGGTGTTGGGCGTGCGGACGGAACGACCCTTCCCCCCGCCCTGGGGAAACCAGGCAGTGG
>CAYJUA010000044.1:0-10515 GCA_964373295.1 uncultured Planctomycetia bacterium
TCATCCAGCGCGGGATGCAGCAGCTTCGTGCCGTCCGGCGTGGTGACCGAGACGAGCGCCGCTTCGACAAAGAGGGCAATCGATCCGTCCGCCAGCGTCTGCGTGACCCGGGAACCTTCCGGCAGAGGGGGCGGCTCGGCGGGCTCAGGGAAAGGTTCGCCGGAGCGCGTGACCGCAAACCCAGCCCAAGACTCCCTGCCGGCAGGGTTGGCCGCTGAGGCGATGAGCAGGTGCCGGCCCCGGCCGATCCGCCAGCGCTGAGACGGCTGAGCGGTCCCATCCGCGGCGAAGAGGAAATCGTACAGCTCCGTATCCGTTGTCCCCGCCGAGATCAGGCTCAGAACCGGCGGCAGCGTTCCGCTTCCGAGGCTCAGCGTCACAGTCCGCGCCAGCGGTTCGGACCAATGGCCGGCGGCGTCCTGGAACTGGGCCTGGACCGTGTAGTCGCCGTCCTGCTCCGGCAGCGTGACGGCTTTGCTGTCGGCGAACGGCTCCGGGTCGGACCAGGTCTCTCCGCCGTTCAAGGAGAAGCGCATCATGCGCACGCCGCTCCCGCTTGTCCCATCCGCCGCGGCCGGGTCGAGCGCGGAGAGGGTCAGCGTGATCTCCCTCTGGACGGTTAGAGCAGGCATCTCCAGGGTGCCGGTGGGGGGGAGGGTGTCCGGCGTGACCGGCCAGCCCGCTTGGTTCCAGAGCCCGTCGGCGGGGGTGGTCGGGACAGCCCCCGGCCAGCCGGGGTAGGTCAGCCGCACGCCGGGCAGATCCTGCTCGACCCTGGTCTGCAGGTCGGTGGAGTAGGGGTTCGCCGGCTGGGGCAGGCGGTCCATGTCGGGAAGCTGAGTCTGCGCGATCGGCGTCCGCAGGCCCTCCCGCTCCACCCAGGCGGAGAGCGGCAGATCGTTCGGATCATCATAGGCGTAGACCTTGCCGGTGGACTTGGCCCCCAGCCAGAACCGCTGGTTGATCCAGTCGTACTGCCCGCCGACGATCTTGGTGGTTCCCTGGTTGGCGGTCCAGGTGCGAACGGCGGCGCCGTCGCTGATGCGAATGACCGCCACGCGGGCGCTGTTGGAATTGGTCCACTCGACGGCGTAGAGGAAGGTCCCGTCGGCGAGCAGTCCGTTGGCATTGAAAGAGGTGGTCCCGGAGGTGAACTCCTTGACCAGGGCCCAGTTGTTCTTGGGGTCAAACACCCGGACGGTCCAGCCGTTGTATGTCGTGCTGTTGCGCGTCTGGTGATAGGAGAGGTTGTAGACGTAGCGGCCGTCGGAGGTGATGAGAGCGTTGCCCTTTTCGGCCTTGGCCGTCTCCAATCTAAGGAATCCAGCCGGGACGGCAACGAAGCCCTTGGCGCCGGTCGCCGGGTTGATCCGATCCACCCGCGCGGGATTGGTCGGGTCCGGCTGATAAAGGAATCCGTCGGAATGCATCGAGGCACTCATCGTGCTGCCGACGCTGCCGGTTATTGTGCCGTAGGCCTTGCCGGCCACGGTTCCGCCCAGGCCGGTCCCCACCTTGGTGAATGTCTTTGTGGTGTTGCTGATCGGTTTGACGTAGAGATAGGTTCCGTCCGCGGCCACGATGCCGGACGCGGTCAGCGTGCCGGCGCTGAAAGATCCCAGGGGAGTGGTGAAGGGGGTCGGGCCGGCCAGGTTCCGGTCGGTCCCGGCGGCGTAAAGTTTGCCTGAAGGGTCGAAGCCGAACCGGTCGGTGACGCCGGCGGACTGTCGAACGATCTGCTGACCGTATGGAGTGTTCATGCGGGTGTAAGTGGTGACGGTTCCTGTCGGCGAGGTGGACTGCATGAGCAGACCGTTGACCACCGTCCATTGTGTTCCGTTAGGATCGGTGAGGCCTTTCAGGGTTCCCCCGGCGGAGTAAGAACGGGAAGATCCATCCGCGGCGGTGACGGTGATGGAGCTCAAGTTGCCGCCGGCGTCGAAGGCATAGCTGTAAGCGCTCAGGACATCCCCCGCCTGTAGCTGCCTCAGCCACCCGGCGTCGTAGCGGAAGATCCGCCCGTCGGGCAGGGTGACGTCGCTGACGGCGCCTGCGATGAGTGTTTGCCGGGTCCCGTCCGGCAGCACAACGTCACCGGCCGTCAGCTTGCCCTGGGCGTCGAGTTGGACTCCTGTAGCCAGCGTTCCGTCGCTCCACCGGATGGTTGCGAGCTGCCCGTCGGCAAAGGTGTAAACGGTCCCGTCGGATCCCTGCGCCTCGCTCAAGGTCGCGGTGATCGTGCCATCGGCCGCGGTTTCTGAGGAATAGGTGTAGAGGAAGCCGCCCGCGCTGACCGTGCTTAAGATCCCGTTGGAATAGGTGGAGACCTTGCCTTCCGGCGTGGTTTCACGAATGAGGCGGCCTTCGGCGTTGTACTCCTGCACGAGATCCCCATCGGGGTTGTGCGTGGTTCGGGTGAAGCCGATCTCCGAATAGGCGTAATCGGTCCGGGTGCCGTCCGCTGCCGTTTCGTGGTCTACCCGGCCATCGGCCCGGAAGACAGCCTCGTTCCCCATCGCGTCCACCTGCCGGGCGAGCTGCCCGTTCCTGACCACCTGCAGGGTGCCGTCCACCAGCAGCAAGGTCCCGTTCTGAACCCGCTGGTAATCATCCACGGTGGGGGCCCACAGGAAGTTGCCGGCGCTGTCCCGCGCCACAACCGCCTGCTGATCAGCGTATTGGACCTCCAAGCCGGACGGATGAGAGGTGACGAACCGCTGCTGCGCGCTCTGCAGGGAAGAAAGGAATGCCAGCAGCTCCTGGTCGGCGCGGTGCATCCGCTGCGCCTGCTCAGCGGAGACCCAGCCCCCCGGGTCTTCCTGGAGCCAGGCAGGGAGCTGGTCATGCTCGGCTGAAGCGAAGGGGGCGGCCAACTGCAGGAGGGTGAAGGTGAAGGCGGTGACGGCAGCCACCGTGCGGGCGGGCCGATTCCAGGCGCCGCGTCGGCGCCACTCCGTCATCATTTCCACTGTTGCCGCAGGATCGGGGAGAACCTGAGACATGACCGTTTCCTCCTACACAGCAATTATGTTGCATAAAAGTATAAATGTCAATAGAGGAAGCAACTTTTTTATATATGGAAGTCACGGATGGCAACTTGCTGTGGAGATTTGTGTTATGTTATTTCAGGCGCTCTCGCAGAGGGGGATGAGGCCGAGGGAGTGAGGGGAGTGGGCTAGCCCTTCGGCTTGAGGGCGAAGTCCACGACCTTGTCCTCTGAAGCGCCCAGGGTGACTCGCTTTCGTCGGAGACCGCCGTAGCCCTTCTTGGCAGCGGTGACGTGGTACACGCCCGGGGTCAGGTCGGGGAACTGGTAGTGGCCGCTGGAATCGGTCTGGGTGGTGCGCTTGAAGTTGGGCTTGACGTTTCGCTTGACAAGCGTCATCGAGGCGCCGGAAAGGGCAGCCCCGGAGGTGCTGGTGACGGTGCCGGAGATGGAGCTCGCGGACGTGAACGGAGCGCAGGTGAAGCTGGCGGCCTCCACCTTGATGTCATCCACGTGCCAGCCCTCGAAGTTATTGAACAGGCTGTCCACGGTGTTAAAGAGCCAGCGCAGGCGGATCTTGGAGCCCTGATAGCCGGAGAGGTCCACGCTCACGGGCTCAAAGGCCGCCCCGGTGGAATCGTAAGGCCCGGCCAGCGTCGCGTAGGGCCCGCCGTCCGTCGAGATCTCCACCCGCGCGATGTCGAAAGCCCCGAAATAACCGGGCTCTCTCTTCAGGTGGTGGTTGAAGCTCAGCGTGATCGGGTTGACGTCGCCGGTCAGATCGATCTCCGGGCTGGTGAGGGTGCCGGAATTTGTCGCGCCGGTATTGTAATCGCAGAAGCCGGTCCGGCTGTAGTGGAAGGTGGTCACGGGGGAGTGGCCGGGGAGCACGGCGCTGCAGCCGGTCTCCAGATGCCACAGCCCGTCGGCGGTGAAGCCGGCGGCTCCGCCCTCAAAGTCGACGTCCAGGAGTGCGGTGAGGGCAGGCGCCCCCACCTGGCCAAGGGCCGGCAGGTCGAACGTGCCCTGGTCGGTCTGAAGGGAGAGGGTGAGGTGGACCGGGGTTCCGCACGGGATCCCGGCGGCCGCCCGGATCTGGAACAGGGTTCCGTTGGACGCCGCGCCGCCGGGTGCCAGCGTGGGGTAGCTGCTGTTCGCCTGAGTGACCGTTACATCCGGCGTGCTGGTGGACAGCGTGCCTGCGCCGTGGGTTGCCTCCGCGAGGCCGTCGTTGGCGACCTCGATCGTGAGGCCGACGGTCTCGCCCGGGTCGAGGGCGCCGTTACCGTTGCCGGCAGAGTCGTCCACCGTGACTGCCGTGACGCGAGGGACCGGCACGGACGCCTCCAGCAGGTTCTGGATCGAAAGGGCAAAGTCCTGATCGGTCACGTCGGCGTTGCCCGGCACGCCGTCCCCGGCGACCGTGGTGGAGATCACGCGGGCGGCGATGTTCCCGCTGGTTCCCGCGGGGAGGAAGACCGCCTCCGCGTTGTTGGCCGTGTCCGGCATCCCGCCTTCCTCGGAGAAGCCCCCCTGGAAGCAGTTGCCGCGATAGTGCCGCCCGCCCGCCGTCACCTCGAGGTCCAGGTCGTTCACGTAGGCGGCCCCCACGGTCGGGCCGGGCGGGTCGGTCCAGGCCAGCGCGACCTTCACCGGCAGGGTGGAGTCGTCCACCACTCCGGTGGTGACGAAGGACTCTCCGGTGGAGGAGAAGAGGTGGGTTTGATCCTTGGCCACCCGGGCCGAGTTGAGGAAGCGGGTCAGCTCGACCTCGCCCCATCCCTGGCTGTTCGAGGGGAGGTCTCCCCCGGCGCCGGCTCCGGTCAGATAGCGCGTGGCGTTGATCAGCATCGCCTTCACTTGGGCCGGGCTGGGGGCCGAGCCGGTGTCGCTCTCGAAGCGCTGGTACAGGAGGGCGGCGGCGCCCGCCGCGGCCGGCGTGGCGTGGCTGGTTCCGGAGGACCAGGTGTAGAGGGTCTGGCCCGCCGGGAAATAGGGGCTGGTGGCGCCCCCGCAGACGCTGGAGCCGTTGAACGCCGGGTCCTGCGAGGCGGCGCCCTGCACGTGAGTGCCGGGGGCCACGACCTCCGGCTTCGCGCGCCCGTCATCCGTGGGCCCGCGGCTGGAGAAAAAGGCGATGTCCTGCGCGATGTCGGCGCTGGTATTGGGGACGCCGCAGCCGTCGGTGCCGGCAGGCCGGACGTTCTCGGCCGCGCCGACCGTGATCACATTCTTCGCGTTGCCGGGGGAACCGGTGGAGCCGGCGCTGGGGCCGCTGTTTCCGGCGGCAAACAGGATCGCCATCGGCTGATTCCCGGAGACCAGCGGCCGGGCGTCCCGCACCAGGGCGTCGTACTCCTGATCCATCGAGCCGTAGTCGCCGCCGGTATTGGCCCCCCAGCTGTTGGTGGAGATGCGCGCGCCCAGCGCGTGCGACTGGGAAACCAGGCCCGTGAAGGAGCCGATCAGGCCGAAGAAGCCGCTGTCGCGGAAGATCTTGGAGGAGGCGACCCGCCCGTGCGGGGCAAGCCCCAGCCCCAGCTGAAAGCCGCCGGCGTCCTCGTGCGGGAAGCCGGCCGAGTCGTTGTAACCCCCCACGATCGCCGCGTTGATCGTGCCGTGCCCGCCGACATCGTGGGGATTTCCGTCGGCGGTGCGGTCCACCGCGTAGGCGACGCGCGAGGGGTTGATCACCTGCCCCACCTCGTAGAAATCGGCATGCGCGGGCGCGGCGGCGGAGCCGTTGTCAAAGCCGGTGTCGGTGACATCCACAATCGGATAGAGGGCCGCGGCGGTGGGAAAGCCCAGCGAGCCGAGCGTGCCCAGATACCCCGGGCCGGTGGGGCTGTTTCCATCGGCCGTCAGATTCCCCGCCAGGATCTGCCCCTGCACCTCGTCCACCAGCTCGGGCTCCTTGTACGGCTCGATTCCGATCAGGTCCGGCATCTGAGCGATCTGATCCACCTCGGAGCCGTGGACCCTCAGCGAGAGAACCACCTGGCCGAGGAGGCGGTGCTCCGGCCGGAGGATCCGTTTGGCTGCCCGCCGGATGCCCCTGAGGCTGTGCTCGACGTCGGGGTGATCCACCAGGACCAGCGTCACATCCAGGTCCCGTCCGGAGCGCCGGCCCAGCCGGGGATGGACCTTGTATTCCGGCAGGAAAGGGCCGTCCCACTGGAGGAAGGTGCATTGCTGCCGGATCTCCTCGACCGCTTCAGGGGAGGCCCAGAGCAGGTAGGCGTTCTGGGGCAGGTAGGTGATCCGGCGCGCGCCCTGCACCGAGTCCAGGTGCCGCACCCACTCCTCGCGGACCGGGCCTGTGCACTGGACGAGATAGAGCGTCCTGCCCTTCCCGGTCCTCTGGAAGAAGGCCCCGGTCTGCGCCGGATCGGGCCGGCTGCGGCGCGTGTGGATGGGGCCGGCGTCCAGCAGGATGCGGTCGAAATCCTCCCGCACCGTGATCTGCGGCCGTTCGTCGGGCCTCATCCGCTTCAGCGCCGCGCGCGGCACGTCGAGGAGGACCGAGGCGGGATACTCGCCGACGAGCTTGGCTCCCTGCCCGCGCAGGCGGGCGATCACCCGCTGGGCCTGCGCGGGGATGAACGCCTTGCTGCGGTCCTGCCCCTCTTGATAGTCCCGACTCGTGTATTCGGAAGGAGCGCTCTCGCCCCGCGCTGCAGAAGCCAGGAGCAGAGTGGCAGTCAATCCCACGAGAGCAAAGCGGACTCGCATCATCCCCCTATTTTAAGGCAGATGTTCGTAGATTCGCCGACAAATCTTGCACCCAAACCGGGGTTTGAGACATCCCTGCACCTCATCCCCCTCTACTCCATCCGGCACAGCTCCGCCAGATGTTCAAAAAGCACCACCCGCGAGAGCGCCAGTTCTCTTCCCTGGCCGGGATCCCCGGCTCCGCCGAGGCTTGACGGAAAATGAAACCTGTGCCATACTCGATGGGGTCAGAATAATGACCCCATCGGAGGTATGGGAAACCCATGACGACCAAGACGGTGACTGAAGCCAAAGCGCATTTCCTGGAACTCATCCGGGCCGCGGAGAAACGCTCGGGCCGTTTCGTCATCACCCGAGCGGGCCGACCTGCCGCTGTCTTGATGAACGCCGATGAGTACGAAGGATGGTTGGAGACGTTGGCACTGGTGTCTGATCCAAAGGTACGGACTGAACTCCGCGAGGCCATGCAGGAATTGAAAGCGGGCCGCGGCCATTCCTTTGAGGACGTGGTCGGGCGCCCCCAGCGCAGGCCCTCCTAGAGACGGCTCTGCGTGCTGAGGGTCGTCTTTTCCAGCCACGCCCACCGACAGTTTGGGAAGATTCGTGAGAGCCAGGTCCGAGACCGGATCGCCCATGCTCTCGAAACGTTAGCGGTTGCTCCACTCGAAGGTAAACCACTTCAGGGCGACATGGCCGGCAGCCGCTCCTACCGAGTCGGTGACTACCGAATCGTCTACCAGGTGCTGGCCAAACAGCAGATCCTGGGCATCTTGCGAATCGATCATCGCCGAGAAGTGTACCGCTAATTCAACCTGGCTGGTGACCTGCCCCCTAAAAACTGGACAAACCCAAACCACGATTCCCGGAGCCCAGGTGGGATGCGTCGACGGCTCGGCATTTGAAGGTGGATCACTCACGGGCTATGCGGAATTCTGATTCGCAGCTCAGCCCGGCTGGGTGCCAGCCTGGGATTCGAGTCCCTTGACGCGTTCCTCGAGTTCCTTCTTTGTTCCCGCAGCGCCGACCCAGAACCTCAGGGCCTGCCGGTAGGCGGAAAGCGCCTCGGCGTTCCTGCCGAGCTTCTCGTGCAGTTTTCCCTGTTCGTAGTAGTAGGTGGACGCGTTGGGCGAGATGTCGGAAAGCGTCCGATACTCTTTCAGGGTGTCTTCCTGCTTGCCCATGGCCCTGAACATCTCCGCTAAGTGCAGATGCGCCGAGATCAGGTTGGGACGAAGGGAAATGGCTTTGTTCAGCGCCTGCCCCGCTGAGGCGGCGTCGAACCCTTCTCCCAGGAATTCCAGTTCTTTGTTGTAGCAGGCCAGCAGGCCCTGCAGGTCGTAGAGCTCCGGGCGCTGCGGATCGGCTTGGATGGCTCGCTCCGTTTCCTTTTGGGCGGACTGATACAGCACCTCCAGGTGCGGGCGCTCGGCCGCGACGGTCCGCTTGTCTTGCCGGTTCAGGAATCGGTTGTAGATGCTTCCCGCCCGCTTCCATGGAGTCCACATCGTCCCTTCAGACGCGCTGGCCGCACCCCCGATGAAGCCCTGGAGGATGCTCCCATAGTCCGCGGGATCGAACGAGAGCGCCTTCGTCTGCCCCTGGGGTGCCAGCGGCCGAACGTAAATAAAAACCTCCAACTGCGGGGAGGAAGCATCACCGGTCTGCCGATAGGCCAGCCACGCTTCGAGGGGGTCCTTACTTTCCCCGGAGATCCCCTCAACGTGGAGGACCTCGAAGGAGCTGCCTTTTACCAAGAGGGGCTTTTCTTCCTTTCCGGATCGTTTGATCTCATGATCTCCGGAGAGATTCAGGTCGGAAAGGGTGTCCTCGCGGAAGAAATCCAAGACGGTGTCCGCTTTCGAATACTGCACCTCCTCCGCCGACATCGGCACCCACCACGCTCCGAGCCGGGCGCCGAGATCGGCGTGCACAAACAGGACAAAGGGCCTCCATGGGTTGTACGTGTCCAGGCGCCAGTCCGGGTCGCGTATCGGTTCCAGCGTGAACGCGTGGAGGTTGTACTTCTCAAGGACGGTGGCGGGGAAGGTGGAGGATCTCACGGTGGCGCACCCGCTCACCCACACTGCTGAGACAAAGATGAGGAAGCAGGGCAGGGTCTTCACGGGGATTTCTCTTTGGGGTCGTCGCTGGTTTGGCCGGGTCTCGGCAGGCCGGCCAGCAGTCTTTTCACCGTGCCCGCCCGGGAAGCGGGGAAGAGAAGACTTTGAGCCATCTCGAACGTGGTGTGGAACCAGAGAACCTCTCCCGTCTTCGCGTCCACCATGGCGGCCCGTTGGACGATGCAGTCGTAGCCCGGTGGGCTCAGCCCCGCTCCAAGCAACACTCCCATCGTGGTCTTTTCTGAAGCGGGCACAATCCCAATCAATGCGGCCCAGGACTCGTGGAAGAACAGCCAGTCCGGCTGAGGATTAAGCGTTTGCGCCAGCTCTGCGGCGCGTCTGCCGAGGCGATAATCCAGAGGGTCGTTCTTTTCCTTGCTCAGGTTTTGGAGCAAAACGCTGCTCATAAGGCCGAGCTCGCCGTAGGACTCGTACACGACGTCCCGGAAGCGCTCCTCCTTGGCATCCCTGGGAAGCGTTTCTGTGTCGATGAGTTCGCCCCCGCCCACCCGGTACCCTTTGTTCGAAAGCTCCAGCTTCACCTCCTCCGTCATGTTCCTGCTGGCCTTCTGGATGAGGGGCCGTAGGAACTCGCGCGAGTTGAAGGCGAATCCCGATGACGTCTCGATCTGCGGAGCCACCAGGTACACCACGGGAGGGGAGGAGCGCTCTTTGAAAGCTTCCTGGCGCACGCGCGGAAGGCCCGTCGCGCACCCGCTGAGCACCAAGGCGGCGGCACTGCAGGTAAGGGTCGGAAGGATTCGCTGGAGAGGTCTCACTGCGTGAAGTCCTTCGGATCGTAGCGGATCGCCTCTTCCTGCTCCAGCTTCGGCAGCGTCTGCTGGAGGAGCTCGATCCGATTGTCCCAGCCCGGATGCGTCGATGAGAAACCGCGTGAGCCGCCTTTCGCAGGTCCGGCCTCCTCCGCCTCGTGGGAAGCGATCTTCGCCATGGTCTCGAGATAGGTCTGCGGAGGGTACCCGGCGCGAATCATGTACCGCAGCGCGGTGACATCCGCCTGGTATTCGTCCCTGTGGGAATATCCCCGCTCACTTACCAGCCGGACAATCCATGGACCCAGGAAGGCCTGGCTCAGCAGTCTCCCGGTTGAAAAGTGCCGCTTGTAGGCCTGCACCGCGTGCTGGTGCGTGACGTGGGCGAGCTCATGGGCGATAACAGCGGCCACCTCGTCGTCTTGAGCGAGCAGTTCGACCATTCCCCTGGTGAGATAGATTCCTCCGTGGGGAAGCGAGAGCGCGCTGGTTTTCTTGGTGTCCAGGATCCCGTAGTGATAGGGGACGTTGGGGCGTTCTCCATAGAGAGCCAGGCGGCTTCCGATTCTTGAGAGCCGGTGTTGAGTCGGGGGATCCATTTCCACCATGAACGCTTGTGCGACGGACATCTCGCCGGCGGCGCCGAGGTTGTTCTCGAGCGTCGTGGGCGTTTTGGGGCTGGATTCCGGCAGGGCGACAAGCTCCGGTGAGTTGGCGGAAGGCACCGTGGCGCAGCCGGCGACAGAGGCAGCGGCGAGAAGGAAAGATATGACCCACACCGGGGAGTATGCGGTCACGAGTGGATTATATCTGTCTCATGCAACGAACGCAATGCTCCCAGTTTGGAGTGTCGCGCGTCAATTAAAATGTCATGATGGCGTTCAATAGAACTGTCATGGTCATG
>CAYJUA010000045.1:0-10451 GCA_964373295.1 uncultured Planctomycetia bacterium
ACGCCGTACATCACGTCGGCCATCGTCATCGTCTTCTTGTTGTGCGTGATGATGAACTGCGAGTCCTTGAGGAACTCCCGGAGCGCCCCGGTGAACCGGCCGATGTTGCTCTCGTCCAGCGGCGCGTCGATCTCGTCGAGCAGGCAGAAGGGGCTGGGCTTCACCCGGAAGATCGCGAAGAGGAGCGCGATCGTGGTGAGCGCCTTCTCCCCGCCGGAAAGGAGCGAGATCGGCTGAAGCGGCTTGCCGGGCGGCCGGGCGATGATCTCGATGCCGCTCTCCAGCACGTCCTCCTCGTCCATCAGCACCAGCCGCGCCTCGCCGCCTCCGAAAAGCTGCTTGAAGGTCACCTGGAACTCCCGCTGGATCGCCTGGAACGTTTCGCGGAAAAGCGCGCGGGTGGTCCGGTTGATCTTGGTCAGCGCCTGGTGCAGATCCTCCTTGGCCTTCAGGAGGTCGTTCTGCTGGGAGGTCAGGCGCTCGTACCGGTTCTGGAGCTCCCGCTCCTCCTCGATGGAGCCCAGGTTCACCGGGCCCATCCGCTGGAGCTTCTGTGACAGCTCCTCCGCCTGGCCCTTGAGCTCCTCCAGATCCTCCGGCGTGAGCTCCCGCTCCTCGGAGGCCGGCTCGCCGGCCTCCTGCTCCGGCGCCTCCGCGGACGTCTCGGGGAACAGCTCGATCGAATAGAGCTGGCGGAGGCGGCTGGCGATCTGCTCCTGCCGGAAGCGGAGCTTCGCCTGCTCCATCTCCTGGCCGTGCAGCTGCGCCTGGAGCTGCTCCACCTGCCGGCGGGCGGCGAGGAACTCCTTCTCCTCGGTCACAGCCGCGGCCAGCAGGCGCTCGCGCGCCTCCTGCGCCCTCTCCACCTCCGCCTGCGCGGAGACCTTCCCCCGCTCCAGGCCGGCGAGCTCTCCCTCCAATCCCCTGCAGGAGCTCTCCAGCTCCGAACTGCGCTCCTCCTGACGCGTGAGCTCCTCCTGCCGGGCGGCGATCTGCCCCTCCACGGCGACGATCGTCTGCTCCACCACCTGCAGGGAGCGACGGCGCGAGGCCTGCACCTCCTCGAAGGAGGCCATCTCCGCTTTGGCCGTGGCCAGGGTCACGGAGACCTCTTCGCGGGTCCGTGAGGCCTGCGCGATCGCCTCCTGCGCCCGGCTCATCTGCTGTTGGAACCCTTCCATCTGCTGGTCGCGCACGGCCAGCTCCTTCTCCCAGCGGTCGGCCTGCGCGCGCGCCTCCTGGAGCTCGGCGCCCACCTCCGACTCTTCGATTTCTAGAACTCGGCGCTCCTGGTCCAGCTTCCCCAGCGCGGACTTCGCGGAGCCGAGCAGGGTTTCAACGTGCTGGATCTCCCGCGTCTTCTCCTGCAGGGCTTGCTTCAGCCGGTCCAGCGCCTCGGTCTGCCGCGCGCGCTGGTCCCGGAGAGAGGCGAAGCGGGCGCGGGAGATCTCCAGCCGGGTGGAGGCCGCGCCGTGCGCCGCCTCCATCGCCTGCAGGCGGCTCCTCCGCCCGACGATCAGCCCCTCCTCGGACGGGGCCGGCCCCAGCAGGGCGCGGCAGAGGCTGAACATCTCCCCCTGCGGGGTGACCAGCCGGGCGCCGGCCGGAAGGCCGGAGCCCAGAAGGGCCTGCGCGGCGCCGCGGTCCGGCGCCAGCCACGTGTCCCGGAGAAGCAGGTCCAATAGGTCCGACAAGTGCGGGGTGATGCCGACGCGCTCGGCCAGGCGAACGGCGCCGGCCAGCCCGGTGCCTGCTACCGAAGGTACCTGGTACCGATCTTGGATGCTCTCCCGTATAAGGAAGAGGACGCGCCCGGACTTGGACTGCTCCAGGAACAGCCGGCAGCGCTCCGCCGCCTCGGCGGACTCAACCACCACCGCCTCGGCCCATCGGCCGAGGCCGGCGTCCACGGCGGCGGCATCGGCCGGGTCCACTTGGATCAGCTCGGCCAGGACGCCGATGATCCCCTCCCGCGACAGGCGCCCCTCGTCGGCCGCGGTCAGCAGGGCCTTCACCCCGCCGGAATATCCTTCGTGGCCCGCGAGCAGGCCCCGGAGCACCTCGAGTTGGGACTCAAAACGGGTCAGCTCCTGCTCCAGCCCGGACATCTCCTGCTGGGCCTCGTTCAGAAGCGCCTCCGTGGCCGCCAGCTCTTCCTGGCCCGCGCCACGCCGACCCTCCAGCCCGCCCAGCTCATCCCGCTGGCGGGCGAGCGTCTCCTCCAGCGCCCGCAGCTGGCTGCCCGCCTCCTCCCGCTCCGCCCCGACCTTCGCGGCGTCCTGCTGGAGCCGGGAAGCGCGCGTCTCCAGCCGGGCCACCTCCTGCCTCAGCCGGCTCACCGTGTTCTTCACCTGCACCTGCGAGCCGGTGGCCTCCAGTAGGCCCTCTCTCGCCCGGGCGGTCATCTCCTGCGCCTGCTCGGTCTGGCGGGCGCACTGGTCGAGCTGGCGCTGGCCCCCGGCGATCCGGTCCTCTTTCGCCCGGCGCTCGCTGTCCTGCTGGGCGACCGCGGCGCTGACCTCCTCGATCTGCTTCCCCAGCTCCGCCAGCCGCCCCCGCGCCTGGGCCAGCTCCTCCCGGAGAGCCCCCGTCCTCTGCTGGCCCTCGGCGATCCGCTCGCGGTTCATCTGCAGGGCATGGACGCTTCCCTCCAGCCGGTGGCTGGCGCCGAGGAACCCTTCGCGGGCCTGGGCAAAATCCTGGTCGGCCTGAGCCACCGCCTTCCGGGCCTCCGAGAGGCGCTGCTCCTGGCTGCCGGACCTCTGCTCGACTTCTCCGGCGCGCCCCCGGATCTCCCGCAGGGAGCCCTCCTTCCCCTCCCATTCCGCGTCGATCCGGCGCAGCTCCGCCCTCGCCAGCTGCAGCTCCATCCCCTTAAGCTGGTCGAACTGCTCCCGGTAGGCCTTGGCGCGGCGGACCTGCCGCTCCAGCCCCTGGATCTGGCGCTTCACCTCCGCGATCACGTCTCCCGCGCGGGAGAGGTTATCCTCGGTCTCCTCGAGCCTGCGCAGGGCCTCCCGCTTCTGGGACTTGAACTTGGTGATCCCGGCCGCCTCCTCGAAGACGGCGCGGCGCTCCTCGGGGTGGGCGCTGATGATCTGCTCGATCCGGCCCTGCTCGAAAAGGGAGTAGGCGGAGGCGCCCACGCCGGTGCCCATGAAGAGCTCCTGGACGTCCCTCAGGCGGACGGCCGTGCGGTTCAAAAGGTACTCGCTCTCCCCGGAGCGGAACAGGCGGCGGGAAACGGTGACCTCGGTGAACTCCGTGGGGAGCTTCTTCTCGGAGTTGTCGATGGTGAGGGAGACTTCGGCGAAATGGATGGGTTCGCGGCGGTCCGACCCGTTGAAGATCAGGTCTTCCATCCTGCCGCCGCGCAGCTCGCGGGCCGACTGCTCGCCGAGCACCCACTTGATCGCGTCGGCGACGTTGGAGTTGTGCACGACGATGTTCTCGGCGACGAAGTTGTGCGTCTCTGCCACGCAGAGGTCATAGACCCACGGATCGGGGGACGGCGCCTCCTCCACCGTGACCACTTCATCCCACAAGATATCCGAGGAAGCCAACCGCCGGAGCTGCTCAACGCTCCGATCTACAGCGGCGTTGCGTCCTCCCTGAGCCTCAATGAGCTCCAAGATCTCTTGGATACCATCCCGGCTTGCCTCGCATCGCTCCTCACAATAGGCAGCGAGCTTTGGATGAGCGGCCCGATTTGCCTTGATGGGAACCCCGGCCTCTCGCACAACCTGGTGGATGAGCTCCGTTGCGCCGGGAACGAGATCCTGGTTCGGATTGGACTTCCATGGGAGATGCTGAAATTGCGCAAGAGCATGCCGCTTTTCTCCAACGAACCGGAGCCGCGAAGCCAGCCGCTCGAGATTAGTCTTGCCGTAAATGTAAACGGAGTAGTACGTGCGTACCGTCTTGGCCTTCGTGTTGGAAGCGAACCTGCGCTTCTTTCGGATCGTCGGGACGACCCCCAAGCGCAACAGCAGGGTCGCCACATCATCCGCTAGTCGTTTGCTTGCCGTGCTGTACTCCACATACTTCATCCGTCCTCGTGTGCTCACATAGGCATCGCCTTCAAACAGCGCCGACAAGAAAGCGGCGACTACCTCGTTGGAAGCCTCGAACACCTGCGGCGGAACGTGCTTCTGCGCCGAGCGCTCACTCGCTCTCATCCCAAAGATGCTTTCCAAGAGACGAATCAGAGGGATGGATGCGACATGCGCCGCCGTTGTGTTATTGCTTTGAGGATGGGGATAGCAATGGGGTTTTAGTCCGAACGTGGCCTCTGTGACAGCAGCGAAATCGCGAATAAGATCCTGATCGCTGTTGGTAAAGACCAGGAATGTTGACGTGACGTACCCTTCCGAGATCATGTATCCCAGAAAACGGGCCAGCTTCTCATCCATCAAGCGGGGGATCCATACAGGAAGAGAAGGCCCCCGAGCTCCCTTTATCTCTTCAGGCAGACAACATTCCGCAGATAAACCGCTGCGCTGAAGAAGCTGCCTGTAATCCTTTATTCTCAAAGATTGGCCAGCCAATACACCGCGAAGAGACTCGTAACTTGTTTCTGTGTTCTCCGCAGCCCTGCGGACACCACCGTGTTTTGAAATGGCTGTGCGGACAACTGCTTGCAAGTTCGGCGTATAAGGAAGGCAGAGATCTTCTGCTGAGCCAAAGGTCCGCACGAATTCCGAAGCAATCAGAGGCTGAATCGCCGATCGAAAGATCGGGAGCTTTCTGGGAACGGCTATTCGAACGCCAGGGTGAAGCTCCTCCGCCGCGATAGGTTCAAGCTCGCCTCCTTTCAGGGTAAAAAACGGATGATAAGCTGTCGCTGTAACCTCCCGCCCGCTCCTGGTCTGAACGCGGACAAGAGAGGCCGGAGCGCTGCGCCGAACGAAGCCGGTGACTGGCCGTTTTTCTAAGCGGAGCGTATCCGGATTGAGGGAGAGGACGGAGATCCGATGAGGGTTTTGGAGGGTATAGACGCCGTCATCGATCGGGTGGGTTTTTGTGGAATCAGCTAGAGCTTCTTCAACCAACGACCCAATGGTTTGAAGACGCCCATCCCCTAACTGAACAAGAACCCATCCCGGGGTGCACTTCCCGCAGCCGTTTGGGCCCACGACGGCGGTGACGCCCGGCTCGAAGATGAATTCCGTTGGTTCAGCGAACGACTTGAATCCGAGAAGTTCGAGTTTCTTGAAGCGCACTCTCCTCCTTCTCGGGGAGTGCTTATGATGATACAGAAGCGAAGCGGCTTGTCAAGTATGCAGCTGCTGCTCGATCCAATCGCGCACCCGGTCCAGCCGGCAGAAACCTGTGGACTCCTCGTCCACCTTGCCGTCGCCATCCTCGTCCAGCGCGACGTTGGTCACCGGCCGCATGAGGCCGGGGTAGGTCTCAAAGCGGAGGGTGGCCTTGGGGTGGCCCTCCACGCCCCGGATCGTCCCGGTGATGACGTAGCGGAGCGCCCCGCCGATCTCGCGGAGGGCCCCCTCGATGGTCACCGGGCCCTGGGCAAACTCCTTCAAGAATTCGACGCCGTCCTCGAGCTGCTCGTGCACCCGCCCCTCCCCGTTCTGCAGGCTTCTCATCGCGATCCGGATGTGGCTGGGGTAGTTGCGTTGGATGAACTCCACCATCCCCCTCTGCATGGCTTCCTTGAGCACCGCCTCGTCCGCCACGTTCACGGTCACGGACCCTGGCCCGGCGGTCCCCGCGGGCGGAGCGGAGGGCGCCGGAAGGGCCGCAACGGCCGGTCTCCGCAGCTCAAGATCGGCGCGGGCCAGCCGGACCGGCTCGGACAAGGCTGTCTGATCGACGGAAACGAGAGCCGCCGCGATCAAGCCGAACCAGAGTGCGATTGTTTTTCCTCGCATGAGCATCTTTTTTGAACTCCCTCAGAACCGGGAAAAAGAGAAGCGCCGGACTGCCTTCCTCGGCAGCCCGGCGCTCCGTGTGGATCCGTGGCTTTGCGCCCCCGCCTTCCGGCGGGTTTGCCCTTATCGAGGTACAACTCAAGTATGGCCGACCGGAGGAACGCCGTCAAGGGGACAAATAAATTTATTCTACTACTAACCTGTGACCCTTTTGCCCAGATGGCACCGGATGGTACCGGAAGCTACATCCCGAGGATGTTGAAGCCGCAGTCGACGTAGAGGGTCTCGCCGGTGATGGCGGAGGCGAGGGGGGAGAGCAGGAAGACCGCGGCGTTGGCCACCTCGGCCACGTCCACGTTCCGGCGGAGCGGCGCCTTCTGCTCGACGATCTTCATCATGTCGGTGAAGCCGGATATCCCGCGGGCGGCCAGGGTTTGCACCGGGCCGGCCGAGACGGCGTTGACCCGAATCTTCCTGGGCCCCAGGTCGAAGGCGAGGTAGCGGACCGAGGCTTCCAGGGCCGCCTTGGCCACGCCCATGACGTTATAGCGGGGGATCACCTTCTCCGCCCCGTAGTAGGTCATCGCCACGATGCCGGCCCCCTCGTTCATCAGGGGAGCCGCTCTCTGGGCCAGCGCGACCAGGCTGTAGGCGGAAACGTCCAGGGCCAGCGCGAAGCCGTCCCGTGAGGTGGGGAGGAACTCCCCCTCCAGCTCCTCCCGCTTGGCGAAGGCGACCGAGTGGACCAGGAAGTCCAGGGTCCCGACCGAGCCCTTGATCTGCTGAAAGACCGAGTCGAGCTGGGCGTTGTTGGTGACGTCGCAGTCAAACAGCGCCGGGGTCCCGCTCAGCGAGTTGGCCAGCTCGGACACACCTTCCTTTAACCGCTCACCCTGATAGGTGAAAGCAAGCTGAGCCCCCTCCCGGCGCGCGGCTTGGGCGATGGCCCAAGCGATGGAGCGCTTGTTGGCGACCCCGACGATCAGCCCCCTCTTCCCCTCCAGCAGCATACCAACCTCCATTCGGTACCAGGTACGCGGTACCTGGTACCGGGTTAAGACTTATCCTTCAAACTTGCGGACGATGAGCGACACGTTGTGCCCCCCGAAACCAAGCGAATTGCTCATCACGATGTTGAGCTTGGCCTTGCGCGCCTGGTTGGGCACGTAGTCCAGGTCGCACTCCGGGTCCGGCGTCTTGTAGTTGATCGTCGGCGGGATGATCTCATCCTTCATCGCCATGCAGCAGGCGGCGAACTCGATCGCCCCGGCCGCCCCCAGCAGGTGCCCGGTCATCGACTTCGTGGAGCTGACCGGGACCTTCTTGGCATACTCTCCAAAAACTTTCTTGATCGCCAGGGTCTCGATCTTGTCGTTGAGCGGTGTGGAGGTGCCGTGCGCGTTGATGTAGGAGACCTGCTCCGGCTTCAGCCCCGCATCCTTGAGCGCGGCCGCCATGGCCCCGGCGGCCCCCTCGCCGGTCGGGTCGGGGGCGGTGATGTGGTAGGCGTCGCCGGTCATCCCGTAGCCGATGACCTCGCCGTAGATCGCGGCGCCCCGCTTCTTGGCCCGCTCCAGCTCCTCCAGGATCACGATGGCGGCCCCCTCGGCGATCACGAAGCCGTCGCGGGTCTTGTCGAACGGGCGGCTGGCCGTGGCCGGGTCGTCGTTACGGGTGGAGAGGGCCTTGAGGGCGCAGAAGCCGGCTACCCCGAGCCGGGTGATGGCGCACTCGGAGCCGCCGGTCACCATCACGTCGGCCTCGCCCCGCTCGATGATGTCGTAGGCGTCGCCGATGGCGTGCGCCGAGGAGGCGCAGGCGCTGACCGTGCAGGAGTTGGGCCCCTTGATCCCCAGGGAGATCGAGACCTGCCCCGGGGCCATGTTGCAGATGATCATCGGGATGAAGAAGGGGCGCACGCGGGAGGGGCCGCGGGCCTGGAGGTCGCGGTAGCCCTCCTCGATGGTGGCCAGCCCTCCCATGCCGGTTCCGATCCAGCAGCCGATCCGGTGGGGGTCCTCCTTGGAGATCTCCAGCTTCGCGTGGCCCCAAGCCTGCTTGGCGGAGGCGACGGCGAATTGAACGAACCGGTCGGAGTGCTTCGACTCCTTCGTGGAGAGGTACTGCTCCGGGTGGAAGTTTTTGACCTCGGCGGCGAATCGGGTCGGGTACTGCGAAGCGTCAAAAAGGGTGAGCGGGCCTACGCCGCTCTTGCCCTGGACGAGGGAGACCCAAGCCTCCTGGAGGGTATTGCCGACGGGGGAGATGACACCCAGCCCCGTGATGACGACACGGCGGCGTTTCTGCACGATGACACGTTAAGAGGGCTTCTGGCTGGCTTTTTCTTCGATGTACTTGGTGGCGTCGCCGACGGTCACCAGCTTCTCCGCTTCCTCATCCGGGATCTCGATGCCGAACTCCTCCTCGAGGGCCATCACCAGCTCCACGGTGTCCAGCGAGTCGGCGCCCAGATCCTCGATGAACTTGGCCTCCGGGGTCACCTCTTCGGGCTTCACCCCCAGCTGCTCGGCGATGATGCTGCGGACCTTTTCCTGCGTCGTCATGGGTTTATGGATTCCTCCGATGTGATGGCTTGCTAGTATAACCAGGCGAACCGGTTTGTCAAGGAGTTTGCGCCAGATTGGCGGCCGCCTGCCGGACCTCCTCTGCGGTGCCGGCCGAGAGGACCTGGGCGGCCGGCTCGATCTTCCGGAGGAGGCCCTTGAGCACAGCGCCGGGCCCAACCTCCGCGAAGCTGCGGATCCCCTCCGCCAGCATCCTCCGGACGCACTGCTCCCAGCGGACCGGCCGGGTGAGCTGCTGGACCAGGAGGTCCCGGATGGAGACGGGGTCCCCGTGGGGCTCGCCGGTCACGTTGCTCAGCACAGGGTGCCGCGGCGCCTGCACCTTCACCGATGCCAGGGCGGAGCGCAGGCGCTCCGCCGCCGGCTCCATGAGCCGGGAATGGAACGCCCCGCCCACCTGGAGCTCGATCACCCGCTTGGCCCCCCGCTCCTTAGCCTTCCCGATCGCCGCCTGCACCTGCTCCGGCGACCCGGAGATCACGATCTGGCCGGGGGAGTTGAGGTTGGCCACCTGGGCGCCGGTGGCCGCGCAGATCTCCTCCAGGGGGCCTTCCTCCATGCCCAGGACGCTGGCCATGGCGCCCGGCGCCCGCCGGGATGCCTCCTCCATCGCCTGCCCGCGCAGGCGGACCAGCCGGAGCCCATCGGTGAAGGAGAGCGCCCCGGCGGCGGCCAGCGCCGTGTACTCCCCCATGCTCAGGCCGGCGCCGGCGGCCGGCTCGAGAGAGATCTCTTCACTTGCAAGGATGGTTTCCAGCGCGGCCAGCGCCGCCAGCGAAGTCACGTAGAGAGCCGGCTGGCAATGCTCGGTGCGGGTGAGCTCCTCGGCGGGACCTTCCCAGCAGAGCCGGCTCAAGGGGCAGCCCAGCAGGGAGTCCGCCTCGTCGAAGCGCCGGCGGGCCGCGGGGAATTGCTCGGCCAGGTCCCTGCCCATCCCGACCGCCTGCGCCCCCTGGCCGGGGAAGAGGAGGGCGAATTTCATCCTTCGACAAGCTCAGGATGAACTGTCACCACTTGACGACGGCGGAGCCCCAGGTGAGCCCCGCCCCGAAAACGACGAGGAGGACGTAGTCCCCCTTCTTGATCCGCCCCTCCCGCACCGCCTCGGCGAACGCCACGATCGTCGAGGCGGCCGACATATTGCCGTAGCGCTCCACGTTGAGATACACCTTTTCCAGCGGGAGGCCCGCCCGCTGCATGACCGCCTGGATGATCCGGATGTTGGCCTGGTGCGGGACGACGCAGGCGACCTGCTCCGGCCGGATCCCGGCCTTCTCGATCGCCGCGTGGGCCGCGTCGGCCATCCCCCGCACCGCGTGCTTGAACACCTCCGCGCCGTTCATCTTGAGGAAGTGGGCCCGCCCCCGGACCGACTCCTCCGAGGCCGGCTGGGCCACCCCGCCGCCGGGCACCTTCAGCAGGTCTGCCTTGGTGCCGTCGCACCCCAGGTGCAGGGAGAGGATCCGCCCCCGCTCCGTGGCACCGATCACCGCGGCCCCCGCCCCGTCGCCGAAGAGGACGCAGGTGGAGCGGTCCTTCCAGTCCACCACCCGCGAGAGGATCTCCGCCCCCACCACCAGCACGCGCCGGTACAGCCCGCCGGCCACCATCTGCTGGCCCATCGCGAGCCCATAGAGGAAGCCGGAGCAGGCCGCGGCGACATCGGCGGCGGCCGCCTGCGGGGCGTCGAGCTTCGCCTGCACGATGCAGGCGGTGGCCGGGCAGGGCATGTCCGGCGTCATCGTGGCCACGATGATCATGTCCAGGTCCGTAGGTTTGAGCTTGGCGTCGGCCAGCGCGGCCTGCGAGGCCTTCACCGCCAGGTCGCTCGTCTGCTCGCCCTCCGCCGCGATCCGGCGCTCGGAGATCCCCGTGCGGGTGCGGATCCACTCGTCGGCGGTCTCGACGATCTTCTCCAGCTCGGCGTTGGTGAGGACCCTCGAAGGGACGTACGTGCCCAGGCCCAGGAAGCCGA
>CAYJUA010000046.1:0-10429 GCA_964373295.1 uncultured Planctomycetia bacterium
TGGTTGCGGTGCTGATCTTCTGGGGGGCGGCGGGCAAGTCGGCGCAGTTCCCCCTGCACGTCTGGCTGCCGGACGCCATGGAGGGGCCGACGCCGGTCTCGGCCCTCATCCACGCCGCCACGATGGTGGCGGCCGGCGTTTACCTCGTCGCGCGGACGATGCCGCTGTTCCTGCCGAACCCTGGCGCCTTGCTGGTCGTGGCGTCGCTCGCCGCGGTGACCAGCTTCTTCGCTGCCACCATCGCCTGCACGCAGACCGATTTGAAGAAGATCCTCGCCTACTCGACGATCAGCCAGCTCGGGTTCATGATGCTGGGGCTGGGCGCCGGTTCCTCCGCGGCGGGGATGTTCCACCTGGTGACGCATGCCTGGTTCAAGGCGCTCCTGTTCCTGGGTGCGGGCTCCGTGATCCACGCGCTGCACCACCAGGACGTGACGCGGATGGGCGGCCTGTGGAAGGCGATGCCGGTGACGGCGGCCACCTTCGCGATCGCGGCCGTCGCGATGGCGGGGATCCCGCCGCTGTCCGGCTTCTGGTCGAAGGAGGGGATCCTCTCGGCGGTGGCAGGCGCGCTGCCGGCGCCGTTCCTCTACATCGGGCTGGCGATCGCGTTCCTCACGGCGTTCTACATCACCCGCGCCGTGGTCCTGACTTTCTTCGGGCCCAAATCGGTACCTGGTACCGTACCAGGTACAGGACATCGGGTACACGAGTCGCCGGCGGTGATGACCGGGCCGCTGGTCCTGCTCAGTGCGGGGGCGGCGGGCGTGGGCCTGCTCGGCAGCCCGTGGACCGGGCACGCCTTCCAGCGCTTCCTCGGCGCGGCGGAGGCGGCGCACCACGCCGGCCCCGCGTGGCTGGAGCTCGGCTCAGTGATCGTGGCCGGCGCGGGGATCGCGCTGGCGCTCCTCCGCTACGGCCTGGGCCGGCCGCTCCTGCCGGAGCCGCTCCGCGCGGCCCTGCGCCCCGCGTACCGGCTGGCGGCCGCCAAGTACTACGTGGATGAGCTCTACGAGGCGGCCCTGCTCCGCCCGGCGCGGGCCCTGGCGCGCGCCGCCTTCTCCTTCGACGCCGGCGTGGTGGACGGCGCGGTGAACGGCGCCGGCGAAGCGGGGCTCGGGCTGAGCCGCCTCAAGAACTGGGTGGACCAAACAATCGTGGACGGATGCGTGAACCAGGCGGCGGCCATCGTCGGACGGGCCGGCGGCGTCCTGCGGCTCCTCCAGACGGGCCTGGTGCAGAACTATCTCCTCCTGGCCACCGCCGGGGCGGTGGTGATCTTCTTCCTGCTGAAAGGAGCTCCATGACACTTCCACTTCTGTCGCTGATGGTTTTCCTTCCGCTGGCCGGCGCCCTGGTCACCCTGCTGATCCCCAAGGACCGGGCCGGCGCGATCCGCGCGGTCGCCGCGGCCAGCACCTTCGCGGTCCTCGCGCTAAGCGTCCTCCTGCTGTTCCAGTTCCAGCCTGACGCGGTCAAGGGCTTCCAGTTCGAGGAGAGGGCGGCCTGGATCCCGCAGATCCGCGTGGACTACCACCTCGGAGTGGATGGGATCAGCGTGCCGCTGCTCTTCCTCACGGCGCTGATCTCCTTCGTGGCGGCGATCGCCTCCTTCGGGATCGGCGAGCGGGTCAAGGAGTACTTCTTCCTGTACCTGCTCCTCGAGACCGGCATGATGGGGACCTTCGCCGCGCTGGACTTCTTCCTCTTCTACATCTTCTGGGAGTTGGTGCTGGTGCCGATGTATTTCCTGATCGGGATCTGGGGCGGGCCCCGGAGGGAGTACGCGGCGATCAAGTTCTTCCTCTACACGCTGGCCGGCTCGGTCTTCATGCTGCTCTCTATCCTGACCTGCTACTTCAGCGCCAGCCCGCACAGCTTCTCGATCCCGGGGCTGATCGAGAGGGGCCTGACCGGCCTCTCCTCCGCCGCGCAGTGGGCGGTCTTCCTGGGTTTCTTCCTGGCCTTCGCGATCAAGGTGCCGATCTTCCCGTTCCACACGTGGCTGCCGGACGCGCACGTGGAGGCCCCGACCCCGATCAGCGTGATCCTGGCCGGGGTCCTGCTGAAGATGGGAGGGTACGGGCTCTTCCGGATCAGCTTCCCGCTCCTGCCGGGGATCGCCCAGCAGTTCGGGCTGACCCTGGCGGTGCTGGGGCTGATCAACATCGTCTACGGGGCGTTCGTGGCGATGGCGCAGACCGACTTCAAGAAGATGGTCGCCTACTCGTCGGTGAGCCACATGGGCTTCGTCCTGCTGGGGCTCTCCGCGTTCACCCTCTCCGGCTTCAACGGGGCGCTGCTGGAGATGTTCAACCACGGCATGATCACCGGCGGGATGTTCCTCCTCGTCGGCGTGCTCTACGACCGCACCCACACGCTGGCGCTGGCCGATTTCGGGGGGCTCGGCGCCAAGGTGCCGGTGTACGCGGGGCTCCTCACCTTCTTCGCGATGGCAAGCTTAGGCCTGCCGGGCCTCTCCGGGTTCATCAGCGAGTTCCTCGCCCTCCTGGGCTGCTTCCCGACGCACCCGGCGGTGACGATCGCGTCGGTGCTGGGGCTCGTGCTGGGGGCGGCGGTCTTCCTGCGGATGCTGCAGGCGGTCCTGCTGGGGCCGCTGAAGGCCCGCTGGGCGACGCTGCAGGAGATCAAGCCGCGCGAGATCTTCACGCTCGTTCCGCTGATGCTCTTCATCCTCTGGGTGGGGCTGTGGCCGAGCGGGGTCCTCGCCTGGCAGACGACGGCGCTGGGGAACCTGCTCTTCCGCATCGGCGGGAACTCCACCTGGTGAGAAAAGGGGTCAGGCACTTTTTCTCACTTTTTCTCAGATGAACGCAGACGTCCTTAGCGTCCTGCCGGAGATCACGCTGGCCGCGGGCGGCATGGCGATGCTCGTCCTGCCGGTCCTGCGGTCCGCCCGCCTGCTGGGGCTGCTCACCCTGCTGATCCTGGCGGCGGCCGCGGAGCTGAAGCTGCTGGATTTCCTGCGCCAGCCGGGCGGCGCGCGCGAGGCCTTCTCCGGGATGCTGGCGCTGGACGCCTTCGGGTTCTTCTTCCAGATGGCGATCCTCTTCGCGATGGGGCTGGTGGCCCTCTCCGTCGCGGGGTACGCGCGCCAAGAGATCCGCGCCCGGCGGGAGTTCCACGCCCTCTTCCTCATGAGCGGCGTGGGCCTCCTGCTCGTGGTCGGGGCGCAGAACCTGGCGCTCCTCTACCTCGGGATTGAGCTCATCTCCATATTCTCCTACCTTCTGGTCGGCTTCCAGAAGCGGGAGCCGCGGGCGGTGGAGGGGGCGCTCAAATACTTCCTGTTCGGCGCCCTCTCGACCGGGGCGATGCTGTACGGGATCACGCTGGTCTACGGGCTGACCGGCACGATGCACCTGCCGGCCCTCTCCGCCGCTTTCCCGCAGGCGCTCGAGCGGGCTCCGATGCTCGCCTCCGCGGCGCTCCTCCTGGTCGTGGCGGGGCTCGCGTTCAAGGTGACGCTGGTGCCGTTCCACATGTGGGCGCCGGACGCCTACGAGGGGGCGCCCGCCCCGGTGGCCTCCTTCCTGTCGCTGGCGCCCAAGCTGGCCGGATTCGCGGCGCTGGCCCGCGTGCTCCTGCTGGGGTTCACGCCCGCGGCCGGCGGCTGGCCGGGCCTGCTGGGGGGGCTGGCGGTCCTCTCCATGACGCTCGGGAACCTGGCGGCCCTCTCGCAGAGCAACGTGAAGCGGCTCCTGGCCTACTCCACCATCGCCCACGCCGGCACCATGGCGATCGGCCTGGCGGTAGCCACCCCCTTCGGGCTCGGCGCCCTCCTCTATTACCTGGCGGCGTACCTCCTGATGAACGCCGGCGCCTTCGCCGGGGTGATCGCCGTCGGCAACGCCGAGGGCAGGGAGGACGTGGAGGCCTTCGCCGGGCTTTCCCGGCGGGAGCCGGCGCTGGCCTTCATGATCGCGGTCTGCTTCCTCGCCCTGGCCGGCATCCCCCCGCTGGCCGGCTTCTTCGCCAAGATGTGGATCTTCGCGGCGGCGCTGAAGTCCGGCGCCGTCTGGCTGGCGGTGGCCGCTGCGGTCAATAGCGTGATCGCCCTCTTCTACTACATGCGGATCGTCAAGGCGATGTACCTGGACCCGGCCCCCTCCCGCGCCGCTGCCGTCCCCAACTCGCCTCCTCTCCTGCTGACCCTGGCCGTCTGCTCGGCGGGGCTTTTCATCCTGGGGCTATGGCAGGGGCCCTGGCTGGACCTGGCGGCCAGCGTCCTCCCCCTCTCCCTCGACCCCGCCGGCCTTCCCTGGCATTGAATTTCGTATTCTAATCGTATACACTATGAATTGCCATGAAAAGCGTCATCAAGCCGATCCGATTCTCCCCCAAGGAGTGGGCCCGGATCCGGACCTACCTGGGGCAGAACTCCGCCTTCGAGTCGCTTTCCAGTCTCGGGCGGGTAGCGATCCTGGAGTTCATCGGGACGCGCAGGTCCCTCTCCCTGGAGCCGCTGCGCGCCGGCGGGGATCAGAAAAGGCCCTCCTTTCTGTGGGATTATGACCTGAGCGAGGCGCAGGCGCGGGAGATCCTCCGCAGCGCCCCGCTGGAGCAGAAGAAGTGGCTCATCGCCCGCATCCTGGAGCGGGCCACTCTCCAGGAGACGCTGGCGTATCTGACCCTGGACGAGATCAGCCGCGCGTTGCCGCACCTGCGGATGGATGCCCGGGTGAAGCGTCATTGGGAGGAGGCGTTGGAGCTGTGGACCGCGAGAAACCCGAGATCTTAACCCCGCTCCAGAAACAGGTTCTGGACGCCCTCTTCTCGGAGGAAGCGTTCGCCGGCGCTTTCTACCTGACCGGGGGCACGGCCCTGGCCGCTTTCTACCTGCGCCACCGCTATTCCGACGACCTGGACTTTTTCACGAACGAGCCGGAGGTCGGCTTCCTCTGGCCGATGCTGCGGCAGATGGAGCCCTCCCTCGGGTTCCGGGTCCTTTCACGGACGCCGCAGTTCATCCGGCTCCAGTTCCCCGATGAGCTCCGGGTGGACTTCGTGCAGGACATCCCCTTCCGCGCGGGTGTCCCCGCGCTCCACGGGGCGTGGCGGGTAGATTCGCTGGAGAACATCACGCTCAACAAGGTGACGGCGATCCTCGGCCGGTTGGACGTGAAGGACTACGCGGATCTCTACTTCCTGCTGAAAGAGAAGCCGGGGGAGATCCTCCGGCTGCTCAAGGAGGCCCGGCAGAAGGATGGGTCGCTGGACCCGTTTGTCTGGTCCCGGGTGATCGGGGACGTGGAGGCGTTCCGGGTCCTCCCGCGGATGATCGAGCCGCTCACCCTGGAGGAGCTCGCCGCCTTCTACCGGGGCCTCCGGAAGAGGATCCTGGAGGATCTCAAGCCGCCCCCACGCCGAGAAGACCTGTATTTTTAACTTGTAATATTAAATATTCAGGGTTATGCTGATCCGGTGAAGCCCCGCTCGCTTGCACGGATCCTTCGGAAAGCGCAGAGGACCTTCCCGGCAACCGTTGTCACTGGGCCTCGGCAATCCGGCAAGACAACGCTCCTGAAAAATCTTTTCCGGGAGACTCACCGGTTCGTCTCGCTGGAGAATTCCGACGCCCGGATGGAGGCAACGGAAGATCCGCGGGGCTTCCTCGCTCGGCACCCGCCCCCGGTCATCATCGACGAGATCCAGTACGTCCCGGAGCTGCTCTCCTACATCAAGACGAGAATCGACGAGAATCGAAGGCCCAGCCAGTGGCTCTTTACGGGATCGCAGAACTTCGTGCTCATGAAGGGAGTCAGCCAATCGCTGGCCGGGCGGGTGGCGGTGCTGTCGCTCCTGCCGTTCTCTTTCTCGGAGCGGATCGGGCGAGGGGAGAAAACGCGGGGTATCGGCGCGTGGCTCAAGGGCCTGTCCAACGTGTCCGCCCTCGGGCGACCCGCGGCGAAAGTTTCTCTGGAGGAGATCGCGCTGCGGGGAAGCTACCCGGAGATTGCCAGCAACCGTTCCGTCGATCGGCAGCTCTGGTGCGGCTCCTACATCTCGACCTATCTGGAGCGGGATGTGCGCAATCTCACCCAGGTAGGCGATCTGAACCAGTTTGAGAGATTCCTCAGGATGTGCGCGATCCGGACAGGGCAGTTCCTGAATCTGTCCGAGATGGCGCAGGAGGTCGGCATCAGCGTTCCGACGGCCAAGAGATGGCTTTCCATTCTGGAAACGGGATATCAGGTTTTCCTGCTCTATCCCTACTACAGGAATATGGGCAAGCGTTTGGTCAAGCGACCCAAGTTGTATTTTACGGATACGGCGCTGGCAACCTACATGCTGGGCGTGCACGACGGCGAGGCGCTCCTGAACAGCCCCAGCTTCGGATCCCTCTTTGAGACGGTCGTGGTGACCGATCTTCTGAAACGATATCTTCACGCGGGTGAATTGCCTTCCATGTACTACCTGCGCACACGGGACGGGCTGGAGGTGGATTTGGTCGTGGAATACGCACAGCGGCTCTACCTCTTTGAGATCAAGAGCGCCATGACCTTGTTTCCCAAACACGTCTCTCCACTGGCTCGAATCGCCAAGGAGCTTGGGCCGTTGGTTCGAAGCGTTGGGATCATCTCGAGGGTTGCGGAATCGGGAATGCAGGCATGGGGGGTGCGTTCCTACGCCTGGAAGGATGTTCTTGCTGTCTAACATGGAGTTTTTTGCTATACTGCGCTTCCCGGAACCTGAGACGGCACCATGACATCCGCGCCTGATCCCTACGGTTGGATGAAACGGGTCGGGACGCTGGTTTCCATCCCGCTCATTCTGGGTTTGTCTCCTGTGGTTGGCGGGGCCATCGGTTTTGGCATGGACCGCCTCTTCGGGACCCGGCCGGTCTTCACGATTCTCTTCCTGGCCGTCGGCTTCGCGGCCGGGGTCCGGGAGACTTGGTCTCTCATCCGCAAGTACTCTTAGGAACTTCATGGGGAGTCAACTCTCGACGGCGTTTCTGCTCGCGGGGCTGGCCACGCCGTTGCTCTTTGCCTCGGGCAAAGGGCTGTGGATCCCCGCGTTGTGGATTGGCGTCGGCTGGGGCCTGGCCAACTTCCTCTGCATGGCGCAGGTCACGCGGGTCATCGTCGAGGGCAGGCGGGGGTGGCGGCTGGCCGGTTGGGTGGCGCTCAAAGTGCTGGGGCTTTACGGCCTCCTGGCCTGGCTGCTCCTCGGCGCCCGCGTCGCCCCGCTGGGCTGGCTGGCGGGGTTCACGCTCAGCCTCATCACAGCGGGGCTGAACGCCTTCACCTCGCTGCGCACTCTCGCGGGGGCGGCGCGGCGGGCGGCGCCGGGGCTGTTCATCCTGCTTTCCTCGGCGCTCGCCGAGGCCTCCGAGGCGGCCCACGGCGCCGCGGAGGCCGCCGCTCCGGCGCATCCCCCGGAGATCCCCAACTTCATCACGCTGGCCACCGAGGCCATGGGGCACACCCCCGCCTCCCACTTCCTCCACACGTGGGAGAACTCCATCTTCGCGGTGGTCATCGCCCTGCTCGTCGGCGGGCTGGTCGCCCTGGGCACCCGGGCGCTGGCCATGCGGCCGGGCCGGGGGCAGATGCTCCTGGAGATGGTCATCGAAGGGCTGGACAACCTGGTCTGCGGGGTGCTCGGCCGGAAGGAGGGCCGGCGGTACCTGCCGTTCCTGGGGACCCTCTTCCTCTATATCCTCGCCATGAACCTGGCCGGGCTCGTGCCGGGCCTCAAGTCCCCCACCTCCCGGTTCGAGATGACCGGGGCGCTCGGGCTGTGCGTCTTCCTCTTCGTGCAGTGGACCGGCCTCCGGCGCCTGGGCCTTAAGACGTATCTCTATCATCTTCTGGGTGAACCGAAGGGTCTGTTTGATTGGATCATCCTAGCTCCTCTTCTGCTCTTTATTCACGGAGTAGGCGAGATTGTAAAACCCATCACGCTGGCGTTGCGGCTGTTTGGCAATCTGATGGGCGAGGATATCCTGTTGGGAGTCTTTGTTGCATTGGGCGCGCTCTGTCTTGCCTGGTCGCATTTACCGATTGGGATCCCGATTCACCTGCCGTTTGTCCTGCTGGCGATACTCTTTAGTGCTGTTCAGGCGTTGGTATTTACGGTGCTTAGCATGATTTACATTTACATGATGCTGCCGCATGAGGAGCACGCGCACTAAACAGGCGCAAAAACAAGGGGCGTCCTTTCGCAGGCGAGCTGTAGCGCCCCCTTAAATCAGTATCGGGCACTGGGGACGCCCAAGGTAGAAACAGAATGCCCTTGTACAGGAAAGCTATTACGCTGGCAACGTTGTTAACATACAGGAGATAGCTGAATATGGAGCACGCAGTGGATTGGGCGAGGGTGGTGTTGGGGTTTGGTCTTCCATTTGGGCTCGCGCTGGCGGCGATGGCTTCGGCCATCGGGCTGGCAAAGGCGGTAGCGGCGGCGATGGAGGCGATGGCGCGCCAGCCGGAGGCGGCTACCAAGATCCAAGGGGCCATGATCCTCGGATGCGCGTTCATCGAGGCGCTTACAATCTACGTGTTCGTTACCGTGATTCTCTTCGGGATCGGGTTCCTGAAGGTCTAGACTAGATTGCAGATCCCCTGGATGGAAGTCCTCGCGCAGTTCGTCGTCAACATCCTGGCGTTCCTGCTTCTTTTGGCGATCCTCAAGAAGTTCGCCTGGGGGTCCCTGCTGAAGCTGATCGATGAGCGCCGGGCGCGGATCGCCTCGGAGTTCGAGGGGATCGAGAAGACGAAGCTGGAGCTGGAGCGGCTGAAGCAGGACTACCAAGCCCACTTGGGCCACATCGAGGAGGAGGCCCGGGGAAAGATCCAGCAGGCGGTCAACGAGGGCCGCCGCGTGGCCTCCGAGATCGAGGAGCAGGCCCGGAACAGCTCCCGCGAGACGCTGGAGAAGGCGAAGGAGGCGATCGCTCTGGAGGTGGCCAAGGCCCGGGTGGAGCTCAAGGAGCAGGTGGTGGACCTGGCGATCCAGGCCACGCACAAGATCCTCCAGCAGAACCTGGACGAGGAGACGGACCGCCGGATGATCGAGGCGTTCATCAAGGAGATCGACACGCTGTCCCCTCCAACCGGCCCGGGGAAAGCAAGTGGCTGACCCGGCGGCGGCGCGGCGGTACGCCGAGGCGTTCGTGAGCGTGCTGGAGCGGGCCGGCCGCCTGGACCCCGGGCTGGAGGAGCTGCGGTTGATCGCCAGGACCTACGCGGAATCGAAGGACCTGCGGAGGTTCCTCGGCTCGCCGGAGATCGGCCTGGAAGAGAAGGACGGCCTGCTGAACCGGCTCTGGTCGGATGCGGCGGGGAAGGAGACGATGGCGCTCCTGCACCTGCTCCTCAAGTGGGACCGGATCGACCACCTGCCCGGCGTCGCCGACGAGGCGCGCAAGGCGGCCGAGGAGCGCAAAGGCCTCCTGCGAGGGTTCGTCACCACCGCCCATCCGATCTCCTCGGCGGAGACGGAGCGGCTGGCGCGGGCGGTGGGGCAGAAGGTGGGCAAGCGGGTGGTTCTGGAGCGGCGGGTGGACCCGAAAGTCCTGGGCGGGGCGCAGGTGGCGGTGGGCAGCACCCTGCTGGACGGGTCGGTCCGGTACATGCTGGACCAGGTGCGTGAACAGCTGTTGGCAGTGAAGGTGAACTCATAAGATGTCTATCCGACCGGAAGAGGTGGCCTCGGTCCTCCAGCAGGAGCTGGAGGCGTATAAGGGGAAGCTCAAGCTGGAGGGGATCGGGACGATCCTCCAGGTGGGCGACGGAATCGCCCGCATCTACGGGCTCGACGACTGCATGGCGGGAGAGATGCTGGAGTTCCCCGGCGGGGTCATGGGCCTGGCGCTCAACCTCGAGCAGAGCTCGATCGGCGCCGTGATCCTCGGCTCCGACCGGGGGCTCAAGGACGGCGACCAGGTGAAGCGGACGGCCAAGATCGCGCAGGTGCCGGTGGGCAAGGCCCTGCTGGGCCGCGTGGTGGACGCCCTGGGCCGGCCGCTGGACGGCAAGGGGCCCATCGTGGCGGAGGGGCACCGCCCCATCGAGAGCCCCGCTCCCTCGGTGATCCAGCGCCAGCCGGTGAAGGAGCCGCTGATGACCGGCTTGAAGGCCGTGGACGCCATGATCCCCATCGGGCGCGGCCAGCGGGAGCTGATCATCGGCGACCGCCAGACCGGGAAGACGGCGATCCTCCTGGACGCCATCATCAACCAGAAGGAGACCGGCGTCGCCTGCATCTACGTGGCGATCGGCCAGAAGCTCTCCAACGTGGTGGCCGTCACCGAGACGCTGAAGCGCTACGGCGCCCTGGACCACACCATCGTGGTCAGCGCCACCGCCGAGGACCCGGCCCCCCTGCAGTACCTGGCCCCCTACGCCGGCTGCGCCATGGGGGAGCACTTCCTCTATAACGGCCAGCACGCGCTGGTGGT
>CAYJUA010000047.1:0-1903 GCA_964373295.1 uncultured Planctomycetia bacterium
CCGGTGTATTTTACCTGCAGGTCCTCGTGCGCCTCGCCGATCTCCGGCGACTGCTTCGACATGATCATCTGCCCGCCGCGGAGATCCAGACGGATGGAGGGAGAGTCCTGTGTGGACCACAGGGAGATCCGGCGGGTAGCCAAGAGGAACTCCTCGCGATTGACCATCAGCTTGTTGGGGCTCTCGGCGGGGATCACCTGTTCGTAGTTCGGGAACTTCCCCTCAATCAGGCGGGAGATCAGCTGGGTTTTCCCTAGATCGAAGGCGATTTGGTTCTCCCTCATGTAAATCTTGACCGTCGCCTCCTCGCCGAGAAGCCGCAGGAGTTCGGTGAGCGCCTTTTCCGGCACAATCTTTTGGTGCTCCCCCAGGATGACCGCCTTGGGCTCCCGATCCACCATCGCCATCCTACGTCCATCCGTTGAGACAAGCCGGAGCATGCCGTTCTTTGTGGTGAAGAGGATTCCGGTGAGGACATAGCGGGACTCGTCCTTGGAAACAGAGAATGTGGTCAGCCCCAACATCGCCTGCAGGACGCCCTGGTCGATCACCACAGCGTCGCGCTCGGCGATCGGAGGCAGCTTGGGGAACTCCTCTTTAGCCAGCCCCATGATCTTAAAGAGCCCTCTCCCGCACTCCAGGGTGAGCTGCTGGTTCTTGCGGCTGCTGACCTGAAGGATCTCGTTTGGCAGCTCCTTGATGAGGTCGTTCAGGCGCTTGGCCGGGACGGCGATGGCTCCTTCCTCCATGACCTCCGCGGCGAGCTCCGTGGTGACGCCCATCTCCAGGTCGGTGGCGGTCAGCTGCAGGGCATCCTTTTTCGCCTCCAGCAGGATGTGGGAAAGGATGGGGAGTGTGCTGCGGGAAGGGACGGCCGGGTAAACGGCCTGCACCCCTTTCTGGAGATTCTCTTTCGAAACCGTGAGTTTCATGAAGACCTACCCTTCATTATTGTGGTTAGTCTTAATATAACAACCATAACAACAATGGCTGTTCGGAGTGAGAAAACCACCCTAACTATTTTAGCCCACACGCGATAAGTTTCAACAGCCCTTGTGGAGAATCTGTTCAATCTTTACACAGTTTCAACAAAAAACCAAAATCTACAGGAATTCCCCACAGGTTCTCCACAGTTATTTCTGAAGCTCCGATAGGATCACTTCCATGACCTCCAGGACCCGCCCTCCCCGCTGGCGCTCGGTGGAGATCCGATGGCAGGCATACAGCACCGTAGCGTGGTCCCTGCCGCCGAACGATTCCCCGATAGCTGGAAGAGAAAACTCCGTGAGCTCCCGGGTCAGCGCCATGGCGATCTGCCGGGGGAGCGAGACCGCCCGGGTGCGGCGCTTCCCCTTGAGGTCGGAGACGGAGAGGTTGAAATAGTCGGCCACCGCCCGCTGGATCTTCTCGACTGTCACGTTGCGGGCCGTCTCGGCCACCACACCCTTGAGCACCTCTTGGGCCATGGCCAGCGAGATCTCACGGCCGTTGAGGACCGAATAGGCGATGACCCGGTTGAGCGCTCCCTCCAGCTCCCGGATGTTGGAGGTCACCCGCTCGGCGATGAAAAGGGTCACGTCGTCCGGCACCTGCGATCCCTGCGATTCGGCCTTCTTGCGGAGGATCGCCACGCGGGTCTCCAGATCGGGCGGCTGGACATCGGTCACCAGCCCCCACTCGAACCGGGAGACCAGCCGCTCCTCCACGCCGCGCAGCTCTTTGGGCGATCGGTCGCTGGAGACGACAATCTGCTTGTGGGAATCGTACAGGGCGTTGAAGGTGTGGAAGAAGACCTCCTGGGTGGATTCCTTCCCGCCGATGAAGTGGATGTCGTCCACCATGAGGACGTCGGCCGAGCGGAACCGCTCGCGGAAGGCAGCCATGGAGCGGTTCTGGATCGCGG
>CAYJUA010000047.1:1913-10338 GCA_964373295.1 uncultured Planctomycetia bacterium
AGCAGGTTGGTGAAGCGCTCGCTGGAAAGGTAGATGCACCTCGCGTTCGGGCAGCTCTCCCGCATCCGGTGGCCGATCGCCTGCATGAGATGCGTCTTGCCCAACCCCACGCCGCCGTGGATGAAGAGAGGGTTGTACACCTTCGCCGGCGAGTCGCTCACCGCCAAAGCAGCCGCGTGGGCGAAGCGGTTCGACGGCCCGACAATGAACTCGGAGAAGGTGTAGCGGGAGTTCAGGACGAGGTCCTGCTGGGCGGGGCGGTCCGGGCCGGCCCACGGGGAGTTGCGCGCGGCGGCAGGCTGCGGGGGCAGGCCCGCCGCCGGCGCGGAGTGGGCGGGGGGCGCCGGGGGCACCGTCTGCGCCGAGGAGATGGCGTACGTCACGCGGATCTTGGCGCGGGCCAGGTCGAGGAGGGTCCTGTCGATCAGCTCCGAGTAGTGGCTGGCCAGCCAGTCGCGGAAGAAAGGGTTGGGGACCTCGATGGTGAGCGAATCGTCGGTGGAGGAAACCGCGCGGGTGGGCTGGAACCAGGTCTCAAAGGCCTGGCTGGGCAGCTCGCCCTGTATCCGGGAAAGCGCCTGGTCCCAAAGGTTCATATCCAAGTGGTCCATCCTGATGAAATGATGACGGTGGGCGAACGGCAAAGCATAGCACAGCCGGCGCTTGTTTGACAAGCTTTTGGGCGCGCAGTACAATGCGCGGGTGAAAAAAACCCTGAGGAACATCTCCCTCCGAAGAAGGAAGCGCCGCCACGGATTCATGCGCAGGATGTCCCGCAAGGGCGGCCGGCGCGTCCTGAGCCGCCGCAGGCAGAAAGGCCGGCGGCGATTGATCCCCTAGATTTTTCCTTCAAGAAGGCCCGGCGTCTCGGCGGCCGGGCCAATTACCGGCGGCTGTTCGGCCGCGGGGAATCCGTCAAGGGTGAGTGGCTCTCCTTGAGGGCCCTCCCGAACGAGAGCGGGCGCACGCGGTTCGGCTGCACGGTCCAGCGGGAGACGGCGCCGCGCGCGGTCCAGCGCAACCGGCTGAAGCGCTGGCTGCGGGAGAGCTTCCGCCTCCACCCCGGGGCGGCCCCCGCCGGCCTGGACCTGGTGGCGGTCGTGTGGCGGATTCCGAGGGAAGTTAATTTTCAATTAACGGAGAAGCAGTTCCTGGCCGTTTGCGGTCGGCTGCGGAGTAAATGAATCGTATCCTATTGACATTAATTGAGTTATACAGATTCACCGGCCGGCTCGGGCTGGTCCCGGCGGCGTGCCGGTTTTGGCCGAGCTGCTCCGCCTATACCCGCGAAGCGGTGCAGATCCACGGCGTGCGCCGGGGAAGCTGGCTGGGGATCCGACGGATCCTCCGCTGCGCTCCCTGGAATCCCGGCGGGATCGACCCGGTGCCGCAGTGAACCCGGACAGGCGTCTTCTTCTCACGCTGGGGATCGTTCTGGGGATCCTGACCGTTTGGTCGCTGGTCAGCCCGCCGCCCAAAGAGATGCCCCGACAGCTCCCGGACAAGACGGCGGGGCTCGAGCTGGTCAGCAAGGAGCCGGCGGCCGAGCCGGCCGAGAGCTTCAGCCTCGGCCCGTTCCGGCTGGAGGTGGGCAAGGAGCACGGGGGTATCCAGTCGCTCGAGGTGGACCAGGAGGATCTGCTCCGATCGGCCTTCCCCGGGATCCTGCAGATGGAGCAGATCGAGCCGGCGGTCGGTCCCGTTCCCTTCCGGACCCGCCAGGAGGAGACCGCGCTGGTCAGCGAGGCCGCTCTCGAAGGGGGGGCATTGTCCGTCCGGCGGGAGATTCGGCCTGGCGGCGGGGAGAGCAAGTTCCTCCTCGACTGCAGGGTCTCGGTCCGCAACGCCGCCGAGAAGCCCGAGAAGGTCCAACTCCGCCTCATCGCCTACCGACCTCTACACTTCAGGCACCACGGGGACCAGCAGTTCCTCTTCGGCAGCGCTTCCTTTGAGGGCGAACCGGAGAAGCTCCAGGCCCGCCCGGGCCGCCCCCAGCAGTTCAGCCAGGTGCCCTCCCGGATCGCTTCGCAGGGCAAATCGCACGCGACCATCCTATCGCCGGGACAGACCGGGGGGACGTTCCACGTGGAACAATCGGCCAAGGCCACTGGGGGCGCCGTGGGATGGATCGAGCTTCCCCGGGCAGTCCTGAGCCCGGGAGAGGAGGTCACCTGGGTCTTCCAGCTGTATGCTGGGCCGCTGGCCATGGGGGCTCTGCGGGAAGCGGGAGTGGAGGACGCGATCAGCTTCGGGGCCTTCTCCGGCGTGACCAAGCTGCTCCTGCGGTTCCTCAGCTGGAGCAACGGCTGGCTGCACAACTACGGGCTCGCCATCTGCTTCCTGAGCATCGCGGTCTGGCTGCCGTTCGCCCCGCTGACCCAGCTGGGGATGAGGATGAGCAGCAAGACGATGCACAAGATGGCGGAGCTCAAGCCCCAGGAGGCCCGTATCCGCAAGGAGCACAAGAGCAATCCCCAGCAGGCCCATCGGGAGATCATGGAGCTCTACCGCAAGCACGGCGTGAACCCGGCCAGCGGCTGCATCGGGTGCCTGCCGTTCCTCTTCACCTGGCCGATCTACATCGGGCTTTTCCAGGTGCTCAACCGCGCGCCGGAGCTCCGGGGCGCCGGTTTCCTCTGGATCCGCGACCTGTCGGCGCCGGACCGGATGATCTCTTTTCCGACGGCGCTGCCGCTCCTGGGAGACGGGCTGAACGTCCTGCCGATCCTGGCCACCGTGGCGACCTTCTTCCAGCAGAAGGCGATGCAGCCGCCGGCCGCCGTGGTGAGCGACGAGCAGAAGGTGCAGCAGCAGATGATGAAGTTCTTCCCGCTCATGCTCCTCGTCTTCTTCTATGGGCTGCCGTCCGGCTTTATGCTATATTGGGTCGTCAACTCGGCCCTGATGGCGGGACAGCAGATCCTGGTCCGCCGCGCGGCGAAGTAGCCGCGCGTATCCCGCCCGAACGTTCCACGTGGAACATCACAACCCCATGGCGAAGATCATCGCCGTCTGCAACCAGAAAGGCGGCGTTGGAAAGACCACGACGGCGGTTAACCTGGCCAGCGCCCTGGCCCTGGACGGCCTGCGCGTCCTCCTGGTGGACCTGGACCCCCAGGCCAACGCCACGGGCGGCTTGGGGGTGGATAAGAAGGGCCTGAGCCGCTCCATCTACCACCTCCTCGTCGAGGGGGCTCCCTGGGAAGAGGCCGCCCTCACCACCAAGATCCCCGGGCTCAAGCTCCTTCCTTCCCAGCCGGCCTTGAGCGGCGCGGAGATTGAGATGGTCGGCATGGAAGGTCGGGAGGTTCGGTTGCGGGCGGTCCTGGAGCCGTTGCGCGGGCTTCACGACCTGATCCTGATCGACTGCCCTCCCTCTCTCGGCCTGCTCACGCTGAATGCCCTGGCGGCGGCGGACAGTGTCCTGATCCCCCTGCAGTGCGAGTACTACGCGCTCGAGGGGTTGAGCCAGCTCCTGGAGACGATCACGAGGGTCCAGGCCGGCTTGAACGAACGGCTGGGTGTCGAGGGCGTGGTGCTCACCATGGCGGACTTCAGGACCAAGCTGAGCGCCGACGTGATCCAGGAGGTCCGCAACTTCTTTGGCAGCAAGGTGTACGACATCATCATCCCCCGGTCGGTGCGGCTGAGTGAGGCGCCCAGCCGGGGGCTTCCAATCGCCCTGTACGATCCGAGCTCCCTGGGGGCGCAGGCCTACCGGGCTCTGGCAGAAAGAGTGAGAAAGGAGAATTTTCATGACCGAGATGCGTGGGTTGGGAAAGGGGATTCGAGCTTTGATCCCGGAGGGGAGCCCGCTGTCGCAGAAGGAGGTGACCCGGGTCCCGTTGGAGTCCATCCGTCTGAATCGCTTTCAGCCCCGGAAGAACCTGGATCAGTCGAAGATCCATGAACTTGAAAATTCTATACGGTCAAGTGGTTTAATTTACCCACTTTTAGTCAGAAGAATTGACGTTGGTGGAGCAACCGGACCAACTTTTGAGCTTATCGCTGGGGAGCGGAGGTACCGTGCCCTGAAGTCTTTGGGCGAAACCGAGGCCCCGGTCGTTATCCGGGACGTCGGCGACCGGGGCGCCCTGGAGCTGGCTCTCATCGAGAACCTTCAGCGGGAAGAGCTCAACGCGATGGAGGAGGCCCACGCGTACGAGCGGTTGGGGAAGGAGTTCTCGATGACGCAGGAGCAGATCGCCACCGCCGTGGGGAAGGACCGGGCCACGGTAGCGAACACGCTCCGGCTCCTCAAGCTGGCGCTGGCGGTGCAGGAGGAGGTGGCCCGGGGGCGGCTCACCCTGGGGCACGCCCGGGCGATCCTGGCGGTGGAGCCGGAGAGGGCGCAGGTGGGGCTGGCCCAGCGGGTGGTCAAGGGTGGGCTCTCGGTGCGTCAGGTCGAGCGGTTGGTGAAGGAGATGACCGGCGCCTCCGAGAAGGGGCGCGGCCGCAAGGCGCGGGACCCGCACCTCGTCGCTGCGGAGCAAAAACTGCAGAGGGCGCTGGGCACCAACGTCCAGATCTTCCACGGGAAATCCCGCGGGTGGATCCGGGTGGCGTACTACTCGCTCAAGGACCTGGACCGGCTGATCGCGCGATTGACTTAAACTTTATATCCCCTATAATAAGTGGCTTCATGATCGAGCAGACCCTCGTCCTCATCAAACCGGATGGGCTCGTCCGGTCCCTCACAGGGAACATCCTGACCCGGCTGTCGGAGACCAAGCTGGAGATCGTGGGCGCCAAGGTGAGCAAGGTGTCGCAGGAGCTTGCCGAGGCGCACTACCAGCATCTCAAGGGGCAGCCCTTCTACGCGGAGCTCATCCGCTACCTGCGGGGCGAGCTGCACGCGCGGCCCAAGGTGATGGCGCTGGTCTACTGGGGCGAGGAGGCCATCAACAAGGTCCGCGAGCTGGCCGGTGCGACCAACCCGGAGCAGGCCTCGCCCACCTCGATCCGCGGGTCGTTTGGGCGGATCCGCTCGACCGGGCTCTATGAGAACGTGATTCACGCCTCGAGCGATCGCGACGAGGCGGAGCGGGAGATCAAGCTCTGGTTCCGGCCCGACGACATCATCATCGAGCTTTATCCCACGAAGGCCGTGAAGGAGAAAGAGCTCAACGTCAGGCGATGGGCGTAGCGCCCGCGCTCGTCAGCATGACCGGGTTCGGCCGGGCCGAGGTGGCCCTGCCGCCGGCCGGCCGGGCCGTCGTGGAGGTGCGCTCCCTCAATCAACGGTTCCTCGAGGTGGAGGTCCGCCTGCCGGAAGGGTTCCAGCCGCTGGAGCCGGAGATCCGCGCGGCCGTCGGGCGGGCCCTGCAGAGGGGGCAGGTGAGGGTGAGCGTCTCCGTGAAGGCGCCGGCGAAACCGGCCCAGGTGAGCCTGCGGGCGGACGCGGCCCGGCGCTACGCGGCCCAGCTGCGCCGGCTCATCCGCCAGGCGGGCCTGTCCGGTCCCGTCACGCTGGAGACGGTGCTCTCTCTGCCGCAGGTGGTGATGGTGGCGGAGAGGGGGGAGCCGTCGAAGCAGGAATGGAGTCGGGTGCGGGGGGGTTTCGAGAAGGCGCTGGCCCAGGCCGTGGCCATGCGGCGGCGGGAGGGCGCGCGGACCGCGAAGGTTCTCGCGGCCATACTGAAGAGGGTGGAGGGGCTGCGGGGCCAGGTCCAGCGGCGCCTGCCGGAGGTGGAGCGCCAGATGAAGGAGCGCTTCCTCTCCCGGCTGGAGAAGGCGCTGGCGCACGCGGGGGCGGCGCGGGGCGAGGTCGAGCGGCCGGCCCTGCTGGCGGAGGCGAGCGCCTTCGCGCAGGGCGGCGATGTGAGCGAGGAGCTGGCCCGGATCGGCTCGCACCTGGCGGCCCTGCGCGGCGCGCGGAGCGGCCGCACGATGGACTTCCTCGCGCAGGAGCTGCAGCGGGAGGTGAACACGTTGGGCACCAAGGTGCGAGACGGCCAGGTGACCCGTTGGGTCGTCGCCATGAAGGGCGAGATCGAGAAGCTGCGGGAGCAGTCGGCCAACATTGAATAACACCTTCCTCTGGAAGAGGGGGGTGTTGGGCGTGCGGACAGAAGCTTGCGGCTTCCCCCCGATGGGAAATCGGGGGGAACCGGCATCCTATTGGGCGCACGCCCGATGAGACCGATCGCACTTGCCGGATGGGGCAGTTTCGCTGGACAGTGATGATGGCGCTTGTTAGGTCACGGAAGCGGACCGGTCGGCTGGTGATCCTTTCGGCGCCGTCGGGCAGCGGGAAGACCACCGTGCTGGGCAAGGTGCTGGGGCTGGACCCGCGCTGTGTCCGCTCGATCTCCGCGACGACGCGGCCTCCACGGCGGGGAGAAAGAAACGGGCGGGATTACCGGTTCCTCAGCCGCGAGCAGTTCCGCCGGATGCAGGCTCGAGGCGGATTCCTCGAGCAGGCGCGGATCCTGGGGCACCGGTACGGCACGCCGCGGGCGCCGATCGCGCGGGCGATCCGGGCGGGCAAGGACGTGCTGCTGGGGATCGACGTGCAGGGCGCGCTCCAGCTCCGGCGGGGGCGCCTGCCGGTCACGACGATCTTTCTGCTTCCTCCCTCGCTCGGCGTCCTGCGCCGGCGCCTTCGCCGGCGCGGCACCGAGACGCCGGCCCAGATCCGGGCGCGCCTGCGGCTGGCCCGGCGGGAGATGAGGGAGGTCAAGCGCTACGACTACGCGGTGGTGAACGACCGGCTGGAGGAAGCGGTGCAGGCGGTGCAGGCGATCCTCCGGGCGGAGCGGTGCAGGGTGAAAGAAGGAGGGAAACGCAGTTGAGCGCAGAGAAGAAGAGCTATTCCGTTGAGGAGCTCCTCGGCCGGGCGGGGGACTCCACCTACAAGCTGGTGATCCTGGCGGCCAAGCGGGCGCTGGAGATCAGCGAGGGGTCGCCGCGGCTGGTGGAGACCACCCTGAAAGAGAAGCCGGCGCTGATCGCCCTGCGGGAGATCGGCGAGGGCAAGATCGGCATGAAGATCAAGAAAAGCAAGGACGGCGATAAGTGAAAAGCAAGAGGCGCCCGAATGCGGGACAGCTGGAGCGCCCCGCCAGTCGGTATCGGGCACTGGGTACGCAGAAGGAAGTCGTGGTCGGGGTCACCGGCTCCATCGCGAGCTACCGGGCCTGCGACCTGGTGAGCGCCCTGCGGAAGGATCCGCAGGTGAACGTCCACGTGGTGATGACGGGCGAGGCGGCCCGCTTCGTCACGCCGCTCACCTTCCAGACCCTGTCGGGCAACCGGTGCTACTCGGACCTCTTCGACGCGCCGGAGGAGTGGGACCTCGTCCACACCTCCCTGTCCGCGAAGGCGGACCTCGTCGTGGTCTGTCCGGCGACGCTGAACCTGATCGGGAAGCTGGCCAACGGGATCGCCGATGACCTGCTGACTTGCATCCTGTTCGCCTGCGAGGCGCCGGTCCTGCTGGCGCCGGCGATGAACCCGCGTATGTGGAAGCACCCGGCCACGGTGGAGAATCTCCATCGGCTGAAGAAGCGGGGGGTCCAGCTTGTGGGGCCGATCCGCGGCGAGATGGCCTGCCGCGAGGTGGGGATGGGGCACATCGCCGACACGCCGGACATCCTGGCGGCGGTCCGGCGCCTGCTCAAGGGCAGAAAAGGATAGACGGGGAAGCGAGGAAGGGATAGGTTAGAAGCGTGAAATACAAACTCCTGATCACCGCGGGGCCCACGCGAGAGCCGATCGACCCGGTCCGGTTCATCTCGAACTATTCCACCGGGACGCTGGGCAACACCCTGGCCCGCGCGGCCCGCGCCCGGGGGCACCAGGTGACCCTGATCAGCGGCCCGACGGAGATCCCCTGCCCGGCCGGCGTGAAGAAGGTGGACGTGGAGACCGCCGCCCAGCTCCACCATCAGGTGGTGAAGCACCTGCCCCAGGCCGACGCCCTCATCATGGGCGCGGCGGTGGCCGACTTCCGGCCGATCCGGGTCGCCACCCACAAGATCAAGCGGACCGGCGCGGTCGGCTCCCTTCGGCTGTGGCAGCTGGAGCTCGTCGAGAACCCGGACATCGTGGCCGACGCGGCCAGCCGGCGCCGCCCGCACCAGGCGGTGATCGGCTTCGCCCTCGAGACCGAGGGCCTCCTGGCCAACGCCCGGCGCAAGCTCATCGCCAAGCGGCTCGACGCCATCGTCGCCACCCGCTACTACCCCAAGGCGAAGGGGCGCGGTCCCTTCGGGCCGGAGCCGGTGGACGGGGCGATCCTTGAACGGACCGGCCGTCCCAAGCCGCTCCGGCGCGTCTCGAAAGAGGTCCTGTCCCGCCGCATCCTGGACACCGTGGAAGCGCTTCTCGCCCGTCGTGCCCAGCAGTCCCGCGGATCCTCCTCCCCTACGGCGCGGTAGCCAAGTGGCAAGGCAACGGTCTGCAAAACCGTTATTCATCGGTT
>CAYJUA010000048.1:0-10331 GCA_964373295.1 uncultured Planctomycetia bacterium
GGATCCCCGAGGGGATCAGGTGCATCACGAACTCCTGGCCCCCCGCCACCACCGTGTGGCCGGCGTTGTTGCCTCCCTGGAAGCGGACGATGAGGTCCGTCTTCCCGGTCAGCATGTCGATGACCTTGCCCTTGCCCTCGTCGCCCCACTGGGCGCCAACCACCACGATGTTCGGCATCGAAAGGCAGTCCGCTTCTTACAAACCCACTTCTCTGCAAACCACCGCTGAGTTGCAGAAGAGAAGTGGGTTTGTAAGAAGCGGACTGGTCACAGCTGGATCTGTTTGGCGTAGAGGACCGAGGGGGTCTGCTTGAGCTCCGCCAGCACCGCGTCCGGCAGAGGCTGGTCCACGTTGATGATGACCAGGGCGTCCCCGCCCTGTTTCGTCCGGCCGAGCGTCATCCAGCCGATGTTGACCCCGCTCGAGCCCAAGATCGTCCCCATGCGGCCGATCATGCCCGGCTTGTCCTGGTTGCGCACGATGAGCATGAAGCCGGAGGGGACCGCGTCCACGTAGAACTGGTTGAACTTGACGACGCGCGGGTCCGAGCGGGTGAAGAGGGTGCCGTCGATCATCTGCTCGCCGCGGTCCGTCACCACGGTGGTCGCGACGAGGTTGGCGAAGTCCTCCGCGTCGGCCGCCTTGGCCTCGGTGATCTTGATCCCCCGCTCCTTGGCGATCAGCCGGGCGTTGACGTAGTTGACCCCTTCCTGCAGCACCGGGGTCAGCAGGCCCTTGACGAAGGCGATGGTGAGCGGCGTCACGTCCAGCCGGGTCATCTCCCCCACGTACCGCAGGCGGACCTCCCGGATCTGCCCCTCCATGAGCTGGGCCTGCATGCTGCCCAGCTTTTCGACGAGCGCCAGGTACGGCTCGATGAGCTGGTACGACTCCGGGTCCACCGAGGGGACGTTGACGGCGTTCCTCACCCCCTTGCCGAGCAGGAAGTCGCGCACGCTCACGGCGATCTCGCGGGCCACGTTGACCTGGGCCTCCTCGGTGGAGGCGCCCAGGTGGGGGGTCGCGATGACCTGCGGCAGGTCCACGATCTCCCGGTACGCCGGCGGCTCCTGCTCGAAGACGTCCAGCGCGGCGCCGGCGACGTGCCCGGATTTGATCGCCTGGGCCAGCGCCTTCTCGTCCACGATCCCGCCGCGGGCGCAGTTGATGATCCGCACCCCCTTCTTCATGAGGGCGATCTCCTTGGCGCCGATCAGCGCCTTGGTCTCGGCGGTGAGCGGCGTGTGGACGGTGATGTAGTCGGCCCTCCGGTAGAGGTCGGCCAGCTCCTTCACCGGCTCCGCCTCGAGCTCCCGGGTCCTCTCCTCCGACAGGTACGGGTCGAACACCAGGAGCCGCATCCCAAACGCCTTCGCCCGGCGGGCCACCTCGGTGCCGATCTTGCCCATCCCGATGATCCCGAGGAACTTCCCGTACAGCTCGGCGCCCATGAAGGTGCCGCGGTCCCACTTGCCGTCCTTGAGGGAGGCACAGGCCTGCGGGATGTTGCGGGTCAGCGCCAACAGCATCGACATCGTGTGCTCGGCGGTGGAGACGGTGTTGCCCCCGGCCGCGTTCATCACGACGATCCCCCGTTTGGAGGCAGCCTCCACGTCCACGTTGTCGAGCCCGGCCCCGGCGCGGCCAATCACCTTGAGGCGCTTGGCCTGGGCGATCACCTCCTTGGTCACCTGGGTCGCCGAGCGGACGACGAGGGCGTCGTAGTCGCCGATGAGCTTAAGCAGCTCCTCCTTGGACAGCTTCGGCTTCACGTCCACGGTGACGTGGTTGGCCTCCTTGAGGAGTTGGATCCCCTCTTCGGCCAGCGGGTCGGTCACCAGGATGCGGAGCGGCTCGGTCACTTCTTGCTCACCTTCCCCTTGATCACCTCGTCCACCAGGCCGTACGCCTTGGCCTCGTCGGCGGACATGAAGAAGTCCCGGTCGGTGTCGGCGGTGATCTTCTCCAGCTTCTGGCCGGTGTGGCAGGCGATGATTTCGTTCAGGCGGTCCTTCATCCGCAGGATCTCCTTCGCCTGGATGGAGATGTCCGTGGCGGTGCCCTGCGTGCCGCCCCACGGCTGGTGGATCATGATCCGCGCCTCCGGCAGGGAGTAGCGCTTTCCCTTGGTCCCGCCGGCCAGCAGGACCGAGCCCATCGACGCGGCCTGCCCGATGCAGTAGGTGGCGACATCCGGCTTGACGAACTGCATGGTGTCGTAGATGGCCAGCCCCGCGGTGACGATGCCCCCGGGGGAGTTGATGTAGACGTTGATGTCCTTGTTGGGGTCCTCCATCTGAAGGAACAGCATCTGGGCGATCACCAGGTTGGCCACCAGGTCGTCGATCCCCGAGCCGATGAAGACGATCCTGTCCTTGAGGAGCCGGGAGTAGATGTCGTAGGCCCGCTCCCCCCGCCCCGGTTGCTCCACCACGATCGGCACCAGCATCTGGCTGCGCTCCGTCATTTAATTCTCCTTATCATGACGCCTCCTGCATCGTGATCTGCGCCTCCTTGATGATGAGGTCCAGCACCTTCTTCCGCACGACGCCCCAGGCGATCTCCTCCAGGAGATCCTTCTGCTCCAGGTCCTTCCGCAGCTCCCTCTCCGGCGTGCCCAGCCGCACGGAGAGCGTACGCACCCGCTCCTCCACCTCCTGCTCCGACGCGGAGAGGCCCTCCGCCGCCGCGATCCGCCGCAGGATGAAGAAGAGCTTCACCTGCTTCAGGGCGTCCAGCTTCGCCTGGTCGGTCAGCGCCTGCGCCTGCTCCTGCACCTGCGCCGGCGGGACCCCCTGGTTCATCAGCTCCACGGCCCGCTCCTTCAGGATCCGCCGCGCCTGCGAGGCGACCAGCGAGGGCGGCACGTCCAGCGGCCACTCCTCGCCGAGCCGGCGCAGGGCTTGGGCCTCCAGCGCCTGCCGCTGGGACGCCTCGGCCTGTCTGCCGAGGTCCGCGCGGACCTCCGCCTTCAGCTTCTCCAGCGTCTCGTAGGGGCCCACGGTCCGGGCGAAGGCGTCGTCGAGCGGCGGGACCTCGCGGCGCTTGATCTGCTTGAGCTCCGCGAGGAGGGCGTTCCCGTCCTTCAGGGTGACGGCGCGGCTCTCGCCTGGGCTCATGCCGACGAGCGGCTTCAAGATCCCGTCAGCGTCCTTCTCAAGGTCCAGGTGGATCACCACCTCCCGCTGCCGCTGCGGCGGCTGGCCCTTGGCCCCCTTCTGCGCCGTCAGGTCGACCAGCAGGAAATCGCCGGCGGCCGCGGCCCGCGGCTCCAGCACCGGCCGGAGCTCCGAGTGCGTCTCGCGCAGGTGCTCCAGCAGGCGGGCCACCGACTCCTCGGTCACGCCGACCTTCGGGCGCTCGAGCTTGAGCTCCTTGTACCGGCCCAGCCGGACCTCCGGGGCCACCTCCAGGTGAGCGACGTACGAGAGGGGCTGCCGCGGCTGCCACTGAACGTCGGAAACCGCCGGCCGGCCGACCAGGTCCATCGCCTTCTCACGCCCAAGCGCCTCGTCCAGCGTTCGCCTGATCAGGCGGCTGAGGGTCTCCTCTTTCGCCTTGGCGCCGTGGTGCCGCTCCAGCAGGTCCCTCGGGGCGCGCCCCGGCCGGAAGCCGGGCACCGAGGCCACCCGCCCGAGCTCCTGGTAGACCCGCTCGAGCTCCTCTTGCATCTGCTCGGCGGGCACCTCGACGCGCAGCTCCTTCCGGCAGGGAGCGGTCTCTTTAAGCGTTGTCTTAAGCTCCAATGTCGTCGTCACCATCTTCCTCTGGAGAGAGGGGCATGTTGGCGTGCGGCCGGAACGCCGGTACTCCCCGAGTGGGAAACTCTCCCCAACGAGACCTCCGAAGGGGCATCAGCCCCTGAGCCCCGGGAAGGGCGTGTGGCCGGGGGGAAGCCCCTCCCCCCCATCCCAGGGGCGTGCTGCCGAGGAAACCATGCTTCCCCCCAACCAGCGAAGCGCGTTTCCCCCCTGGAGCGGTGAGGCGACGTTAGGAGCCTCACCGCTAAGCGGGCCGGTGCGGCGCCCGCCGCCGCAGCTCGTCGCTGCGCTTGTCTTCCCGGCGCTTGAGCTGCTGCTCCACCTTGTCCAGCGCCTCCTCCATGCAGGTCAGCAGGTCCTTGGGGTGCGCCGCCTTGCCCACCACGGCGAACCCCTTGGCCGTGAGCGTCATCTCCGCCGTGTAGAGGTACCGGTCCCGCCCGAAGATCGCGTGGAGGCCGTTGAGCTTGTGGCCCATCCGCTCGAGCTTGCCGGCCTTCGTCCGGAGCATCTCCTCGAGGAGCGGGGGCGTTTCCATGTGCCTCGCGGTGATCGTGATTTTCACGTCACATCCGGAACTTCGGGCCCAGGTAGATCTCCCGGGCCTTCGGGTCGCCGATGAGGTCCGAGGCCCCGCCGGTGATCAGCACCTTCCCGTCCGCCATCAGGTACGAGCGGTCGGTCACGGCCAGGGTCTCCCGCACGTTGTGGTCGGTGAGGAGGATCCCCAGCCCCCGGTCCCGCAGGGTCCGGATGATCTCCTGGCACTCGGCCACGGCGATCGGGTCGATCCCGCTGAACGGCTCATCCAGCAGGAGCATCGTGGGCCCGGTCACCAGCGCCCGCGTGATCTCCAGGCGGCGGCGCTCCCCGCCGGAGAGGGTGTCCGCGCGGGACTTGGCCAGCTGCCGGAGGCCCAGCTCGTCCAGCAGCTCGTACAGCCGCTCGGTCCTCTCCGACCGGGACAGCGGCAGGGTCTCCAGGATCGCCAAGATGTTCTCCTCGACGGTGAGCCGCCGGAAGATCGAGGGCTCCTGAGAGAGGTACCCGATGCCGCTTCGGGCCCGGAGGTGCATCGGCAGGCGGGTGATCTCCGCCTCGCCGAACCGGATCCGGCCCCGCTCCGGGGGGATGAGCCCCACCACCATGTAGAAGGTGGTCGTCTTGCCGGCTCCGTTGGGGCCCAGGAGGCCCACGATCTCGCCCCGCCGGACCTTGAGCGCCACCCCATCCACCACCCGGCGCCCGCCGTAGGTCTTCTGCAGCCCGTCGATCTCGAGCAGGACCCCGTTGCCGCCGCTCACTCCAGGAACGGCTCGTCGGTGAACATCACGAGCCGCGGGTGCCCCGTCAGGCGCACGTGCCCCCGGAGCTGCCAGTACTCGGCCCGGTTGGAGTGGGAGATCTCACTGCCGTGGTGGATTTCCACGTGGCCCCAGAAGGTCGCCTTGTCCATCCGGCTGGTCACCGAGTCCAGCGTCGCGTCCAGCCGGTCCGCCTGGACGAACCCCTTGCCGTCCCGGACAAGCACGTTCCGGAAGAACCGGGCCCGGTTGCGGCCGTAATCCACCTCCATCGGGCCGTCGCAGGTGATCACGGTGACGCCGTCCTTCCCCTCCAGCGTCACGGCGACCTCCCTGTCCAGCCGGACCCTCTTCAGCTTCGGGCGGCCCATGCCCCCTAAGCCCACCGCCTTCATCCCCGGCCGGGTCACCGTGACGGGGTCCCGCGTGGTGCCGGTCTCCGTCTGCTGGACCCAGTCCAGCGAATCGCTGACCAGCCGCGCCCCGTCGGAGGTGACCGCCACGACGTGGCCCCGCAGGTGGACATCCTGGCTGGCCTTGTTGAACTCCCCCCGGTCGGCCGTCAGGTGCACCTCCACCTTCCCGAAGCTCTTGGCGGACACCGGGGAAAGGTGCACGGTGTCGGCCAGCAGGTCGGCGGTCTGGCCCTGGACCTCCCACTTCTTACGGCCGGAATCGGTGTGCCCGACCAGCGTGAAGGTGGAGATGATATCGGCCCCGGGCCGGCCCGGCAGGCTCAGGCCGCTCGTGGCCGGCAGGACCTGCCGGTACAGGGGCTCGGCCGCCAGGAGCAGGAGAGCCCCCACCACGATCCAGCCCCTGCCGGCCCATTTCAAAGCGGAAAAACGCCTCTTTCTCAAGGGATATCTCCTCCGGGCGCCAAAATCGGCATTATAGCAGACGCCCGGGAAATCGAAAAGCAGTCCGCTTCTCAAAACCCCACTTCTCACTCATAGCCGCAGCTGGTCATTGAGAGAAGTGGGTTTTTGAGAAGCGGACTGCCTTTACAGGTGGAGGAGGAGCTCCTCGCCGTCGCCCTCAAGGAGGACGGCCTGCTGGGTGATCAGGACCACCCGGTAGCCGGCCACGGGATCGCCGGGTTTGAGCGCTGTCCCGTTGATCACGCAGGCCGGCTCCCGCTCGTCCCAGACGATCCCGGTCAGGCGGAACCGCGAGAGCTTGGCGGCGGGGATCTTCAGGGCGTTTCGGCGCTCCAACGGAGAGGAGAAGGCCTCCTCCCGCCAGCCCCATTCCGGCGCGGCCGGCGGCCGGAGGGAAGCGGGCAGGGCCGTCTCCGCGGAGGACGGGGAGACCGGCAGCAACCAGCGCATGGAGAGGCGCACCGGCTGGTCCTCCCCTGGGCCGGACTGCTTCATCTCCATCAGAACGAGCGGGGCCAGCAGCTTGACGGAGGGGTCGCTCATCACCGCCGCCAGGGCCGCGGCGTTCCGGCTGGTCGTCGTCCCGGACAGCTCCAGCGGGTAGAGGTGCGCCTCGAAATCCAGCCGGCCGTCCAGGGGGATGTTGAGGACCTGCGTCGGCCGCTCCCCGACCTTCACCTGGAGGTCCTCGACCCCGTACTCCTTCTTTGCCAGGTCGGTGAGCTGGCGGGCGGCCTCGTTGAGCATCGAGGAGGAGAGGAGCGGCGCCTTGAGCTCCGCTACCTGGGCCTGGAGCGCCGCCACGTCCGGCCGCTTGCTGTGCTGGGCCAGCTGCTCCCGCGCCACGGCCAGCTGCTCCTGCAGGCGGCCGCGCAGGTCCTGCCGGTTCTTGAGCTGGCGGATCGCCTGCGTGTAGCCGAACACCATGAGCGCCACGATCAGGATCTGCACCCCGATCCCGCTGAGGAGGTGATGTTCCCTGCGGCCGAGCTCAAGCATCCTCGACCTCCAGGTCGAACTCCCACACGCCCGGCGTCTCGAACGACAGCGACAGCTTCTGGATCACCACCTTCGCCCCCTGCCGCCGGAGCGGCTCGACCCACTGCACGAGGACCGTCTCCGGCTCCCGCGCGCCGGGCAGGAGCGTCCCCTGGATGCGAGTCACCCGCAGGCTCAGGCGGGAGCGCATCTCCACTTTCGAGAGGGTGATCGACGCCGGCAGGCCGAAGATCCGCGCCAGGAGCTGGCCGTTCTGCAGGTCCAGCCGGCGGACGCGGGAGGCCACCTCCTCGCAGGCCCTCTTGGTATTTTCGAGCTGCTCGGCCAGCACGATCGCCGAAAGCCCCGGCCGGATCTCGGCGAGCTGGCGCTCCAGCGACTTCACCTCCTGCGCGGCCGCCCATCCCTGGAGCTTAATGACCAGGTAGAAGCCGATGAGGATACCCGGCAGGATCCAGCCCGAGTGCTTCCCCTTCATCCCGCTATCGGCAGGAGGCAAACCCTAGTTTGCGCTTCTGGCGAACTGGGACAGCAGCTCCCGCTCCGCCTCGAACCAGTCCCTCTGGTCGTCGCCGTGCCGGCCCCCGCGTGCAAGCCACTTCTCGTACGCCCGCTTGGCGATCCCCTCCTCGCCGACCGCGGCCCGGCCCTGCCCGGCCGGCTGCCACGCTGCGGATGAGGAGTTCCCCTCCGCCCTGGAGCGGGGTTTCCTTTCCTTCGACTTCGACTTCGTTCCCCACACTGCCATGGTAATTCCCTCCTTATGCCTATTCTAAACCAAGCCCGCCTTCAACAGGTCCTGAATATCCAGCAGCCCCACGGGCCGGCCGGCCGTGTCCACCACCGGGATCTCATCGATCCGGTAGGCGCGGAGGATCTTGAGTGCCTCCACGGCCAGGTGGCCCCGCGGCAGGCTCTTCGGCCGCCGCGTCATCACCTCGCGCACTTTCCGCCGGAGGATGCCGGGATCCTTTTCCACGTTCCGGCGCAGGTCCCCGTCGGTGAAGATCCCGGTGAGCCGGCCCTTCGCGTCCACCACGCTGGCCGAGCCGGCGCGCGCCCGCGTGATGGCGAACAGGACCTTCTTCACGGTGTCCGACTCCTTCACCACCGGATGGGCCTTCCCCGCGCGCATCAGGTCCTCCACGTGCAGGGTGAGCCGTTTGCCCAAGCTCCCGCCGGGGTGCAGGGCCGCGAAGTCGTCGGAGGTGAACCCCCGCTTCTCCGAGAGGGCCACGGCCAGCGCGTCCCCCAGCGCCAGCATCGCCGTGGTGGAGGCGGTCGGCACCAGCCCCCACGGGGAGGCCTCGTTCTTCACGAAGGTGTCCAGCGCGACGTCGGCCTGCCGGGCCAGCCGCGACCGGGGGTTCCCGGTGACGGCGATGACCTTCGCGCCGATCCGCTTCAGCACCGGCAGGAGGTGCAGGATCTCCTCGGTCTCGCCGGAATGGGAGAGGGCCAGCACCACGTCCTGGCCGGTCACGCGGCCCAGGTCGCCGTGCGCCGCCTCCGCCGGGTGCAGCCACAGCGACGGGATCCCCAGCGACGATAGGGTGGCGGAGATCTTCTGCCCGATGATGCCGGGCTTGCCCATGCCGGTCACCACCACCCGCCCCAGGCACTTGGCCAGCAGCCCGGCGGCCGCCTCGAACCGGCCGTCCAGCCGGCGGGTGAGCTGGCTCAGGGCGTCCCGCTCGATCTCGAGGACCCTCCTGGCCCGCCTCAGCACCGATGACCCGGAGCCGCTTTTCACCGGCGTGCCAGCTCGGCCCGAAAGGTGCCAGGTCGATCCGACCCCTTTTGACCATTGAGGGCGGCGCGGACGGCGGCCACCTGCTCCAGCATCGCCGGGAGCTTCTTCAGAGGCAGGGAGCTCGGCCCGTCGCACAGCGCCCGGGCGGGGTTCTCATGCACCTCCACGAACAGGGCGTCACAGCCGGCCGCCACCGCGGCGCGAGCCATCAGGGGGATGAACTCCGACTGCCCGCCGGAGCGACTTTTAAGCCCGCCCGGGATCTGGGTGGAGTGCCCGGCGTCAAAGACCACCGGATAGCCAAGCCCCCGCATCAGGGCCAGCGACCGCATGTCGTTGACCAGGTAGTTGTGGCCGAAGCTGGCGCCCCGCTCGCAGAGGAGGATCTTCCGGTTCCCCGTCGACTCGATCTTCTCCACCACCTGCTTCATGTCCCAGGGGGCGAGGAACTGCCCCTTCTTGACGTGGAGCGGCTTGCCCGTCCGGCCGGCGGCCACGAGAAGGTCGGTCTGCCGGCAGAGGAAAGCGGGGATCTGGAGGATGTCAAGGACCTGCGCGGCCGGCTTGACCTGCGCGACCTCGTGGACGTCGGAGAGGACCGGGACGCCGACCCGCTGGCGTACCTTCCGCAGGATGGCCAGCCCCTTCTTCAGGCCGGGGCCCCGGTAGCTTTTGACCGATGTGCGGTTGGCCTTGTCGTAGCTGCACTTGAAGATGAACGGGAGGCCGAAGCGACGGGCGATCCGGGCGATCGCCTCGGCGTGGCGGAGCGCGGAGGCCTCGCTCTCGATCACGTCCGGCCCGGCGATGAGCGCCAGCGGCCGCCCCAACCCCACAACGATCTGCCCAATGCGGACGTCGCGGACCATGGCAGGCCTTTAGGAAACGGCCGCCGGGACCGCCTGCAGATCCCCGGCAGGCACCGCGTCACGGTCGCCGCCCGACTGCCGCCTCTGGAGGGCGGCCTTCAGGAAGCCGCGGAACAGGGGGTGACAGCGGTCCGGCTTGGATTTGAGCTCCGGGTGAAATTGGCAGCCGACGAACCACGGGTGGCCGGGGATCTCCACGATCTCGGCCAGGCGCTTGCCGGGCAGGTAGCCGCTGATCACCATCCCGTGCTTGGCGAACGGCTCGCGGTAGCTCCCGTTGAACTCGTAGCGGTGCCGGTGCCGCTCGAAGACGCGCGACTCCCGGTAGAGCTGGCGGGCCAGCGTCCCCTTCCGGAGCTGGCAGGGCTGGGCGCCGAGGCGCATCGTCCCGCCCAGCTGCTTCACCTTCCTCTGCTCGGCGAGGAGGGAGATCACCGGGTGGGGCGTCTCTTTGTCGAACTCCGTCGAGTTCGCCCTGGCGAGGCCCGCCACGCCCCGGGCGAACTCGATGACGGCGACCTGCATCCCCAGGCAGATCCCGAGGTACGGGACGCCGTTCTCGCGGGCGAACTCCACCGCCTGAATCTTCCCCTCGATGCCGCGGTGGCCGAACCCGCCGGGCACGAGGATGCCATCCATCCCCCGAAGGAGCTGGTCCCCTCCCCTCTTCTCCAGCCGCTCCGACTCGATCCGCTTGATCTCCACGGAGCAGTCGTTGGCGATGCCGCCGTGGCGGATCGCCTCGTAGATCGACTTGTAGGCG
>CAYJUA010000049.1:0-10313 GCA_964373295.1 uncultured Planctomycetia bacterium
CACCGGGCACCTGGTCTTCTCCACCCTGCACACCAACAACGCCGCCGGCTGCGTGACCCGGCTCCTCGACATGGGGGTGGAGCCGTTCCTGGTGGCCTCCTCGCTGGAGTGCGCCATCGCCCAGCGCCTCGTGCGGCTGATCTGCCCCGGCTGCGCGGGGAAGGGCTGCCGGGCCTGCCGGCAGACCGGCTACAAGGGCCGCACGGCGATCTCCGAGTTCCTCCCGATGGACGACGACATCCGCCAGCTCATCATCCAGCGGGCCTCCGCCGGCGAGATCCTGAAGAAGGCCCGCGCCAAGGGGATGCGCACCCTGCGCGAGGACGGCCTGGAGAAGGTCAAGCAGGGGCTCACCACGATGGACGAGGTGATGCGCGTCACCGAGATGGAGTCCGCCTAAGGATTTTCTCTATGAGGCCCGGAAGGGAGACCGTTTCAACGGGAAGGCCACCGTAGTGCCGGAGGTAGGGGCGGTCCACATCGTGCGCGACGAGGAAGTTGGGACCCTTAGGATACGCGCGGCGGAAGGCCTGGAGGTTCGACGCGTCGCAATTCGAGACTGACCACTTGCACTCAATCGCCGCGGGCTGTTTCCCCCTCTGGAGGAGGACAAAGTCGATTTCGTGGCCTCTTTTGTCGCGCCAATAGTGAATATCTCGTGACTGCAGTCGCCCATGCATCTCGTTTAGGACAAAGTGCTCCCACAGGATCCCCAGATCTTCCCTCCGCAATTCATGCCAGCCGCGATGGTAGCAGACAAAGCCCGTGTCGAAGGCGTAGACCTTGGGCGCCGAGACGATCTCAGTGGGACGATGGGTGCTGAACGGGCGGATGACGTGCGCGACAAAGGTTGCTTCGAGGGCGCGCAGGTAGTTCATCAGGGTGGTCCGGCTCGCCTCGCATTCGGCCGCAAACCTTTGCGCTTCGAAGATCCCCCCGCTGCGGGCCATCAGCAGCTCGGCGAATTTCTGGAATGAATAGCGGCGCTCCAGGCGGAACAGCTCCTGGATATCCTTGGCCCAGTAGGCGTCCATCCATTCCTGGAACTCCCGCTCCGGCAGGTTCTCGGCGAGGAAGAAGGGAGGCAGGCCCCCGCGCAGCAGCCGATGCGCGAGTTTTTCTCGCTTGAAGTCGGCCAGGTCAGGGAGGATGAGCGGCGTCAGCCACAGTTCGGTTTTCCGGCCCGTGAGGGTGTCTCTGAATTTCCTTGAGGCGCCGAGGGTGGAGGAGCCGATGGCCAGGATGCGGATGCGGGGGTAATGGTCTGCGGCGATCTTCAGGATCTCCGCCGGGGATCGAAGGCGGTGGATTTCGTCCAGGATGACCCGCTTCCCGTTCATCTCCGACAGGAACCCCTCCGGGTCCTCCAGCATCCTTCGGACCCGGGGCAGTTCGCAATCGAAATACTCGACTCCCTCGAGGCTCTTGGAGAGGGATGTCTTCCCGGTTCGCCGGACTCCAGAGAGCCAGATGACAGACCGGCGCTTCCAGGCCCCTTCAATCGCTTGGATCCAGTATCCCCGCCTGATGAGCTTATCCATACGATGGCAAGATACCATATAGTGCTACTAGATGCAACCTGCTAATCACCCCTACAGGCCGGGCTACCGCGAAAGACCCGGAGTGGATCACCATCACGGTCACCTGATAGGTGACGCGTGATACACTCAGAAGCATGCAGTTCACGTATCGGGCCAAGCAGGATTCCCGCAACGAGGCCTCGGGGGTCATCGAGGCGGTGGACCTGGCCGGCGCGGTGGCTCACCTGAAGCGGATGGGGCTCTTCCCCATCGAAGTCGTTCCCCTCGAAGCGAAGTCCGGCCTCTCCCGAAGGTTCTCCGCCGGGCGCCCTCTCACCCGCATGGAGCTGGCCCTCTGGGCCCGCACGCTGGGGCAGGGGCTGGCGGCGGGGCTCACCCTCACGCGCGCGCTGCATCTGCTGGCCGAGCAGGAGAAGGGCCGGCCTCTGGGCCAGGCGGCGGAATCCCTGCGCGAGAGCGTCACGGCGGGGCGCAACCTGTCCGACGCGATGCGGGAGATGGAGCGCGGCTTCCCGCCGGTGGCGATCGCCCTCGCCCGCGCGGGGGAGGCCAGCGGCGCGCTGGAGCAGGTCCTGCAGGCGCTGACCGAGCAGGTGGAGGCGGAGCAGGACCTGGTGGGGAAGGTGCGGGGGGCGCTGGTCTACCCGGTCTTCGTCCTCCTTGCCGGCGTGGGGACCGTGGCGGTGCTCATGTGGGTGGTGGTGCCGAAGCTCACGGCCCTCTTCGCGGAGACCGGCCAGCCGATGCCGCTGGCGACGCGGCTGCTGATCGGCTCGGGGCGGGGGTTCCTCTGGGCGCTGGGGCTTGGAGCGGCGGGGCTTGCCCTCTCGGCCTGGCTCGTTCGGCTTCGCGGAAAGCGCCTGCCGCTGGTACAATGGCTGGCAGCGGGGCTCGGCCGCCTGCCGATTTTCCGGCGGCTGATCGCCCAGGCGGAGACGGCGCGGCTTTCGTCGACGCTGGGACTGCTCCTCGCGAACGGGCTGACGCTGCCGGAGGCGCTGCGGCTTTCAGCGGACGCGGCCGGCCGGCCGGCGCTCCGGGCGCAGGTGCTGCGCATGGAGAAGGAAGTGGTGGAGGGGATGGGGGTGTCGGGCGCCATGGAGCGGGCCGGCATCCGGGAGCCGTTCCTGCTGACGATGGTGGCGATGGGGGAGGCGCAGGGGGACCTGGCGCGGGCGTTCCACCAGGCGGGGGTGCGGTACCACCAGGAGGTGGACCGCACGGTGAAGATCCTGGGCACGCTGATCGAGCCGGTGATGATCCTGCTCGTCGGATTGGTCGTGGGAGGGGTCGTGATCTCGATGATGCTTCCGCTGTTCCAGATCAACTTCACCGTCGGATGAGCAGGCGGCGCGTCCTCACGCTTGGCCGAGGCTTCACGCTGGTCGAGCTCCTCATCGTGGTCACGATCCTCGGGATCCTGGTGGCCATGGTGGTCCCGCGCCTGGCCGGCCGGACCGAGCAGGCCCGCGTGGCCCGCGCCGAGGCCGACGTGAAGGGGAACATCGCGCTTGCCCTGGACCTCTTCGAGCTGGACATCGGCCGCTACCCCAGGACGGAAGAGGGCCTGGCCGCCCTGCGGGCGGAGCCGCCCGACGCCGAGAACTGGCGGGGGCCTTACCTCAAGCAGGAGCCGGTGGACCCCTGGGCCCGCCCCTACGAGTACGCCCAGCCCGGCCAGAAGAACCCGCAGGACTACGACCTTTTCTCCCTGGGACCCGACGGCGTCGAGGGCACCTCCGACGACATCGGGAACTGGGACCAGGAAAAGGCGTGAACGTAAGGGGCGTTCTCCTTGCGAGCTAGGAGCGGCTTCACCCTCCTCGAAGTCCTCGTCGCCTTCGCCGTCCTCGCCACCGGGATCACCCTGATCGCCGCGGCCCTTGGCCGCCACCTCGCCGCCCTCCAGATCCTCGAAACCTCTCTCGCCGCGCGGCAGGTGGCCGACGGGCAGCTCCTGCGGGAGATCATCCGCCGCGGCGACCAGATGGAGATCCCGCCTGCTCCCCCGGATCCCCGATTCACTCCGCAGACCAAAACGGAATCCGTCACGCTGGAGACGGATCCGGTGCGGGGGATGGTCATCGATCGCGTGACAGCCGAGGTGTCGTGGGCGGTGCGGCAGCAGCCGCGCGAGCTCCGGGTGAGCATGGGGGCGCAGAAGCCGCCGGAAGCGGAATGAAAGGTGCCAGGTCGACCCGGCCCCTTTCTGGTGTTTCCGGCTTCACCCTGCTAGAATTGGCGGTGGCGGCGGCGTTGAGCGCCGTGGTGCTGACGGCGGCGGCCGTGGTGAGCGTCCGCGGGATGACCGCGTGGCGCAGCTCGGACAGCCGCCTGCAGGCGCTCTCCCGGGCGGAGAAAGGGCTGTCCCGGCTGGCTGAGGAGCTGCGCAGCGCGGCGGCTCCGGCCGACTTGCCGTTTCACGGCGTTAAGGAAGAGATCGGCTTCGCGAAAGCGGAGGATCTGACCCGGCTGGCGGAGGTGCGCTACCGGGTGATCCGCGACGCCGCGGGCAGCGGCGCATGGGTACGGGAATGGCTCCCCTTCCCGAAGGCCCAGGAGACGGCGCCGGAGGTGACCACGCTGGCTGACAGGGTCACGCTGTTCTCCCTGGAGTACGGCGCGGTTTCGGATGAGGAAGGGCAGAAGGTCGTGCGCTGGGTGGAGAGCTGGGACGATCCACAGGGGGGCAAGGCCATTCCCAAGATCGTTCGCGTGCGCCTGGAGGGGACGGATGCGCGGGGCCGGGCGTTCGCCGTGACCCGCGACCTCTGGATCCCTCACGGGACTCTGGATCCCGCACCGGAGTCCGGGTGAGCCTGCCGAATGAATAGCCGCCGGGGCGCCGCCCTTCTCCTGTCCCTGTGGGCCACCGCCGCGCTGGCGGCGGCGGGGATCGCGCAGGCGACGCGGCTGTCGCTGGAGCTGAAGTGGGCGGGCCGCCTGCAGGAGCAGGACCAATCGTTCTTCCTCTCGTGGACCGGGCTGGAGGTGGCCGCTCAGCTCCTGGCGCAGGACACCGAGCTCGCGTGGGACGCCCCGCAGGAGCCGTGGGCCCAGCCGGCGCAGGCGCCGATTCCCTTCGAAGGCGGCCGCTTCCAGTATCAGATCACCGACGAGCAGGCCCGGATCCCCGTGAACACCGCTTCCCTCGAGCTCCTTCAGCGCCTTCCCGGCTTCACGCCTGAGGCGGCCGCCGCTCTCGTGGCCCGCCGCGAAGCAGGACAACCTCTCTCTCATCTGGGCGAGCTTTCCAACTTGGCCGGGTTCCAGTTGGGGTTCCTGGGTGAGCTCGAGCCGCTGGTTTCTGTGCTGGCCTCCGGCCCCGTGAACGTGAACACCGCATCCGCGGAGGTGCTGACCGCTCTGGGGCTGTCGGCACCCCTTTCGGCTCAAATCGCTGCTTACCGGAACGGGCCGGACGGTGCCGCGGGGACGGCGGACGACGCCTCCTTCGCCGACCTGGAAACCATCGTCCCGGATTTGGAAGCGGCGCTGGGTCCGCTTCTCCCCGAGGACCAGGTCGCGCTGGGCAACCTGGTCAGCTCGCAGGGGGTGGGAGTTCGCTCTTCTTTCTTTCGCGTGACGCTGGATGGCTGGAGCGAGCGCCATCAGGTGAGGAAGAGGGTGACGGCCGTTCTGGAGCGGGGCGGGCAGGGGGATGTCCCGAAGGTGAGGGGGTGGCATGAAAACGATTAGCGTCGGGCGGAAGGAGCAGGTCCTGGCGGTGGTCTCCCTGCATGGCGGATGGCTGCGCCTGCTGGAGGCCCGGGTGCCGGAGCGCGGGGCGGTCTCGCTGCTGAGCATGAAGGCGCGGCAGGCGGCCGGCCCGCAGGCCGGGCTGAGCGCGGGGCTGAGCGAGGAGCACGCGGCCGCCCTGCTCAAAGAGATGGTGGCCGGTCTGCCGGCGGTCCCGCAGCAGGCGCTGGCCCTCCTCTCCACCGGCGAGATGGTCACCCGCTACCTCACGCTTCCCTCGGAGAACCTGGAGGAGCTGCGGCGGATGGCGGTCTTCCAGCTGGAAGGGGTGCTCCCGTTCCCGATCCAGGAGTGCGTGACCTCGGTCAAGGTGATCGGGCCGGCGGGTGAGGCCACCCGGGTGCTTGCCGCCGCCGTGCACCGCCCGACGGTGGAGCGGCTCGTGCGGATCTGCGACAGGGCGGGGCTCACCCTGACCGGCATCGCCCCCTCCAGCGAGGCGGTGGGCAGCTGGCACCGGGCCTGCTGGCGCGGGGCGCCCGATTTCCCCGGGGTCTGGATGGTGGCGGACCGCAGCCGGGAGGGGCTCGACATCGGCGTGCTGGCGAAGGGGTCCCTCATCTACATGCGCCAGGTGCAGGATTTCGGCGGCGACGCGGAGGAGCTGATCGGCCAGCTCCAGGAGACCCTCCGGGCGTACGCGCGCGAGCAGGTGGGACCGGCCATCCAGCAGATCACCCTGAGCGGCTGGATGCAGGGGCTGGCGCCGGGCTTCCTCGAGCGGGCGGAGCAGGCGTTGGGGACCCCGGTGGAGCGGGTGGACCCGCTGGAGAGGTCCCCGTTCCGGGAGAGCTTGAGCGTGACGGCGCAGGAGCTGTCGCCGGAAGTTTCCTTCACCGAGCTCCTGGGAGCGGCGTGCGCTCCGAAGATGCTGGGGCTGGACCTGCTCCCTCTGGAGCTCCGCGCCCAGCAGGCGCGCCAGCGGATGGCGCGGGAGCTGCGTGCGACGGCACTGCTGGCTTCGGCGGCCGTGGCCCTGCTGGCCGGGTGGGCGGGCACCCGGGTGGGCGCCACCTGGTGGACCACCCGCGAGCTCTCCCGTCGGATCGAGACGCTCCAGCCGGAGGTCTCCCGGATCCGGGCGGCGGCAGACCAGGCCCGCGCGGTCCATCTTGCCCGGCGGAGGTACGCCGCCCAGATGGAGTGGCTCTCCGGCGCGCTGCGCGGGTTGAGCGACGGCATGAAGCTGCGTTTCCTCGGGCTCGAGGCGGACGGCCTGGTGACGCTCCGCGGGGCGGCCCCGGACCTGGCCGCCGTCACCGGCTACGCGGGGGCCCTGCGTGAAGATCCCCTGTGGGAATCGGTGCATCTGCGTTCGGCGAAGAGCGACCCCGATAAGGGCGGAGCCGTGGAGTTCGAGCTCATTCTGAGGCCTTCTCTATGAGCCGGGCGGCGCGCGTCGGGATCGCCCTCGGGTGGCTGGTGGCCGTCGCCGCGGGGGCGCGGGCGGCCGACGGGCTCATGGAGTTTGAGCGGGCCCAGCGGCAGAAGCTCGCCCAGGAGCGGAACCGCTTCATGCGGCTGCAGGGTTGGCTCGAGGCCCAGGAAGAGGTGGCGGCCCGGCGGAAGGAAACGCTGGGCCGGTTCGCGCAGGCCGAGGGGAAGGACGCCGGCTGGCTCCTCCTCCAGGGTCTGCAGGAGATCGCTCAGGCGCAGGGGCTCTCCATCACCGACCTGCGGCCCAGCCAGCCGAAGGGGGGCCAGGCCGCCCGCCCGGCCGGCCGGGGGCGCAAGGCCGGGGGCCCGCTCTACCGCGTGGACGCGAGGCTCGAAGGGGGCCTGGAACAGGTGGACCGCTTCCTCCAGGAGCTGCCGCAGGTCCTGCCCGGCATCCGGCTCGAGAACTTTCAGGTGGTCCCTCAGGAGGGGGGCCGTGTGCAGAGCGTCGTGAGGTTGGAATGGGCGGTATGACGCTGGAGGGGATGGAGCGCGGCCGCTCCAAGGTCCGCCTCGCGAACCGGATCCTCTGCTGGGTTCTTCCCGCGGCCGCCCTGGCCGCGGGGGCCGATCTGCACGCCTGGAACGCGCAGATGAGCCTTCCTCTATTGGCCCTTCCGCCCGCGCTGGAGGAGCTGTCTCGGCCGCTGGCGCCGGTGGGCACGGCGGGGCTCTCCGCGGACCGGTTTGAGCAGCCGGTGAAGGCGGTCCCCGCGCCGGCCGCCGGCAAGCCCAAGCAGGAGACCCAGGTGGCGCCGGAGTCCCAGTGGAAGCTCCGCGGCGTGCTGATGGGCGGGAACAAGCGGGCGATGCTCGAGGACCAGAGCGGCAAGAGCGTCTGGGTGAGCGAAGGGGACCTGGTGGGCTCCGCGCGGATCAAGGAGATCCGCGAGCGCTCCGTGATGATCGAGGGGGAGGAGGGCGAATATGAGATCCGGATCTAGCGCGATCGCGCTTCTCCTCTGCCTGGTGTTCGCCGCCCAGGGGCCCCGCGCTGAGGAGCAGGTGGCGCAGGTCCCGTCCCCCGCGCCGGCGCGGGTGACCCTCCAGTTCCAGGGGATGGAGATCGCCGAGGTTCTCAAGATCCTTGCCGAGCAGACCGGCTTCAACATCGTGGCCGGACGGAACGTCAGCGGCCGGGTGACCCTGTTCGTGAAGGACGTGGACCCCTGGGAGGCGCTGGAGGTGATCCTGGCGGCCAACGAGCTCGCCTACGAGCGCCAGGGGGAGATCCTCACCATCATGACCCAGCGCGACTACGAGCTGATCAACGGCCAGCCGTACCGGGACCGGCGGGTGCTCAAGTCCATCACCCCGCGCCACGCGAAGGCGGCGGATCTGGCCCGCGCCCTGACGCAGGTCAAGACGAACATCGGCCGCGTGGTGGCCGACGAGGCCACCAACACCCTGATCCTCATGGACACCCCCGCGCTGGTGGAGAGGATGGCGCAGATGGTGCGGGAGATGGACCGGCCGGTGGAGACGCGGGTCTTTTCCCTGAACCACAGCGGCGTCAAGGCGCTGGCCCCGCTCCTCCAGGAGGCGGTGACCAAGGGGGTGGGGAGGGTGCTTCCCGACGAGCGTTCGAACCAGGTGGCCGTCACCGACTATCCCTTCCGGCTGGAGGAGATCGGGCGGATGGTCGCCGCCTTCGACGAGCGCCCCTCGGAGGTGCTGATCGATGCCAAGATCATCCAGGTGGTCCTCTCCGACAAATTCCAGCTGGGGATCAACTGGGAGGCGGTGGAGAAGGAAAACGTCGCCGTCATGGGGCTGGGGGCGCTGAACCTCACCAGCGGCAGCCAGCTCAAGGTCACGAAAGCGGCGCTCAGCCGGCGCTGGGATTTCACGGCGCTGGTGGAGGCCCTTCGCACTTTCGGCGACACGCAGATCCTGTCCGAGCCCCGCCTGACCGTGATGAACAACCAGGAGGCCAAGATCCTCGTGGGGAGCAAGGAGCCGTACGTCACCACCCAGGTCTCCCAGACCGGAACCGGCACGGCGCTGACGGCGGAGACGGTGAACTTCATTGACGTGGGGGTGAAGCTCTTCGTCACGCCGACCATCGCCCGGGACGGCTTCGTTTCCATGAAGATCCGCCCGGAGGTGAGCTCCAAGACCGGCTCTCTCACCACCGCCAACAAGAACGAGATCCCGATCGTGGAGACCGCCGAGGTGGAGACAGTCCTGATGGTGAAGGACGGGGAGACGGTGATCCTGGGAGGCCTCATCAAGGACGAGGACACCAAGGATCACCAGCGGATCCCGCTGCTGGGGGACATCCCGGGGCTGGGCCTGCTGTTCCGCTCCACCAAGGAGACGGAGAAGAGGACCGAGCTGGTGGTCTTCCTCACTCCGCGGATCCTTTATGGTGCGGGAGGCGGCGGGGCTTCCGCTCCGCCGGTGCTGCCTGAGGGGGCGGACCCGAAGGCGTACCAGCGGGCGATCGAGGGGCTCATCGAGACGGTCGCCCGGGTGCAGTCGCTGGTGACGCCGGAGAAGGGGATCGCCGTGGTCAGCTTCATCCTCACGCCCAACGGGCGCGTCGACGGCGCCCCGCAGATGGCCTGGGCCGACGACGAGGCGCTGGGGTCCCCGGCGCGGCAGGCGGTGCTGGCCGCCTCTCCGTTCCCGCCGTTCCCCCCGGAATGGGGCGGCGAGGCGCGGAGCTTCGAGGTGCAGGTCGCGTACGAGTAACATCGATTTAACGTGAAGGTTATTTCGCGGTAACCTGCCTCCGTAGAATACGTGGAAAAAGGAGGTTCACTCCCCGATGAACTTCACGCGCCTTTTGCTCTGTCAGACTCTCATCTCAGCCCTGTTCCTGTCCCTCCCGGTCGCGCCGGCCGTCGCCGCCGAGGTCAATGGAATCTGGACAGAAGCGGCCACGAAAGACGCGGGCGAATGGACCGGCATCGAGTGGCTGAAGAAGATCAAGATCCGAGGATGGGTCGACACCCACTTCGTGCACAACTTCAACCAGCCCTCCCGCGCCACGGTCAACGCCAGCCAGGGCTCTTCCGTTGTCAAGGGCAACAACGTCACGATCGAGGGCCGCACCTTTGACATCCACGACGACGAGCTGAGCTTGTCCCTGGTAGAGGTGGAGTTGGAGAAGGTTCCGACCCTGAGAGAGTGGGGGGGCCTGGGTTTCAAGCTGGATGTCAACTATGGCGATACCCCCGAGATCATCTACTCCACCATCAACGGAGCCCTTGGCAAAGGGGTGATCCACCACGGCGATAAGTGGATCCAGCACGCTTCCTTGGGTTGGGTGGCTCCCATCGGCAATGGGCTTCGGGTGGACGCCGGCAAGCTCGTCACCCACATCGGCGGGGAGACGATTGAGACGATCAAGAACAACAACCACTCCCACGGATTTCTCTACAGCTACGCGATTCCCTTTCAGGATACGGGGTTTCGCTTCAACTATCCCTGGAGCGACAAGTTCTACACGGAGTTTTACCTGCTGCGCGGCTGGAACGTGACCACCGGCGACAACAACGATGGGTTGACCGTGGGCCCCTCCATCGGGTGGCTGCCCAGCTCCTGGTTCAACCTGTATCTCAACTACCT
>CAYJUA010000050.1:0-10199 GCA_964373295.1 uncultured Planctomycetia bacterium
AGGGGAGGTGCTGGGGAGGCCCATAACGGGCTGAGCCAGTGCTTTATCCGATGAAGCGGGGAACGCGAGCTCTCATCATCGGCCTCCTCATCGGCGCGGGCTTAGGGAGCGCCCTGGGCGCACAGGCGTACCGGGGCTGGCGCCAGGAGGAGCAGGCGCGCCTGGAGCTGGCCAGGCGGCGGGCCGCGTGGGACCGGCTCAAGCAGGCCGTCTGGTCGGAGGTGCGCTCTTTTCCCGGCGACTCCGCTGTCTGGATCGAGGACCTCGGCACCGGCTGGGTCGCCGCCCACCAGGAGGACAAGGCGTTCCCCGCCGCCAGCGTGGTGAAGGTGCCGATCCTCGTCACCTGCCTCCAGCGCGCCCAGGAGGGGGAGCTGGACCTGGCGGAGCCGGTGACCCTGCGGGGCAGGGATAAGGCGGACGGTTCCGGGGTGCTGAAGGAGCTGCCCAACGGCTCCCGGCTCACCGTGGGGGAGCTCGCCGAGCTCATGGTGACGCGCAGCGACAACACAGCGGCCAACCTCCTGATCTCCCGGCTCGGGATGGAGCCGCTCAACCGCTCGTTCCTCGAGATGGGGCTCACCGGCACGCGCCTCTCCCGCAAGATGATGGATTTCTCGCAGCGAAAGAACGGGGTGGAGAACTGGACCACCGCCCGTGACGTCTCGCTCGTCTTCCGGAAGATCTACCGCGGCGAGCGGATGAGCTCCGCCGTGGCGAAGCGGTGCCTGGACCTGCTCGTCCAGCAGAAGGTCAACGACCGGATCCCAGCCCTCCTTCCGCCGGGCACCGTCGTGGCGCACAAGACGGGGCTCGAGAAGGGGGTCTGCCACGACTCGGGGATCCTCTTCACGGAAAACGGGGCGGTGCTCCTCTGCGTGCTGACGAAGAACGGGGGGAAGGCCAAGCCGGCGAAGGGGTTCATCGCGCGGGTGGCCGCGCGCGCCTTCGGCTACCTGGCGGAGGACTACGGCGGATGAGCGCGGGAGCAGAGGCGATCGCGCCGGCGCTCAAGATCACCCGGCCGCTCGTGGCGCTGGATCTGGAGACGACCGGCACGTGGCTGGAGAAGGACCGGATCGTGGAGATCGCCCTGGTCCGCCTGGAGCCGGGAGGGGAGCGCCGGAGCTACCTCTCGCGGGTGAACCCCGGCATGCCGATCCCGCCCCGCGTCAGCCAGATCACCGGCATCACCGACGCCGACGTGAAGGACGCCCCGCCGTTCAAGAAGATCGCCTCCGACGTCCTGGCCTTCATCGGCGAGGCGGACCTGGCCGGCTTCAACGTGGAGCGGTTCGACCTGGTGATCCTGGAGCGGGAGCTTTTCGGGGCCGGGCTCAAGTTCGAGTGGCGCGGGCGGGTGATCTACGACGCCCAGAAGATCTACCACATCCACGAGAAGCGGGACCTCAAGGCGGCCTACCAGTTCTACTGCCGCAAGGAGCTCGTGAACGGCCATACCGCCATGGGGGACACGACGGCCGCGCTGGAGATCCTCGAGGCGCAGGTCGGCAGGTACGGCAGCCCGGAGCAGGGGATCGAGTCGCTCCGGGACTTCGATTACGAGCGGATCGACGACTACTTCGACGCGGAGAGGAAGTTCCGCTGGTGGAACGGCGAGCTCTACCCGGTCTTCGGCAAGTACGGCCGCAAGGCCTCCCTGCGCGAGATCGCTGCGAAGGATCCCGGCTACCTGGAGTGGCTGCTCACCACCGATTTCGGGGACCCGGTCAAGAAGCTGATCCGCGACGCCCTGGGGGGCCGCTTCCCGGCGGCATAACTTACGAGCAATGCCGGACCCGTTCGAGGGCGAAGAAGAGGAGGAGGCCGGGGAGCCGGAGGGCTGGCAGGAGCCCATCCACTGCCCCGTCTGCGGGTCCGACGTCACCCGCCTGGTGGAGAGGCGCCACGAGGCCGGCTTCTACGAGTGCGAATCGTGCGGCGCCACGTTCGAGGAGGAATGACGTGGCGCGGCTGACGTTCTACGGGGTGCGGGGCAGCTATCCCGTCTCCGGCCCGGCCTACCGGCGCCACGGCGGCCAGACCACCTGCGTGGCGCTGGAGACTCCGCAGGGCATCCTGGCCGTCGACGCGGGGACCGGCATGGCCGCGCTGGCCGAGGAGATATGCCGGCGTTCTCCGATCCCTCCGGTCACCCTGCTCTTCAGCCACTTCCACCTGGACCACGTCGCGGGGATCACCGCGTTCCGGGCGTTTCTCCGGCGGAAAGTCCGGGTCACCCTGATGGCGGACGCCGGGCAGTTCCCCGGCTGGCGCGGGTTCCTCCGCGCCCTGACCCACCGGCCGTTCTGGCCGATCGACCCGCTGCGCGGGGCCGGCGGCATCCGGTTCCGGTCCCTGCCCAGCGGCGGCTCCGGGATGGAGCTGTGCGGGGTGAAGACCTCCTGGTGCCCGGTGTGGCACCCGCAGGGATGCGCGAGCTTCCGTTTCTCGGTCGGCGGGCGGGAGATCGTTCTGGCCAGCGACCGGGAGCACGGCAACCGGAGGATGGACGCCGCCTTCCTCAAGTTCTGCGGCGGCGCGGACCTGCTGGTGCACGACGCCCAGTTCACGCCGGAGGAGCACCGCGCCAGGGTCGGCTGGGGCCACAGCACGTGGGAGAGCGCGGCCCGGACCGCCGCGGAGGCAGGGGCGGGCTCCCTGGTCCTGACCTCGCATGACCCGATGCACTCGGACCGGAAGGTGGATGAGATGGCGGACCGGGCGCGGAAAATCTTCCGCAGGACGGCGGCGGCCCGAGAGGGGATGGTGTTGGACGCACACGGAGGGACAAGGCCATGACGGCACAGGCGCAGGCGGAAGCGCAGGACCCACTGCTCACCTATAAGTACATCTTCGCGCTCAAGGACGGGAAGAAGGAGTTCACCGTCACGCTGGACCGCAAGACGCTGGGGCTGGCCAAGCTCGACACCGCCTCGGCCCCGGCGTGGACGGACCTCGCCAACCACAAGTGCTCCAACTGCCCCCTGAAGGAGAGCGAGAGCCCGAAGTGCCCCGCGGCGGTGGCGGTGTCTGGCGTCGTGGGGACGTTCGCGTCCGCCGCATCCACCGACGACGTCCCCATCGTTGTGGAGACTGAGCAGAGGAACTTCGAGAAGAAGGTCCCCCTGCAGAAGGCCTTAAGCGGCCTCATCGGGCTCCTGATGGTCACCAGCGGCTGCCCCATCATGAAGCGGCTCCGCCCCCTGGTGCGCTACCACCTGCCGTTCGCCAACATGCACGAGACGCAGTTTAGGATCCTCTCCATGTACCTCCTGGCGCAGCACCTGAACTCCCGGAAGGGGAAGGCGCCGGACTGGGAGCTGAAGCGGCTGGCCGCCATCTACCAGGACATCCAGGAGGTGAACCAGGGCTTCATGAGCCGCCTGCCCACCGTGGTCAAGGGGGACGCGGGCCCCAACGCCCTGGTGATCCTGGGCGCCTTCGGCGACTCCATCTCCCTGACCCTCGACGGCAAGATGCTGGGCCAGCTGGAGGAGATCTTCCAGTCGCACCTGGAGTGACGGCGCCGGCGTGCCGCGCTTAAAGTCCTGGCCGGCCTACGCGCTCCCCGCGGCGGTCCTGCTGGCCGGGGCCCTGCTGAAGGCGGCCCCGCTTCCCCCGCTTGAATCGCTCCAGCTCAAGGTCTTCGACTCCTTCCAACGGCTCCATCCCCGCCCCTACGAGCCGGCCCCGGTCCGCGTCATCGACCTGGACGACGAGTCCCTGCGGCGGCTGGGCCAGTGGCCCTGGCCGCGCACGCAGGTGGCCCGCCTGGTCGAGCGCCTGGCCGAGAGCGGCGCCTCGGCAATCGCCTTCGACGTCGTTTTCGCTGAGCCGGACCGCACCTCGCCCCGGAACATTTGGGAGGTGTGGCGCTCCTCTGCGCCGGGCGCGCGGCTGGAGCAGGAGCTCGCCGGCCTGCCGGACCACGACCGGGTTTTGGCCGAGGCGATCGGCGGCGCGCGGGTCGTCACCGGTTTCGCGCTGACCGGGGAGCGGGCGGGCGGGGAACCGGCCGCCGGGCAGCCGCGGGATCCGGCCGTCAAGGCGGGTGTCGCCCACGCCGGCGAGGACCCGCGCCTGTTCGTCCCGGCCCTGGCCGGCGCGGTCGCGAACCTGCCGGAGCTGGAGCGGGCGGCCGCCGGCAACGGCCACTTCAACATGCTGGCCGAGCGGGACGGGATCCTCCGCCGCGTCCCCCTGTTCCTGCGCCGGGGCGAGACGCTGCACCCCGCGCTCGCCGCCGAGGCGGTGCGGGTCTTCCACGGGGCTTCCGCGTACGGGGTGCGCGCCGTCCCCACCGGCGTCGTGGAGGTGAAGGTCGGGCCGCGCGTGGTGCCCACCGACGCGCGGGGCCGCGTCTGGCTGCGCGACACCGGCTGCGAGCCCCGGCGCTTCATCCCGGCCTGGCAGCTGTTTGAGGAGGGGTTCGAGCCCTCGCGGGTGGCCGGCAGCATCTGCTTCGTGGGCTCGAGCGGGGCGGGGCTCAAGGACCTGCGTGCGACCCCGCTCAACCCTGCGGCCGCCGGTACCGAGGTGCACGCCCAGCTCGCCGAGCAGATCCTACTGGGGAGATTCCTCACCCGCCCGGACTGGGCTCCGGGGGCGGAGATGCTGTTCCTGCTGGCCCTCGGAGGGGCGCTGATCCTGCTCCTGCCGGGGGTCGGCCCGGCCTGGTGCGCGGCGCTGGGCGCCGCGGCCGTGGCCGGAGCGGGGGCCGCTTCCTGGTGGGCCTTCACCCGCCGCGGCTGGCTGATCGACCCGGTCCTCCCGGCGCTGGTCACGCTGGCGATCTACCTGGTCAGCTCCCTCATCCAGTTCCTGCGGACGGAGCGGGAGCGGCGCCAGGTCCGGCTGGCCTTCAGCCGGTACATGTCCCCGGCCCTGGTCAGCCGGCTGGCCGAGCATCCGGAGCAGCTCAAGCTCGGCGGGGAGCGAAAAGAGATGACGTTCCTCTTCACCGACATCCGCGGCTTCACCACGATCGCCGAGCGGCTCGGCGCCGAGGAGCTCACCCGCTTTTTGAATTCGTTCCTCACCCCCATGACGCAGGTGGTCCTGGACCGGCGGGGGACGATCGACAAGTACATCGGCGACTGCATCATGGCCTTCTGGAACGCCCCCCTGGAAGATCTGCAGCACGCCCGTCACGCCTGCGAGGCCGCGCTTGCGATGCGGCGGGCCCTGGCGGGCTGGAACCGCGAGCATGAGCAGGAAGCCAAGGCCGCCGGCAGGAGCTGGGTTCCCGTCCAGATCGGGATCGGCATCAACACCGGGGAGGGTTGCGTCGGCAACCTGGGGTCCGAGCAGAGGTTCGACTACTCGGTGGTCGGCGACGCCGTGAACCTGGCCTCCCGGCTGGAGGGGCTCTCCAAGCTCTACGGCGCGGACATCGTCGTCGGCGAGAGCACCATCGCCCAAGCCTTGAGCCCCGCTGGCGCGGGGAAGGCCGATGGCCTGGCCGCCCTGGAGATGGATCTGATCACCGTGAAGGGGAAGACCCGGCCCGCCCGGGTCTACACCCTGCTGGGTTCGGAGGCCGGTGCAGGGACAGAGTTAGAAGGATTGATTCGCCGGAACGGCGAGATGCTGGCCGCCTACCGGGCCCAGCGCTGGGATGAGGCGGCGGCGCTTCTGGAGGAGCTGCTGAGGAGGGACACCCCGCGCACGCGCCTGCGGGGTCTGTACAGCGTCTATCAGGAGAGGATCCGCGCCTACCGGGCCGCCCCGCCCGCCCCGGGCTGGGACGGCGTCTTCGTGGCAACGACCAAGTAAGAGACCGCTTCTCATTTGCCCACTTCTCTACAGCGACTTTGGAAAAGGTGCCTGTGAGAAGTGGGCGTTCAAGAAGCGGTCTCTCTAGTAGACCCCGGTGGTGCGGGTGACCCCGGTCTGGGAGCCGGAGCCTCGGTCATCGCTTGAACCCGTGAGGTTGGGGTTGTAAACGATGTTGATGTCCGCTGTCTTGCCGATTGTCCCGTCGGAGTTGTTGACCGTGAAGGTCAGGGTGGTACCGCCGCCTGTGTCGGTGAAGGTGGCGTTTCCGGTTCCGCTCGAGAAGCCCTGCGACTCGAAAGTCGCGGACTTTTCGATGTCGCCGGCTGCGAAGGTCGCTCCGGAGTTGCCGCCGCCCACCGTCCGCGCGCCGAAATCAATGTTGACCTGCGCGGTGAAGGTCCCGGCGACGTTGGAGGGGGAGGCGTCCTTTGTGGTCTGGGTGAAGACGCCGCTGAAGTCGTAGTAGAACTGCCCCGTCTCGATGGTCCGGAGCTGGTCCTTGGTGGCGATGCCGTCGGCCACGGTGGTGGAGGTGTCGGCGGCGGCCTGCGCGGATTGGGTCGTCGTGTCCTGCACGTTCTGGGAGAGATCGCTCACGCTCTGCGTTTCATCCAGAGTTTCCAGCGCCCCGGCGGTGGTCTGGCCCGCGTCCTCCGACACGGGCGCCTCGTCGGACTTCCCTTCGCCGGCCCCTTCCTCTCCCTCCGCGGCCGGCTCCTCCGCCGGCGCCTCGGCCGCCAGGGCGCCAAAGATCTGCTCGAGCTCGGCCTGCGAGAATTGGTGGGGCGGGGTGGGCGCCGAGTCCGGCCCCTCGATGCGGGTCCCGAACCCGGGCCGGGTGAGGGAGACATCCTCGCCGGCGTTGCTGACATTCACCTTGCCGGGCGGGTCTCCGGTGTTGTTCTTCGGTCCCGGCCCCAGCAGGACGACGCTGGCGGCCAGGCCCGCCACCAGCCCGGCGCAGATGGTGCCGCGGATGCCGATGATGCCGGCCGGCAGCTTGACCTCCATGTCCTCCGGATGCTTGCGGGCGATCTTGCCCGTCACGAAGCGGAAGGCGCCTTTGACGATCCGGGCGGAGACCTGGCCTTCGGCGGTCCTGGGGTTGTACACGAACTCGTCGATGACAACGGAGGAGTTGGGGCCGATGGTGAAGACCGTCTCGTCGAGGAGGAGGATCTGCAGGCCCGCGTCGGGCCCGGTGGAGATGGTCTGGCCGAGGAAGATCGGCTGGCCGCTCTTGAGGACCCGGCCCACGGCCCCGGCTTCGGAGACCTGCACGCCGCCGCGCACCGCCGCGGCCACCCCGATCTGGGAGCCCGCGCCGGCCATGGCCGGGGCGGAGTGCTCCGCTTGCGCGCCGGCCGGCGGGGCGGGCAGAAAGGCCGTCACGAGAAGGGTCGCGCAGAGCACGCACATAAATTTCCGCATCATTTCCTCCCGGTTAGAACTCGAAGCTCTTGGTGAGCATGGCCGCCGCCTTCGTGTTCGAGTAGGTGTAGTTCGTGACGTTGGAGTCCGAGTGGAACTGCTCCAGCGTGAAGGTGAGGATCAGGTCCCGGACGAGCGATTTCGGCAGCGTCTGGCGCGTCATCAGGTCCACGGGGATCCCATACGTCATCCGGACCCGGTACTGCTCGTCGCGGCGCCTCCGGGCTCTGATGCCGGTGTCGGGGTCGTCGTAGCCGTTGACGCCGAAGCTGAAGGAGCTGGTCAGGAACTGGCCCCAGCCGAGCAGCCAGGTGTGGCCGGCCTGGAGGGCGTACCCGTCGTAGTCGTAGTAGTGGGCCGTGGCGTGCTTGTTGGTGTAGGTGCCCACGCAGGACAGCCGCATCACGGGGCTCAGCGCGTACCGGGCCCCAGCGCTGACAGCCGTCACGTCCCCTTCCCGGTCGGGAGCCGCCAGGTTCTCCAGGATGGGGAGGTAGTCCTCCCGGGCCCAGCGGAGGTTGCCCAGCGCGTCGAGCCGCGGGGTCACCGGCCGCTCGGCGGCAAGGTTGAACCCGTACGTGCGCAGGAACGTCTCGCGTGAGAGGAGGATGTGGTCCGTGAAGATGGAGGGGACGACGGTGCCCCGCTCCACGTAGAGGTTGGCGCCGGCCTCCAGCCCGAACGACTGGAGGTCCAGGTCGTCCACGTACGTCTGCTCGGCCAGGTAATGGTCCGCGGAGCCCCACACCTGGTGGCCGCCCTGCAGGCCAAGGTCATGCGTGAGCTGGAAGCTCTCCACGGTGACGAAGCTCGTGTCGGGCCGCTTCCGGCTGGTGCCGGTCAGGGGCACGGGGGCGTCGGCCAGGAGCCGGCGCTTGCTTGACGGTGCGGCGTTGCGGTTGGTGTCGTACTGCATCCCCACGGTGACGCTGGCGCTCATCCGCGTCCGCTTGCGGCGCAGACGGATCTGCCGCAGGTAGTCGTCCACCTCGGCGCGCAGGGAGGGGGGGATCTTCATCCCGGCCACCGCCTGGAAGGTCCGCTCCGCCTCGTTCAGGTTGTCCAGCCGGAAGAGGACCACCGCGTAGAGGAGGCGCACGCGCGCCAGGGTGGGGTCGAGCAGGAGGAGCCGCTCCAACGTGGCCGCCGCCCCCTTCAGGTCCCCGCGGGCGATCTGCGTGCCGGCGTAGCGGTAGTTGAGGTCGACGTCGTCGGGATCGGCCAGCACTTGGGCGTACGTGACCGGGGCGCCGGTGTACGGTTGCTTGGCCCGCTCGGCCGTCTCGAGGGCCCCGGCCCGCTCCCGGGTCTCCCGCTCGGGGACCTTGCTCTCGTGCTCTTCCTGGGAGAAGGCGGCGCCGTGGAAAGAGGAGACAATGAAGAGGATAGCAACTCCGAGGAGGAGCTTCTTCATGTTGGCGGGATTCTCGCATCCCGCCAATTTTTTGTCAAGGTGCCAGGTCGACCCGACCCCCCGGGATCCCGGCCAGGCGGCGGCGCGTGATCTCGTAGGCGATCAGCGCGGCCGCGGTGGCCACGTTATAGGAAAGGGCCGCGCCCGGCATCGGCAGGGTGAGCTGGAGCTCCAGCTGCTTCTCGAGCCCGGGGCGGATGCCGCCGCCCTCCGACCCGAGCACCACCGCGAGCGGGGTGGGCCAGTCGGCCTGGTGGAGCGGCGTCCCCCCTTCGGCGGCCGCGCCGGCGATCCAGTACCCCGCCTTCTTGGCCAGCTCCGCGGCCTGCGTCAGGTTGGTCACCAGGGCGACCGGAACGTGGTTCTCGCCCCCGCAGGCCACCCGCAGGACCGTCTCGTTCACCTCCGCGGAGTCGTGGCGGGGCAGGACCAGCGCGAAGCCGCCCAGGCAGGCGGTGGTCCGCAGGATCGCCCCGAGGTTCTGCGGGTCGGTGATCCGGTCCAGCAGGAACAGGGACGGCCGCGGCTCCGGCCGCTTCAGCAGGTCCTCCAGCTCCGCGTACCGGTAATCCTCGATCTCCGCCAGCACCCCCTGCGCGTGCGCCAGCCCGGTCATCCGCGCCATCTCCGCCTTGGATTTGGGGACGAAGCGGACGCCGGCCTCCTTGGCCGCGCGGACCACCTCGGCGGCGTCGGACTCTTCCTGGAGATAGAGGACGCGGATCGTCCGCGGCGCGCGGCGGAGCCGCTCCACCACGGGGCGTTTGCCATAGAGTCGCACGCCGGTTATTCTAGCATCCGTGCGGTACAATACCGGCAACAAGGAGGAGGCATAACAGCGTGCTGGCGGCGGGGATCCTCTTCAGCGTCCTGGCGACGGTTTTCGGGGGGGTTGCGGTGGCCCGCCAGCCGGCCGATCAACGCTTCCACGTGGAGCGGGTGGAGCTGCGCGCCGGCTACGGCTGGCAGTACAAGAGCTCCGCCCGCCCGAACAACTTCCAAATCCATCCGCTGCTGGCTTCGGCCGTCCTCCCGGTCACCGAGGAGGTCGGCCCCACCTGGCTGCGCGGCCGGTGGGAGTGGAGCCCGGAGCTTTTCCTGGCGATGTTCACCCATCCCTACGACCGGCCGCTCGTCGGCGTCACGCCGATCCAGGTGAGGTACACGCTGACGCCCAAAGGGCGCTTCAGCCCGTACCTCCTGGCCGGCTCCGGCGTCCTTCACGCCAACATCAACCGCCGCGAGACCGGCAACGACCTCAACTTCAACCTCCAGGAGGGGGTGGGCACGTCCTACGCGCTGAGCGGGAAGGCCGCCCTCATCCTGGAGTACCGGCACATCCACACCTCCAACGCCGGCCTCCACGAGGACAACACCGGCGTGAACACGCACACCTTCCTCGTCGGGGTCTCCCTCAAGGAGTAGCGGCGATGCCTGCGCCGCGGACGAACCGATGATCCGTCTGAAAGGCCTCGACCTGCCGGAAGTCATCCAATCGCCGATGGCCAACTGCACCGACCTGCCGTTCCGCCTGATCGCGCGGGACCTGGGGATGCGTTTCGCCTTCCTCGAG
>CAYJUA010000051.1:0-1211 GCA_964373295.1 uncultured Planctomycetia bacterium
CGCGGACGCTGGATGCCCTGCTCAGCGTGAAGGGTGTCGGCGAGCGCAAGCTCGAGCGCTATGGAGCCGCTTTCCTTAAAGTCATCTCCGGCCAGCCCCCGGAATCCACCTCAGCAGCTTCTTGACGAGCTCCATCGGCAGGCCGACCACGTTGGTGTAGGAGCCCACCACTTTCCGGACGACCGGGTCCTTCGTTTCCTGCGCGGCGTAGCAGCCGGCCTTGTCGAGGTTCTTGCGGGCGTAGCGGTAGATCTCGGGCGGCGTGAGCTTGCGCATGGTGACGGTGCTCACCGCGTGCGCCACCTTCTCCTTGGCCGTCGCGGCGTCCACCAGGGCAACGGCGGTGATCACTTTGTGGGTGGTGCCCTGGAGCTTGCCGAGCATCCGGTAGCCCTCCGCGAGGTCCGCCGGCTTGCCGAGGATCTCCCCTTTGTGCACGACCACCGTGTCAGCCCCCAGCACGAGCCCCCGGCCGACCTGCTTCGCCACGACCCGTGCCTTGGCCAGGGCGAGCTTGCGGGCGTAGGGGACCGGCTCCATGAGACCCGGCGGCGGCTCGGAGAGCCGGCTCGGGATGATGGTGCAGGGGATCTTGTGGGCCTGGAGGAGGTGCTTCCGGCGGGGGCTGGCGGATGCCAGGATGAGAGCCGATTTTGAGCCGCGCTTCATTTTTCCAGGACGGGGTTCTTCTGGAGGTTCGCCCGCTTGAGGACGTCGAGGTACCAGTCGAAATACGCCCGCATCTTCTTCTGTCCCTGGATCTCCGCCTTGAGCTTCTCCCGCCCGGCGTCGTCGAGCTTGGCCGGGTCCGCGGGCTGTTTCTCCTCCAGGCGCACCACCAGCCAATCGCTCCCGGCGCGGAGCGGCTCGGTGCTCACCTCGCCGGGCTGAAGGGAGAAGACCGGGTCAAACAGGATGCCGGCGGCCGCGAGCTCCTTTAGTTTGTCGCTCCGCTTGAAGGGGCCGGCGGAGACAAGCTGGCGGTCCAGCTGGCGGGCGAACCCGCTGAGCCGGTCCGGCTGCTGCCGCGCGGAGTCGGCGATCTCGCGGGCCAGGTCCTCTTCGAGCAGGGACAGGGCGGTCACGCGGATCGCCTCCTCCTTCCGCTGGAAGGCATCCTGGATCTCCGGGTCGCTGACCCCGGGGTCCGCGATCGCGCCGCTCACCAGCTTGCCGATCACGAGGTTCTCGCGGGTCTCCTCCTCAAAGAG
>CAYJUA010000051.1:1221-10026 GCA_964373295.1 uncultured Planctomycetia bacterium
GCGGGGGTTGGTGCCCAGCGAGTACTTGATGACGTTCTCGTACCCCGCCTGGTCGAACCGGCCGTCCTTCCCCTGAAAAAGGGGGTAGCCGGCGATCTCCTCGACCACCTCCCGGTCGGTCGCGCGGATCCCCTTGCGCCGCGCCTCCTCCAGGAAGGTCAGCCGCTCCCAGGCGCGATGCTCCAGCTCAGCCTGCGGAGCGCGCTGGCGGTAGTCGTCCCCGTACTGGAGGAGCGCCTGGCGGGTGGTGGACTCGAGGGACTTGGCGTAGGCGGCGAGTGGGATCTTCTTGCCGAACAGGGTGCCGGCGTAATCGGCCCGCATGCTCTGCACCGAGACGGCGGTGGCGACGAGCCAGAAGAGCATGCCGGCCACGGCGGTCCCGGCGATCGCTGCCACATGCTTGCGGACGAATTCCATAGGGAGCATTGTACCAGGAAGCAGTCCGCTTCTCAAAAACCCACTTCTGGCGTACAGACCGACCTGCGGAGGCAGAAGTGGGTTTTTGAGAAGCGGACTGGACGTTAAAGCGGTCTGTTTGTTAAGGAGCGCGCTAATCTTGATAATTTATTGCGCGGGGCGGCGAGGGGGAGGATTGACTTCCATCGGGCGGCTGGCTATAATGTCGCTCTTTATCCGGAGGGAGAAAGATGCGCCTTAAGCTGGGGTTGCCGAAGGGAAGCTTGCAGGAGGCCACGGTGCGCCTCTTCCAGGCGGCCGGCTTCCAGCTCAACATCCCGGAACGGTCCTACTTCCCCACCATTGATGATGAGGAGATGGAGGTTGTCCTCCTCCGGGCGCAGGAGATGTCCCGCTACGTGGAGGCGGGGGCGCTGGACGCCGGGATCACCGGCAACGACTGGATCCTGGAGAACGGCTCGGACGTGGTGAAGGTGGCCGAGCTTGTCTACTCCAAGCAGAGCCTGGACCCGGTGCGCTGGGTGCTGGCGGTGCCGGTGGACTCGAAGATCATGCGGCCGAAGGACCTGGACGGCAAGCGCCTGGCCACGGAGTTGGTGAACCTGACCAAGGGGTACCTGAAGAGCCACAAGGTGAACGCCAGCGTGGAGTTCTCCTGGGGGGCCACCGAGGCGAAGGTGGGTACGGGGCTGGTGGACGCCATCGTGGAGCTCACCGAGACCGGGTCCTCCCTGCGGGCCAACAAGCTCCGCGTCGTGGACACGATCTGCACCTCCACCACCCAGCTGATCGCCAGCAAGGCGGCCTGGCGGGAGCCCTGGAAGAGGAAGAAGCTGGAGTCGATCGCCACCCTGCTCAAGGGGGCGATCGCCGCGCGGGACAAGGTGGGGCTGAAGATGAACGTCTCCAAGAAGAACCTGAAGCCGGTCCTGCAGGTCCTGCCGGCACTGAAGAAGCCGACCGTTTCGGAGCTTTCCTCCGCCGGCTGGTTCGCCGTGGAGACGGTGCTGGACGAGAAGGTCCTCCGCAACCTCCTGCCGGAGCTGAAGAAGGCCGGCGCCGAGGGGCTGATCGAGTACTCCTTGAATAAAATCATTTATTGAGACCTGTACAGGAGAAAAGATGCCCAACTTGAGAAAGAAACGGCGCAAGAAGATTGCGAAGCACAAGCGGAAGAAGCGATTGCGCCGCGACAGGCACAAGAAGAGCTGACGTAAGGTCCGCACTTGCGGAGTGCAACGACGCAAGTGCGTTGACCGAACGTCATCCCGAGGCCCAAAGGGCCGAGGGATCTGCCGGGAGATTGAGTAGCGGGATGGCTTGTATTTCTTTCCCCTGCGTCGGTTTGCTCCTGCTGGCCGGCGCGCTGGCCGGCTGCCGCCAGGCGGACCGGGTCGCCTGGGCGGCCGATTTCCGCTCCACGGCCTCCATGGCTTGGGCCCCGTTCTCGGCCCGTCCCGCCCCGGAGATCCTGGAAGGCCAGAAGGGGCTTTCCTTATACATGCAGGGGCTCCTGGCCGAGGTGAGCGGCGACCTCCAGGCGGCAGGAGAGCGGTATGCCAAGGCCCACCGCGCCGACCCCGAGAGCGTGCAGATCCTTCTCCGGATGGGGATTTCTCAGCTGCGGATGGAGCAGGTCGAGCAGGCCCTGGAGGCCTTCGAGAAGGCCTCGCGCCTCGACGCCGCTGACCCCCGCGCCCGCTTCCTGCTGGGCGTCCTCTACACCAACATGGAGCGGTTCGAGGAGGCGTCCGACCAGTACGCCCAGATCCTCACCCAGGACCCCCAGCACCTGGGCGCCCTCTCCCAGCTCGCCGACCTCTACATCCTCCAGGAGAGGCTGCAGGAGGGGCTGGCCGTTTACGAGCGGCTCCTCCAGGAGAAGCCGGACTCGCCGGTGGCCCACTTCAACGCCGGGGTGCTCTACGCCAAGTCCCAGCAGTGGGAGGAATCGATCAAGCACATGGGTAAGGCGGTGGAGCTGGAGCCGGCCTACCTGGAGGCCCGGCTGGGGCTGGCGGTCAGCCTGGAGCTGGCGGGCTACCCCGACCGCGCCCGCGAGGAGTTCCAGAGGGCGCTGGAGCTGGAGCCGGTCAACACCCAGCTCATCCAGTACCTGGCGCGCCTGTCCTACCGGCTGGGAGACCTCGAGGGGGCGGAGCAGTGGCTCACCCGGTACCTCAGCTTCCAGCCGCGCGATCCGAACGGCCACCTGGAGCTGGCCTACATCCTGATCGAGCAGGCCCAATGGGCGGAGGCGGTTCAGCAGGTCCACCTGGGCCTGAGCGGGTCGGCCCCCGTGGAGGTGAAGGTGGACCTGTGGGTCGCGCTGGGCGTCTGCCACCAGGCGCTGAACCAGCCGGAGCAGGCGGAGGAGGCCTACCGCAAGGCGATCGGCGCCGACCCGGCCGAGGTGCAGCCGGTCCTGCACCTGGCGGCGATGTTCCACCACGCCGGCGAGATGGAGAAGGCCGAGCAGGTGCTGCTGGCCGCCTTCGACCAGCGCCCCGATGACCCGGACATCCTGAACAGCCTGGGGTACCTGTACGCCGACTGGGGGGTGCACCTGGACGAGGCGCTGAAGATGGTCGAGCGGGCCCTGTCGCAGGACCCGCTGAACGGCGCGTACCTCGACTCCCTCGGATGGATCCATTTCAAGATGGGACGCCTCGAAGAGGCGGAGCGGTACCTCAAGGAGGCGCTGGCCCGGAGCCCCGATGCGGAGGTCTATGAGCACCTGGGTCGTGTATACTTAATGCGCGGCGATGGGGGGGCCGCCAGGGCCGCCTGGGAAGAGGGGCTGGCCCTGGGGTCGAAGGACCCCCAGTTGCTCCTGCGGCTGAAGTCGCAGCTGAACGATCTAAAACAGAGAAAGGACTGATCATCCCCATGCTTTGGTGGCGTCGGTTCCTCACGTGGTGCCGGGATCACTGGCTGGGCATCACCATCTTTTTCGTGGTGACGATCTGCTCGTGGCTGACCGTGTACGGGATGTCCAAGCTGGAGTCGTTCTACCGCAACATGCAGCTGGCCACGATGCCGATGTGGATCCTGGTCTGGCTCCTGATCGGCGTGGTGAACGCCCTCATCTACGTCTCCATCATCTTCGGCTATTTCTCCCGGCAGAAGACGAAGCGGATCAAGGGCAGCAACGTGCGGGTCCGCTTCGACGACGTGATCGGCGTCGACGAGGCGAAGGAGGAGGCGTGGGAGGTGGTCCAGCTCCTCAAGGACCACGCGCGGCTGAAGAAGGTGGGGGGCAAGGTCCTGCGCGGCATCCTGATGCAGGGCCCGCCCGGCTGCGGCAAGACGTACCTCGCCAAGGCGATCGCCACCGAGGCGGGGATCCCGTTCCTCTCGCTGGCGGCCAGCGACTTCGTGGAGGTGTTCGTCGGCGTGGGGGCCTCCCGCGTGCGCCGGCTCTTCCGCGACGCGCGCCGGCTCTCCTACGCGCACGGGGCGGCCATCGTCTTCATCGATGAGCTCGATGCCATCGGCCGGGCCCGCACCTTCAGCTGGATGGGCGGGCAGGAGACCAACTCCACGCTGAACTCCCTCCTCGTGGAGATGGACGGCCTCCAGGACAAGGAGGAGAACGTGATCGTGATCGGCGCCACCAACGCCGCCGAGGAGGTGATGGACTCGGCCCTCCTGCGCCCCGGGCGCTTCGACCGGAAGATCTACGTGGACCGGCCGAACCTCGAGGGGCGGGAGAAGGTCTTCAAGTATTACCTCAGCAAGGTGCAGTACGACCCCTCCATCGACGTCGGGCGCCTGGCCCGGCGGGCGGTGGGCAAGTCCCCGGCCGAGATCGAGAACGTCGTCAAGGAGTCGGCCCTGATCGCTACGCGGAACAAGCGGGACCGCGTGGAATACGGGGACATCTCGGACGCCCTGGAGCGGATCGAGCTGGGGGTGAAGCACCGCAAGCACATGACCCCGGAGGAGCGCAAGCGGGTGGCCTACCACGAGTCGGGGCACCTGGTGGTCCTCTACATGATCCACCCCACGGACGACGTCTTCAAGGCGTCGATCATCGCGCGGGGCGGGGCGCTGGGGGTGGTCCACCACAACCCCCGGGAGGAGATGCACACCCGCAGCCGCGACAAGCTCATGGCCGACATCAAGGTGTCGCTGGCCGGCTACGTGGCGGAGAAGGACGTGATAGGCAGCACGTCGGACGGGGTCGCCTCGGACTTCCGCAACGCCATGGGGCTGGCCCACACGATGGTGTGGCGGCTCGGGATGGGCGCGAAGTACCTGGGGGATTTCACCGCGATCCCCGAGAACCAGCTCTCCGAGTCGGTCAAGAGCGAGCTCAACGCCGAGACGAACCAGTTCTTCCGCGCCTGCGCGGACGAGGTGAGCGCGCTCCTCAAGAAGGAGCGGCCGATCCTGGACCGGTTCGCCAACGAGCTCTTGAAGCGCGAGGAGCTGGAGTACGACGACATCGAGGCGATCTTCAACGAGTTCGGCAAGTCGCGCGCCCAGATCGCCGCCATGAAGGGGACGCCGGGGCAGCACCCGTAGGCGTTTCCGTTCGATGCCGCTCCGGGCCGCCCTCCTCCTCCTTCTCCTCTGTCTTCTCCCCTCCTGCGGCAGGGTTTCGTATCCCAGGGAGCGGGTGGCCGAGTCGCTGGTGGAGCTCTGCCGGAAGGAGTACGGCCTCGAGGTCAAGGCCCAGCTCGACGGCACCACCCTCGGCTGCATGGCGCCGATCCCCGGCCTCATCGAGGAGCTCAGGAAGTCCGCCGGCGAGAACCCCCTGGAGCTGCCGCCGCTCCTCATCGAGGGCCGGTACGAGTCGGAGAGCTTTGACTTCCGGATCCTCAAGCGGACCGACTTCACCCGCGTGGACCCCCAGGAGAAGGCCAGGCGGGGGGAGCGCTCCCCGAAGGAGCCGGCCAAGCCGATCAAGCAGCTCCAGCAGGTCTCCACCGCCATGCACCGGGTCTCCCTTTCCACCGACGCCCCCCTCGAGTTCTACCGGCTGATCGCCCGCGACCCCGTGGACCACCTGGACGTGATCTTCTCCGGGCACATCATGGACTCCAAGCGGGTGCAGTTCTACGCGATCTCCATGGGGGAGCTGCAGGACCGCAGCGAGTTCGCCGTCCGGTACCAGCCGGAGGTGATCGCCCAGGAGACGGTCTCGAGCTTCCTCCTGGACATCCGCCGGCGCCCGCTTCCCCAGCTCCTGAGCCGCTACACCGCCCTGTCCCAGCGCTTCGGCGAGATGCTGCCCAAGTTCCTGGCCGTCGCGGTCGAGATGAAAGGGAGCGAGATGTGGTTCGCCGGCCAGGACTGGCCGGTCCGCCAGGTGGACCGCACCACGGCGCTTGTCCATGTCTCCCTTTCGGAGCTCGGCGATCCGGGCGGGTTCCTCTTCGTCGTGCATGTCCAGGACAACGCGGGGGCTTTCCTGGACATCCAGCGCCTGGCCGGCCGGGACCTGCCGGAGAAGTGGAAGGACCTGGGCCCGCCGGAGCGATGGGCGGATTACTTCTACCTGGAGCCGATGTCCCTGCCCATCTTTCTCGCCGAGCAGGTGGCCAAGCGGGTCGCCGCGGAGTTCCGCGTCTTCGAGCCGCCGTCTGAGCCGGTAGAGGACGAGCAGCCGAAGGGAAGGAAGCAGCCGAGGAGGAGAGCCAAGAAGGAACCGCCGCCGGAACCGGCCGGCATGGAGGAGGTCACCCGGTTCCTCGCCGAGACGGCCGCCTACGTGATGAAAAGCTACGAGTTCGAGGAGTTCGGCGACGTCATCGTGGTGGACGGCCTCAAGGGGACCCGCTGGGTGGTCCCGGCCGAGGAGCTTCCCCTTTTCCTGCGCAAGCCGGAGCCGGAGCTGAAGGCGATCCCGTGAACGAAGCTCACCACGTTCTGCTCGCTGCCCGTTCCAGGGGGGAAACGCGCTCCGCTGGTTGGGGGGGAGTTTCGACTCGCTTGCCGCACGCCCCTGGGATGGGGGGCAGCAGCGTCCCGTCCACACGCCCTTCCCGGGCCTGCCTTCGGCAGGGTGGTCTCGTTGGGGAAGATTTCCCATCGGGGGGAAGCCGCGTGCTTCTGTCCACACGCCCAACACCCCTCTCTTCCAGTGGAAGGTAGGGTGACCCTCGCTCCTTCACGCTCCGTCACCCGCCTCGCGCACGCGAAGGTCAACCTGCACCTCAACGTCCTGGGCAAGCGGCCGGATGGCTATCACGAGCTGGAGACCGTCTTCGAGCGGGTCGGGCTCTCCGACCGGCTGACCGTGGAACTGGAGCCCACTTCCGCAGTGAGGTTTGTCTGCGACTCGACGGAGGTTCCCTCGGACGGCACGAACCTCGCGGTCCGCGCGGCGGAGGCATTCCGCGCGGCCGCCGGCTGGCGCGAGGGAATCCGGATCACGCTGGAGAAGGGAATCCCCGTCGGGGCCGGCTTGGGCGGCGGTTCCTCGGACGCGGCGGCTACCCTGCTGGCCCTGCAGGAGCTCAGCGGCCGGGCCCTGCCGCCGGGCCAGCTCGCCCGGTGCGCCCAGGAGCTGGGCGCGGATGTCTCCTTCTTCGCCGCCGACTGCGCCCGGGCGCTGGGGCGGGGCAGGGGGGACGAGATCGAGCCGCTCAGGGCGCCGGGGCCGGTCCTTTGGCATCTCCTCGTGACGCCGGACTTCCCGATCTCAACAGAGGGTGTCTACCAGGCCCTGCGCTTGACAGCCCCGGGGCCCGACGCTACACTCCTCTTGCGCAGCCTCAAGGAGGGGTCCGTGACCGCAATTCGCGACCATCTCTTTAACGCCCTCGAGCCCACCGTTGAGCGTCTTTACCCGGCCGTCCGCCAGGTGAAGTCTGCCATCGAGACCCTCGGGGGTCTGTCCCACCCGGTCGTTTCCGGCAGCGGTTCGGCGGTCTTCGCCCTCGCGGACTCGCGGGGCGAGGCGGAGGCCGCGGCGGAGCGGGTCCGCGGCGCCCATTCCAACTGGCGCGTCTCCGTCGCCTCCACCCAACGCTAACCCCCTTCTGATATACTTGAGGATTGTGAGGGCATAGATTATGAAGCTCGATGTCATTCTGCAGAAGGACGAAGACGGCTTCTACGTCGCCTCCTGTCCGGCTATCCGAGGATGTCATTCGCAAGGCCGGACACGGCGGGAGGCTCTCGTCAACATTCGCGAAGCCATCCGGGGTTGCCTCGAAGTCCTGAACGAACAGGCCAAACGCAGAGGGCGCCGGTCCCACGTGGAGTTGGCTAGGATAGCTGTCTAGTTGTGAGTCGGCTTCCGGTCGTCTCAGGGCGAGAAGCCGCCAGGGCTTTCCAGAAGGCCGGCTGGACGCTGATCCGGTGGCGTGGGAGCCATATGATTCTCACCAAACAGGGGGAAGAGGCCACCCTCTCCGTTCCGGATCACAAGGAACTTGGAAGGGGCCTGCTTCGTGCGCTCATTCGCGACGCCCACCTGACCATCGATGAATTCGCGGATCTCCTCCCGTAGGCCCCCCTTGCCCTGTCGTCCAATGGTAGGACGCCAGATTTTGGGTCTGGTTATCTAGGTTCGAGTCCTAGCGGGGCAACTTTACTGGCGAAGGACTCGAAGTGAGCCCTTTGACGATCAAGTCGAAGGGCTTTCTGTATGTGGGGATTACAGTTCCGTCGTTGAGTGGCGGGCAAGACGATGCTGGCCCATCGGATCCCGTCCATCATGCCGGTGATTTCTCTGGAGGAGTCGCTCGAGACCACCCTGGTCTACAGCGTGTCGGGCCTGCTGGCGCCGGGGCAGGCGCCCGTCCGGTCCCGCCCATTCCGCGCCCCGCACCACACCATCACTGAGGCGGGGTTGGCGGCATCGGTGGAGGGACAAGAAAGGGGTGGAGAGGTCTGAGGAGATTGGGTTTAGGAGATGGTATAATTTTAGGTGAGGAAAGGAGAGGAGACCGATGGCTTTTGTGGTCCATCCGGAGAAATTCTATCGAAAAGGAAGGATTCTTTTCCGGCGGCTTGAGCGGCGCCTCAAGGCCAAGCATCGAGGAGAGGTGGTTGCCATTGAGCCAACCAGCGGAGCTTATGTTCTCGGCAAAGATGCCTTAGAAGCCGCGCTCAAGGCGAAGGAGCAGTTTCATGGCCATCCTGTGGATTTCTTTCGGATCGGGTTTCCCGCTGTCCATAAATTCCGCATTCTCCATTCATGATCCGTGGCTTTGTCAATGAGAACGACGAGCCGCTGATTCCCATCAGCCTCCTGCTGAAGAACAGGCCGAGGCGTTTCCAGGCCGTTTTAGACACCGGATTCAACGGCTATTTGAGCATGCCCGAATCGGTTGTCCAGAGAAGCGGGTGGTACTTTTCCGGGTATGAGGAGTACGAAATTGCCACAGGGGATCGGGTGAGGGAACGCGTCTACCTGGGCGAAGT
>CAYJUA010000052.1:0-9895 GCA_964373295.1 uncultured Planctomycetia bacterium
CGGGGGCGCCTTCCCCGCGTGGCTGGCGCCGGTGCAGGCGGTGGTGATCCCGATCACGAAGGATCAGGAGGGCTACGCCGCCGAGGTGACCGGCCAGCTCCGCCAGGCCGGCCTGCGCGTGGAGCTGGACGACCGCCGGGAGACCCTGCAGGCGAGGATCCGGGACGCCCAGCTGGAGAAGGTGCCGTACATGCTGGTGGTGGGCAAGCGGGAGCAGGCGGCGGCCCAAGTGGCTGTCCGCGCCCGCAAGGAGGGGGACCAAGGGACTGCGGCGACGGCGGAGTTCGTCGCCCGGCTCCGCCGGGAAGTGGAGGAAAAACACTGAGCACGCAACAGGCGCCAACGCGAGGGGTGTTATTCAGGGGCGAGCTGGAGCGCCCCCTGAATAAGTATTGGGCACTGTGTACGCAAGAGGAGGACTTAAAACTCTGAGAAGAGAACCTGCCAGTTACCCGCAGCGCAAGGACGAGCTGAAAATCAACGACCGGATCCGCGTGAGGGAGGTCCGGTTGGTCGGAGCCGAGGGCGAGCAGAAGGGCGTGGTGGAGATCGGCGTCGCGCTGAAGATGGCGCAGGAGGCCGGCCTGGACCTGGTGGAGGTGGCCCCGCAGGCCAGCCCGCCGGTCTGCCGGATCATGGACTACGCCAAGCACATGTACGCCAAGGCGAAGCAGGAGCGGGAGAACCGGCAGCACCAGAGGACGACCCAGCTGAAGGAGCTCCGGTTCCGGCCCCAGATCGACGATCACGACTACCAGACGAAGCTGAAGAACCTGCTGAAGTTCCTCCAGCGGGGCAACAAAGTGAAGGTGACCTTGGTCTTCCGGGGCCGGGAGATGGCGCACCAGGAGTTCGGGCACCGGCTGCTGGAGAAGCTCCGGCAGGACATCGCCGAGATCGCGCAGGTGGAGCGGGCGCCGGTCCAGGAAGGGCGGTTCGTCTACATGACGCTCACGCCCAAATAAAGCAAGAGGAGATTTCATGCCGAAGATGAAGACACGCCGGGCGACGGCGAAGAGGTTCCACGTGACCGGCAGGGGCAAGGTCCGGCGGGCGCGGGCGTTCCGCAGCCATTTGATGAGCGGGAGGAGCAGGGACCGCAAGCGCCGTCTTCGCCGGAACTCGCTGGTCAGCAAGGCCGACGAAAAGAATATCAAGCGGCTTCTACCTTACGGAGGTTAAAGATGGCACGCGTGAAGCATGCGGTGTCGAGCAAGCGCCGGCACCGGAGGATGATCAAACAGGCCAAGGGGGCCTGGGGCAAGCGCTCCAAGGTGTACCGGCGCGCGAAGGAGACGGTCTACCGCGGGATGGCCTACGCCACGCGGGACCGGAAGCAGCGCAAGCGGGATTTCCGGCAGCTGTGGGTGACGAGGATCCGGGCCGGCTGCGAGATGGCCGGCATCCAGTACAGCCGGTTCATCGCGGGGCTGAAGGCGGCCCATGTGGGCCTGGACCGGAAGGTGATGGCCGACCTGGCCGTGAACGACGCGGCGGCTTTCGAGGAGCTGGTCCAGGTGGCCAGGGGCAGTACGCCCGAGCCGGCGGCCGCCTAGCTCCGGTGGATCAGCGGGAGGAGGAGCTCTCTGCCCTGCTCGCGCAGGCCGAGAAGGCCCTCTCCGAGGCGGGGGAACCTGCGGCGCTTGAGCAGGTGCGGGTCAAATTCCTCGGGCGCCAGGGAGAGGTTGCGGCCCGGTTCGCGTGGCTCAAGGAGCCGGAGCTCTCCGCCGAGGACAGGGGCCGGCTGGGCAAGCGCTAGAACGCCGTGAAGCAGGCCATCGAGGAAGGGCTTGCCCGGCGCCAGCGGGAGGCCGCCTCCGCGCCGGCAGCCGGCCAGGCGGCGGACTGGACCCTCCCCGGCCACCCGGCCGGGGTGGGGCGCCTGCATCCGATCACCCAGACGATCCGCGAGATCACCGCCCTCTTTCGGCCGCTCGGGTTCTCCGTCGTGCAGGGGCCCGAGATGGAGACCGAGTACCACAACTTTGAGGCGCTCAACATCCCGCCGGAGCATCCCTCCCGCGAGAGCTTCGACACCTTCTACCTGGAGGGGGACGCCGGCTGGCTCCTGCGCTCCCACACCTCGCCGGTGCAGATCCGCTTCATGCAGAGGAACCCTCCGCCGTTCCGGATCCTCGTCCCCGGCCGCGTCTACCGGCCGGACGCCGTGGACGCCTCGCACAGCTTCCAGTTCCACCAGGTCGAGGGGCTGGCAGTCGCGCCCGGGCTGACCTTCGGGGACCTGAAAGGAGTCCTGCTCGCCTGGGCGAGGGGGATGTTTGGGGCCCCGGCGCGCCTGCGGTTCCGCCCGCACTACTTCCCGTTCACCGAGCCCAGCGCCGAGGCGGACCTGGCCTGCATCTTCTGCGAAGGGAAAGGCTGCCGCGTCTGCGGCCAGAAGGGGTGGCTCGAGATCCTCGGCTGCGGCATGGTCCACCCCGAGGTTTTCCGCGCCGTCGGCTACGTGCCGGGGACGGTGGGCTTCGCCTTCGGGATGGGGGTGGAGCGGATCGCCATGCTGCGGTACGGGATCGAGGACATCCGGCTCTTCTTCGAGAACGACCGGCGGTTCCTGGCCCAGTTCCCATGAAGGCGGTGAGACGATATCTCCTCGGGGCCGCGAAGGTTGTCTCACCGCCTTTCGGAGGAGGAAACCACTGCCTGGTTTCCCCCTCCGGGCTCCCCCATCCGGCAAAAGCAATCGGTGCCGTTGGGGGGAATTTCCCATTCCCCCCAACACGCCCCCCTTTCCAGAGGAATCGATGAAATTCCTCTTCTCGTGGCTCAAGGAGTACACCGAGATCTCCCTGCACCCGCAGACGCTGGCGGAGCGGCTGACGCTGGCCGGGCTGGAGGTTACCGCCGTCTCGCCCGCGGACGGGGACTGGCTTTTCGAGGCGGAGGTCACGCCGAACCGGCCGGACCTGCTCTGCCACCTGGGGGTGGCCCGCGAGGTCGCCGCGGTGCTGGGACGCCCGTTCCGGTTCCCGCGCTGGCTGGAGAAGGAGATGCGCATGCCGCGGCAGGCAGCCCCCCCCCGCGCGGCCGTCGCGGTCGAAGACTCCGAGGGCTGCCGCCGGTACGTGGGGGTCGTGATCGAGGGAGTGAAGGTCGCGGAGAGCTCCTCGAAGGTCGTCCGGCGCCTGACCCGGCTCGGGATCCGGCCGGTCAACAACGTCGTGGACGCGACGAACATCGCGCTCCACGAGCTGGGCCAGCCTCTGCATGCCTTCGACCTCGACCGGCTGGAGGGCCCCGCGGTCCGCGTCCGCCGGGCTCGGGCCGGGGAGAAGATCACGACGCTGGACGGCGCGGAGCGGGCGCTTAACCCCGACATCCTCGTCATTGCCGACGCCAAGCGGCCGGTCGCCCTGGCCGGGATCATGGGCGGCCGCTCGACGGAGATCACCGCTTCCACGCAAAGGGTCTTCCTGGAATCGGCCTGGTTCGACCCCAGGACGATCCGGCGGGGCGCCCGCCTCTCCAAGGCCTGGACCGACTCCTCGTACCGGTTCGAGCGAGGCGTGGAGTGGACGATGGTCGAGCACGCGGCGGCCCGGGCCGCCCGGATGATCCTGAGCACAGCCGGCGGCGCGCTGGCGGGCGGGATAATCGACGTCGTCTCCGGGCACCGGCCGGTCCGCCACCGGATCTTGCTCAAGCCGCGGAAGGCCCAGGAGATCCTCGGCATGAGAAGCTCACCCTCCCAGCAGAAACGCCTCCTGGAGCATCTCGGCTGCCGCGTCGGCGGGACCGGGAAGCGGTGGCGGGTGGAGCCGCCGGCCTGGAGGAGCGACCTGCGTATCCCCGAGGACCTGTACGAGGAGCTGGCCCGGCTGTGGGGCTACGACCGCTGCCCGCCCACGCTGCCGCCCCACCCGCGCCAGCGCCTCGAGCCGGCTCTGGCCGGCGATCCCGTATCGCATAAGCAGGGGGCGTTTTCCACGCGAGCTGTATCGGCCCCCTCCACCGGTACCGGGCACTGGGTATCGCATGAGGAAATCATCCGGACGTTCCTGGCCGGGGCCGGGGCGCAGGAGATCCTCACCTATTCCCTGCTCAGCCCCGAGGTGATCGCCCGCTGCCGGCTGGACCGGCCGGGGCCGCTCCGGATCCGCAATCCCCTGAGCGCCGAGCAGTCCTGCCTGCGGCCTTCCCTTCTGCCGGGCGCGCTGGATGCCCTCTCCCGGAACCTCCGCCGAAAGACCGGCCCCGCGTTCCTCTTCTTCGAGGCGGGACGGGTGTTCGACCCGGCGGAGACCGGGCCGGCGGCGAGCAAGCCGCAGCGCCTGCGGGAGCCGCACCCGGGCGAGAAACGCTCGCTGGCCCTTCTGGCGGCCGGAACGCCGGACCCCACTTGGGAGGCCAAGCCGGCGCCGATGGGCCCCTTTCAGCTCAAAGGGATCCTCCGGGACCTGTGCGCCCATTTGGAGATCGGGCCGGTTGCAGAGTCAGCGGAGCCGGGCCCGGCGTTCCTCGGCCAGACCGCTGTCGCGCTGAAGCTAAAGCAAGAGCGCATCGGGGTGGTCGGAGCGGTGGATCCCGCGATCCTGGCCAAGTACGAGGTGGAAGGCCTTGCGGTCGGCTACGCGGAACTTGACCTGGAGAAGATGGCCGGGCTCTCCCCCGCGCCGCTTTGCGTGAAGGATCTCCCGAAGGTGCCGCCGGTCACGAGGGACATGGCCCTGCTTTTGCCGGAGGAGGTTCCCTACGGCCAAGTCCGGCAGGCGATCGCAGAAGCAGGCGGGCCCCACCTGACCGAGGTCCGGCTGTTTGATCTCTACCGCGGGAGGCAGATCCCCTCCGGCAAGAAAGGCCTGGCTTTCCGGCTGGCCTACTCCGCCGGAGACCGGACGCTCACCGAGGAGGAGATCAGCGCCGCCCACCAGAGGATCGTCCAACAGCTCTCCAGCCGCTTCCAGGCCGCCCTCCGGTAAAGGGGCCGGGTCGGCCCGGCCCCTCAGACCGTCAGGGCCAGGAGGGTGACGTCGTCGTGCGGGTCGGCCTCTCCGGTGAACCCGCGCAGGTCCCGAAGGGTCCGCTGGACAAGCTCCCCCATCTCCTGGACCGGCCCGGCGATACAGCCCTTCAGCCGGGCGAGGGAGTACTCCTCTCCCGTCCGGTTCCGGGCCTCCAGGATGCCGTCGGTGAAGAGGACGAGGAGGTCCCCGGCCTGAAGGGTTACCTCCCCCTGGGAATACCGCGCGCCCGGCATGACGCCCAGGGGGATCCCTTTCGCGCCGTCGAGGACCTCGACCTCTCCCGACCTCTGCCTTCGGAGCAGGAGGGGGAGGTGTCCCGCCGAGGCGTACCGGACCGTCCGGGTCCGCGGATCCACGTCGGCCGAGAGGAGGGTCACGAACATCCCCCGGCGCGCGTCCTGGGAGAGGCCCTCGTTGAGCGCCTCGAGAAGCGGGGCCGGGCCCGGCGAGCGGGGGGCAAGAAGCCGGTAGTCCGAGAGGGTGCGCACCATGTAGAGGGCGGCGGGCACCCCCTTGCCGGAGACGTCCCCCAGGATCACGCCGACCCGGGATTCCCCTAGCCGGATCGCGTCGTAAAAGTCGCCGCCCACCTCGCGTGCGGGGACCATCGCCGCGGCGATGTCGAGCCCCAAGCTTGCGCTGGAAAGGTCCGGCAGCAGGCCCTGCTGGATCTCGCGGGCGATCGCGAGCTCGGCCCGCGTCTTCTCCTGGCGCAGGATCTGCGCGTGAAGCCGCGCGTTCTCGATGGCGATCGCGGCCTGGTCGGCGAAGCATTCGAAGAGGTCCAGGTCATCCCCGGAAAAACAGTCGCGCCCGACCGGGTTCAGGGCTTCGAGGACGCCGATGACCCGGCCCTTGGACTTCAAGGGCACGCAGAGGATCGCCCGGGAGGAGAAGTCGGTCGCCTGATCAAAGCGCGGGGCGAACCGCGGGTCTGCGTGGGTCCGGTCGACGATCAGGGGCTTCCCCGTCTGGGCCACGGTGCCGGCGATCCCCTCCCCCATCCGGACCCGGAGCTTCTCCACGAGCTTGCTCCCCTTCTCCCCCAGGGCGACCTTGAAGACCAGCTCGTTGGAGCTGCCGTCGATCAGCATCAGGGACGCCGCCTCCGCCCCCACGACCCCCTCGGCGGTGGACATGACGATCCCCAGCAGCTCATCCAGGTTCAGCGTGGAATTGATCTGCTGATTGACCGCCAGCACGCGGCGGAGGGGGTCCGAAGAGCAGGAGCTACTCCCGCCTGCCTTCGGCATCGGGCTTTTTCTCCTTCCGCTTCCAGAAGAGCTTCCAGGGATTCGCCTTGAGGTCGGCCGTCATCTCCTTGAGGTTCTGGGAGGAGGCCTCCAGGTTCTTGAAGATGCCCGCGAGCTCGTCCCGGTTGTCCCGGACAGCGGCGTTCACCTCCTCGACGAGCTGCATCATCTGCTTGATCATCATGCTCATGGCGATGGGGTCGGCCCCCCGGATATGGCCGCCCTCCTCCAGGGGAGGGGCCTCGGGGCTCCCCGGGGTGAGCTCCACAAACTTTTCCCCCATGAGGCCCAGGGTGTCGATGGTGGCATGGGAGTCCGTCTTGAGCGCGGCGCCCTTGGAGACGGAGGCGGTGACCACGAGGTTGGCCTCCTCCCCGGGGAGGAGCTGGATGCCGGTGACCGTCCCGACCTCGGGCCCCGCGAAATGGACCGGGGCGTCCTTCTCCAGGCCGCTGATGTAGTCGAAGAGGATCCGCACCTGACGGGTGTCCCTGAAGAATTGGTAATTCCCCGCCAGGAAGAGCAGGCCCAGGAGCGCGGCGGCGGAGGCCACCACCAGCAGGCCCGAGCGGATCTCCGAGTCCGAAAAGTCAGGCCGGGTCTTCGCCGAGGATTCCCCGGAGGTAGCTTTCCCGGGTTTCCTGAAAAGAGACAGGGCCATTGATCTCTCCACGGATGAACTGGTTGACGTACGGGTGATCCGAACGCTGAATCTCCGGAGGGGTGCCGGCCGCGACCACCCGGCCCCGGTGCAGGACGATGATGCGGTCGGCGATCCGGAAGGCGCTTTTCATTTCGTGGGTGACCACGATAGAGGTCATCCGGAGCTTCTTGGTGAGGTCCAGGATCAGGTGGTCGATGACGCTCGCGGTGATCGGGTCCAGCCCCGCTCCCGGCTCGTCGTAGAAAACGATCTTGGGATCCAGGGCGATGGCCCTGGCCAAGGCCACCCTTTTCTTCATGCCTCCGGAAATCTCGTAGGGCATCAAGGCCTCGAAGCCGGTGAGGCCGACGAGCTCCAGCTTTACCTTCACGATGATCCGGATGATGTCGTCGTCCAGGCGCGTGTGCTCCCGGAGCGGCAGGGCGACGTTCTCGCCGACGGTGAGGGAGTTGAAGAGGGCCGCCCCCTGGAAGAGCATGCCGAAGCGCTTCCGGATCGCGTCCCGCTCCTCCTCGGAGGCCCGGGCCATCTCCCGGTCGAAGAGGTGGATGCTGCCCCCGTCGGGGCTGAGGAGGCCCACGAGGGTCCGCAGGAGGGTGCTCTTCCCGCAGCCGGACCCTCCCATGATCACCAGGGTCTCCCCCTCCCGCACCTCCAGGTCCACCCCGTCGAGGACCTTCCTCTCCCCGAACCACTTCTCCACCTGGGTGGCCTTGAGGATCGGAGCCGTCATGGGAAGACGTAGTAGAAGATCGCGGTGAACAGGCAGTCGGCCACGATGATCGAGATGATCGACAGGACCACCGACTGGGTCGTGGCCCGCCCCACCCCCTCGGCCCCGCCGCCCACGGAGAGGCCCTTGCTGCAGGCGATCGATCCCACGAGCAGGGCGAAGGCCCCGCTCTTCACGAGCCCCGTGAGGATGTCCTTGGCCGCCAGCGCTTCGAAGCTCTTCTGGAGGTAAAGACCCGGAGAGATCCCCAGCCCCAGGGTGCCGATCAAATACCCGCCGACCATCCCGATGCCGTCGGCGAGGACGGTGAGGCAGGGGAGCGCCACGGCGATCGCCAGGATGCGGGGGACCACCAGGTACGGGACCGGGGGGATCCCCATCGTGGTCAGGGCGTCCACCTCCTCCTGGACCTTCATCGTTCCCAGCTCCGCGGTGACGGCGGCGCCCACGCGGCCCGCGATGACGATCGCCGTGATCACGGGGCCCAGCTCGCGGGCCATCGACACGCTCACCAGGGCGCCCGTGTACATGACCGCCCCGAACTGCTTGAGTTGATACGCCGCCTGCAGGGCCAGGACCGCCCCCACGGAGGCGGCCACCAGGGCGACGATGAGGAGCGACTCGTTCCCCATGAAGAGCAGCTGCCGGACGAAGGCCCCGCGGCGGAGGGGCCGCTTCCCGGTAAAGGGCGCCACCACGCCCGCAGTGCAGGCGGCCTGCACCAGGCGGGAGAGGCGGGCCGCTTCGATGAGGAAGTGGTGGGTCCTGCGGCCCAGGGCGCCCAGAAGGGTCACCATCCCGGCGCCCGGTCAGGAGACGAGGGAGAGGGCTTCTCTCTCATCCCCGGCCAGCTGGAAGACGGAGTCGAGCTTGGCGATCTCAAAGACACTGCGGACTCCCGGGTTGAGGTTGAAAAGGACGAGCTTCCCTCCGTACCGCCGGATCTTCTGGAACAGCTCGACGAAGGTGGCCAGGCCGGAGGAATCGATGTAGCCCACCTGCTGCAGGTTGATCAGGATCCCCGGCGCCTTCCGGTCCGCGAGCCGGGCCATCTCCCGCCGGAGCTCCGGGGAGGTGTGGAAATCCAGGTCCCCTTCCGGGGTGACGATCTCGGGCTTCATTTCCTGCGCTTGACGAGGATCAGCTCGTTGCCTCGCCGGTGCCCCGTATTATAGCCCATTTCGTCCATCAGGGTCCTCATGAGGTGGACGCCCAGGCCGCCCCCTTTTTTCGGCGGGAGCTCCGGGGTCTGGAGCCTTGAGAGGTCGATCTTCCGGCCAAAGTCCCGGATCTTGATGACCAGCTTTCCCGCCCGCTGCACCACCGTGACGCGGATCCGGCGGCCCGGCTTGCCCGAATACGCGTGGCGGATCGCGTTGGTGCACCCCTCGCCCACGGCCACCAGGACTTCCTGACGGCTCTTCTCCGGAAGGCCCGCCTTCACCAGGAGGGCCCTTAGCCTCTGTCGGAAACCCCGGAGCTGGGCCGGGTCGCTCTGGAGCACAAGCACGCTCTGCATGCGGAATGGGGGTTCCGGCGGCCCCGCCGCCAGGCGGCGGGCACAGGCCCGGGCCGGCGCTTCCCTAGGCCAGCTTGCCGACCGTCGGCGAGCTCTTGATGCTGAACCCAATGGCGGCCGCACCCAGCACGATCGCCATCCCGAGCGCCTGCACGCTCATCGCCCCGTAGTGCGAGGGGGCCAGCATCCCGAAGAGCATGGGGCCCGATAGGAAGGTGTTGATCCGGGAGGTCAAGAGCGCCTTTTTGCGGGTCGCCGCGATCTTCTCCTGCGGGACCTTGCCGGTCAGGAGCCGCCTCTGCGCCGGCCAGATGATCATCCAGACGTTGAACCACATGATGAAGCCGAGCAGCATCCCGAACAGGATCCACATCGCCCGGTCCGTGATCTTGCCGTCGAGCATGAGGAGAGACGTCGGCCCGAAGCCCGTCCCCGGCGTGTAGAAGTAGGTCAGCACGAAGAGGGCCAGCCCCGCGAGGAAGGTAATCATCGCCCCCCACCGGAACCACCAGAGCGCCCTCGGCATGAGCTGGGGGTTGACCGCCTTCTTGGCGGCGTCGTCCAGCGCCGCCTGCAGGGGGACGTTGACGAAGTTGAAGAAGTAGAGGTGCCCGACCCAGGTGATCCCGGCGATCACGTGGAGCCAGCGGAGCACGAGGTGCACGTTGCTGTACAGGTCCGGCATGGTTGCCTCCCATGAAAAGCCCCCGGTCAACAATAAACCGAGCGCCTTATCGTTTTAAT
>CAYJUA010000053.1:0-4733 GCA_964373295.1 uncultured Planctomycetia bacterium
TTTTCACGGGTTTGGGGGGTCAAACCCCCGCCGTGGGCCCCCCCCCCGCCCCCCCCCCCCCTGTTAACGGTCGGGGGGGGGGGGGGGGTGGGCCCCCCCCCCCCCCCCCACGACCCCCTCTCCAAAGGAATGTGAGTCGCCTCACAGACACGTCCGCCGGATGAACGCCTCGTAGAAACGGACCGCCTTCCCCAGCGAGGCGACCGGGATCGATTCATTGGGACGGTGGATATTCCCCACCGACCGGCCCGGCCCGAACACCAGCGAGGGGATCCCCACCCGGCTGTACAGGCCCGCCTCCGAGCACCCGGCCTTGGCCGCCACCTTCACGCCGATCCGCGCCGCCTTCAGGGCGGCCCGGGCTTCCTTGACAAGGGGCGCGCCGGAATCGATCTCCAACGCAGGGTTATCCCGCTCCAGCCGGAACTGCCAGGAGCTCCCGGGGGGCCCAAGCCGCTTCCAGAGCTTCTGCTCCATCGCCTTGACGGCCTTCTGGATCGACTGCCCCGGGAGCGGCCGCAGGTCCAGGGTGATCACCCACCCTTCCGGGCTCCCCTTCATCTGCGTCAGATTCCAGGTCAGGTGGGGCGGCTGGAACGCCTTGTCCCGCGCCCTCTGGAGGGGGGCCAGCAGCCCTCCCACCATCTCCACGCACCAAACCGCGTCTTCCCAGGGAAGCGTCGGGTACCATCCCGGCTCCACCCTCCGCGCCGTGACCTTCGCGCGTGGCGGTGCCAGGATTAATCCTGGCACCGAAAAGGGCCGGTCCCCGAGCGAGAACCGCAGCCGGCATGAAGCGGGGATGATGTTGTGGCCCTCCCCGCCCTCCCAGGAAAGGAGGCTCATCTTGCCGAATTTCCCGTGGGCCTCTTTCAGGAAGGCGATGCCGGCATCGAGGGCGTTCTTGCCGAGCTGAGGGGTGCTGGAGTGGCTGGGCTCTCCCCGGAAGGAGACCTCGTAGACCCACTCCGGGGAGGACGGCCGGTACAGCCCATGCGACTTGAACAGGACCTCCACGACGGCGAACCCCTTGTGGCGGGTCACCAGGGCCAGGTCCGTCGGCTCCCCGACCAGCGCCATCTTCGGCCTGGGCAGATCCCCCTGGCAGAAGCGGGCGGCGCCCTGCAGGCCCGACTCCTCCCCGAACGTGCCCAGCACGATCACCGGGCGCTCCATCTTCCCGCGCCCGAGGCGCCCCAGCGCGAACAGCTTGCAGAGGAGGTCCAGCTTCGTGTCCGCCGCGCCCAGGCCGTACAGCGACCCGCCTTTCCGGGTCAGGCGCCAGGGGTCCCCGCCGGTCTTGGTCCAGGCCTTGAGGTCGCCGGGCGGAACCGTGTCCAGGTGGGTGGCCAGCAAGAGGGGGTCCTTGCCCGGGCCGGCCATCCCCGCGACGTTCATGAAGAGCGCGTCCCCGACCCGGCTGTCCTGGTAGAAGACCCCCATCCCCATCTTCCTCATCAAGGAGCCCACGTGGACGGCGCAGTCCGCGTTGCTCGACCAGGTCACGGTGTTGAACCGGACCAGCCGCTTGGCCTCGGCGATCAGATCGAAGGGGCCGGCCATATCTCGCTCATCACGCCGTCCACCCCGGTCCGGGCGCAGCGCCGCAGGTCCCGGCGGCTGCGGGCGGTCCAGACGAAGATCTTCATGCCGGCGCGGTGCACCCGTTCCACCGCGCGGCGGCCGGCCAGCCCCTTGTAGGCCACGAACCCGGCCAGCCCGAGCCGGTGCGCCCGCGCGACCTTGGCCGGCGACACCGGCTGACGGTACCCGGTCACCCAGAAAAGCCGCCGGCCCGGCACGAGCCGGCGCCAGCGCCGGAGGGAGGGGAAGCTTCCGGCGAGGATCGTCGTTCGGCGGAGCCACCCGGACCGGCGCACGATCCGGGCCAGCTCCCGCTCGCCCCGCGGGGATTTCACGTCCAGGAAGAGGGGGACGCGGCGCGAACGGAAGAAGCGCAAGGCTTCCGCGACAGGCAGGAGGCTGCTGGAGCGGCCACGGTAGGGATCATGCCGGACGACCCAGGCGCCGTCGGCCAGCCGGCGGACATCCATTTCCACCGCGCGGGCCCCTTTGGCGATGGCCCGGGCAAACGAGGCAAGTGTATTTTCCGGTGCATGCGCGGGATCTCCTCGGTGCGCGATGAGCAGCGGTCGGACGGCTCGCCCCACAAGCACATGATATCATAACCGCCATGCGGCCTAATTTATGCGTACCCAGTGGCCGATACCGGATAAGGGGCCCGGTACGGCTCGCCACACCTCGGTCGCCCCTTGCCTTGGCGCCCCCGACCGCTCTTCTGGCCGCCTTCGCGCTGGCCGGCTGCCTGTCCCTGCCGGTGCCGGCGCGCCCCGGCCCGCAGGCGACCCTCCCGGAAGAGTTGGCCGGCCGCTACGCCTACGCGCCGCTCCCCCTGCAGGCGCGGGCCTTCGAGGTGCGGGGCGAGGACGGCTACTCCGTGCGGAAGTTGGAGCTCGCGCCGGCGGGCATCCGCGCCGACTGGTACAAGCCGGACCGGCGCGGCCGGCTCCCCGCGGTGCTCATCTCCCCGATCCTCGCCGGGAACGACCTGTACATCCGGGAGTTCGCCCGGTTCTACGCCTCCCGCGGGATGCACGCCCTCATCGTCTACCGGCCCAGGGAGCTCTTCTCGACGGACCGCGAGCTTGCGCAAGTGGAGAAGCATTTCCAGGAGTCCGTCGTGCAGCTGAGGCAGGCGCTGGACTGGCTGGAGGCCCAGGAGTCGGTGGACCCTGGGGCCATCGGCTCCTTCGCGATCAGCCTCGGGGCGATCCTCACCACGATCCTGGCCGCCGTGGAGCCGAGGGTGAGGGCGTCGGTGCTGGGGCTCCCCGCCGGGAAGGTCGCCGAGGTGATCATGACCTCGCGGGACAAGGCGATTCGGAAACGCCGCCGCAGTTATCTCGAGAAGCGGGGATGGGACGAGCGGCAGGGGCTCAAGGAGATGGAAAAGGCGATCGTGTCGGAGCCGATGCGGTTCGCCCCTGCGATCGACCCCGGGCGGGTGCTGATGATCTCCGCGGTCTTCGACCGGGTGCTGGGGCTGGGCCGGTCGATGGCGCTCTGGCGGGCGATGGGCCGGCCGCGGCTGATCCTCCTTCCGACCGGCCACTACACGGCGGCCGCGGCGACCCCCTACCTCAAGGCCGCGGCGTACTCTTTCCTCCGGCGCCGGCTCCGCCGAACAGACGCTCCAGGTCGATCCTCTCGTACTTCCCCTTAGCGGCCGGCTCCCTCCCGCGGGAGTTCGCCACGTGGAGCTCCGGGTAGGCGTAGACCACGCTCTGCAGGTTCCCGCCGGTGGCGATCTCCCCAGCGATCGCCGTCGCGACCTCCGCGCTGAGGATGCCCCGGTTCTGCTCCAGGAGCTCCGCCAGCTTCCGGTACCGGGTGTCGTAGGCGCCGGACCCCACCGGCGATTCCAGGCCCGGCGCGGAGGGGTCCCCCTTGCAGGCCACTTGGCTTTCCCGGACCTCCCGGTCCAGCGCGAAGTCGGAGCGGAAGAGGGTGTCCGGAACGCGCAGGCCGTGCGGCACGTCGGCCGGCTCCTCGCCCATCCAGAAGACGGCGGCCCGGCTGCGCGTGGTCTCCAGCGCCACCGCGCGCTTGCGCTTGGCGTCCGCGAAGAGGTAGTTGTACCCGACCGTCCGCGGGGCGCCGCGCACCAGCGTCACCGCCTTCTCCAGGTCCGCCGACTCCTCCAGCACCAGCCGCAGGAGGAACGGCATCGGGATCCCCTTCAGCTCCTCGTCCACCGTCTGCGCGCCGACCTCCGCAATGGAGATCCCCTTGTCGTTGATCCCGGAGAGCGCCCCGATGAACCCCAGCCAGCCGATGTTCACGAAGGCGTTTCCTTTCACGGGATGGTGCACGAAGAGGGCCGCGTAGTTCTGGATGCCCGATTTGATCGCCCAGTCCAGGTTCCGCAAGTGGAGCAGGCGGCCGTCCCGGGTGGCCGGCCCGGCCGCGGCGAAGCTGGCGCAGGTGACCGAGGTCAGGTCCGGCAGGGCGTGCACCCGCTTGAGCAGGCGCAGGGGGATGCCCGCTCCATCGGCCAGGCCCTCCATCTCCTCCATGTGCTGGGGCGGGATGAACCGCTCCATCTGCCGCCACGTCCGGTCGAGCCTGCGCCGGGCGAAGAGCTTGCCCGCCAGCGGGACCCCCAGCGCGGCGTCCGCGAAGCCGAGGAGGTTGTCCACCGAGGCGCGCGTCTGCTCGCGCAGGAGGGAGCCGTGCTGATAGCCCCTCTCGTACGGGTTGCCGTGGAGGTGGATCACCGGGAGCTCGCCGGCCCATTCCAGCCGGCCCGAGCTCACGGTGGACAGGATCGGCTGCTGCGCCTTCGTCCCGGCGCAGCCCGGGAGCAAGACAAGCGCCGCCGGTAAGAGGAAAAGGGAGGCAAGGAACCGGCGGGCCACGCTAGCTCCTCTCTCGGCCGGCGCGGAGGGCCGCCAGCCGCTCCAGGTGATCCAGCAGGAACGGGCCGAACTCCCTCCCGTACCAGGACATGATCGCCTCATACGACCGTCCGTCGTACCGATCCGGGGCCACGGCGTATCCCAGGTAGCCGCCGGCGTACCCCGCCATGAAGGCCTCCCCGCCGGGCAGCCGGCGGACCTTCCGCTGAAGCTCCGCCGCCAGCTCCGCCGCCCGCTCCGCGGAGAGCGGGATGAGCAGCGTGCCGTCCAGCGCGATCACGCTCAGGACCGCGC
>CAYJUA010000053.1:4743-9885 GCA_964373295.1 uncultured Planctomycetia bacterium
CAGGAACGCGCGCGTCGGCCGCATCCTGCTCCCGATCGGCGGGGGGACCGGCAGAGGCCCCAGGCGCACCCGCACCTCCGGCAGGCGCACCCACATCCCCCAGCAGGCCAGGTCGGCCTCCGGCCGGGGCTCCATCCCATTGATCAGGCCCTGCGCCCCCTCCGCCAGGAGCCGGCCGAACCGCCCGATCCGTTCCTCCGGCCCGGCGCCCACCGCGTCCCGCGGCCGGGCATCGCCGGCGGCCCCGTTCACGAACAGGCAGACCGCACCCGGATAGGCCGACTCCATCTGCCGGCACAGCTCGCCTGGAAAATCGGCGCTGAAGCGCAAGTCCCGCCACTCCATCAGCGTGGGATGGGCCGCGGCGTTCACCACCGCGGCCAGAGGCGCGCCCCGCGCCGACCGCACAAAGAGGACGCCCAGCCCCGGGTCCACCGGCCCGGACGGCACCGCCCGGTTCTCGACGAATCCGTCCAGGAAACCGCCCCGGCGCCCGACCGCCCACTGCGCCGGCTCGCGGTTCCGCAGGGCCTGCCCCACCGCGCCGCAGATGCCCCGCGAGATCTCCTCCACCGCCTCCTCCTCATAGCGCCCGAACACCCGCTCATAGAGAAAGCCGTGGCCGATGGAACCGGCGCCGGAATGGGTGTGCGTGGCGGCCAGGAGGATCGCCTGGCGGGGGATCCCCTGCTCCCGCGTGATCCTCTCCAGGATCCGCTCGGCGACCGGCGGAGGGAAGACCAGCAGGTCCGCGGAGACGATCAGCACCGTGTCCTCCCCGTCGCTCAGGGCGAGCGCCCTGGCGAACAGGGGGTCCCGGACCCCGACGGCCGGCCTGCCGCGCCGCCTGCCGTAGCCGGCCAGGGGCCTCCCGACAGGCGGGGTGATCTCGACGCGGGCGGCCCCGGCCCAGAGGGCCGTTGGCCCGCCCGCGCGGATCTGGCTCCGCGCCTGCTCCAGCGGCGTCTCCGGGGCGGGCGGCGGCTTCGCCGCGCAGCCGGCCAACAGGAAAAAGATCAAAACAGCAATGGGCCAGCCGGTGTCAGAGCGTTCGCGTCGCTGCCATCCTCGGCTGAGGTGCTCGCCGTTCGCTTCGCTCACCGCTGCGCGCCTCTCCCGCATCCACTCCGCGTGTGCCAGCGGGACCGCCTCGGATGTCGACGCGTCGCTCATCTCCGACCCCGTCTGGCCTTTCCTATTATTCGCCCTCCTGCTCGCGGATAGCGGGCCTCGACGATCGTCTTCAGCCCGCCGCGGGCGTTGAACTCACCGCGCACCTCGGCCCAGGCCGGCTTCACCGCGGCGACGAAATCGTTCAGGATCCGGTTCACCGCGTTCTCCTGGAAGATCCCGACGTTGCGGTAGCCGTTGACGTAGTACTTGAGCGACTTCAGCTCCGCGCACCATTTCCGCGGCATGTAGCGGATCCGGATGAAGCCGAAGTCCGGCAGGCCGGTGCGCGGGCAGATCGAGGTGAACTCCGGGATCTCGACGGCGACCTCGTAGCCCGGGTACTGGCTGGGCCAGCACTCGATGGGAGCGAGCCGCTCGCGGATGCCGGAGCGGGCATGCCGGGAGGTATACGTGGACATGGTTTCCGCTTCTATTCTATACCGAAGGGCTTAACGGTAGACCTGCTTCCGGTCGTCGATGGTGATGATGTACACGACCAGGCGGGCGTGCTCGATCCTATAGATGATCCGGTAATCGCCCGTGCGGTATTTCCGGTACCCCTTCCACTCTCCCTTCAGGAACTCGCCAAGCTCGGGGTGGAGGGAAAGACGGTCGAGGGCTTTGGCGATCTGCTCTCCAACCTTACGGTCCGCTCGGATGAAACGGTCGAATTTCTCCTGCGCGAGCTCGGAGAAGAGGACGGCGTAGCGAGCCGTCATAGACGATGACGGCGCTTGATCTGAGCCCAGGGGACGACCTTCCCGCGCCTGATCTGGTCCTCCGCTTCGAGGATCTCCTTCCCCAGCCGGTAAGCGGGGTCGTCCGCGTCGATCAGTTTCTTCGGCTTGAGGACGAGCTTCCGGTCCGCAGTCACTGCCACCTCCAGGCGGTCCCCGCCCCGGAGATGGAGCCGATCACAGACCCCCTTGGGGATGGTGATCTGGTGCTGGCTGGTCAGCTTCACTTCCCGGATGAACGATGCCCCTTGGGTGTCCATGTTAATCCTCCATTAAAATAATGGCACATTATATAGGTCGCCGTCAAGGGCGCTGTTTTACCGGCCCAGGCCGATGAGGCCCGCCCCCGCCAGCATGAGCGCCGCCCCGGCCGCGCGCCAGCCGAGCGCCTCCTCCCGGAAGAGGAGCCCGCCGTAGAGCACGCCGACCAGGAGGGAGAGCCGCTTGATCGCGATGAAGTAGGCCACCGGCGACAGCGGGATCCCGAAGCAGTGGGTGTAGAGGGCCGCCGCCGTCACGAGGCCGGCAAGGAGGTAGAGCCCGATCTGCGGCCGCGCCTCCTCCAGCAGGCCCCGGGCGGAACCGGCGCTGCGCCGGGCGATCTCCGTCAGGAACAGGACGACGATCGAGAAATAGATCGCCATGAAGGCGACGGGGCTCGAGAGCTGGATCGCCCTCTTTCCCAGGGTGGAGGTGACGCCGTAGATCGCCGCGGTGATCAGCATGAGCCGGATGCCCGGCACGCGCGACATCGCCTTGAAGGGCTCGAGCACCCCCTGCCGGACAAGCTCCGCCTGCAGGACGTACGCCCCCAGGGTGATCAGGCCGACCCCGCCCATCCCCAGGATGCTCACCCGCTCGCCGAGGAACAGCCAGGCGGTCAGGGCGCAGAGCATCGGGGTGAACGCCAGGAACGGGCCGGCGAGCGAGAGGGGCGCAATGCGCAGGGCCCGCAGGTGGCAGAGGTGAGCGGTGATCTCCAGCGGGACCATCACCGCCAGCGTCCACCAGAAAGCGGCGGGCAGCGGGGGCAAGCCCCGGAGGAGCAGCCCGGCGCAGAGCCACGGGACGGCGAGCAGGAGGATCGCCCAGGCCACCACCCGCTCGTTGGACCGGACCAGCAGCTGTTTGGCGAGGGCGTCAGCGCTTCCGGTGAGCGCGGCGCAGAGGAGGGCCAGGGACACCCACATCCGTGCGCCCTACGCGGCCTCCACCACCACGCACTTGAGGTACTTGGACTCCGGGTGGGTCAGCAGCACCGGGTGGTCCCGGGACTGCGTGCGGGTCTCCACCAGCCGGACGGCGCGCCCCGCGTCCCGGCTGGCCTCGCGCAGGATCTCGGAGAAGATCTCATCGGTGATCAGGTGGGAGCAGGAGCAGGTGATCAGCGTCCCCCGCGGGTTCAGGAGCCGCAGGGCGCGCAGGTTGATGTCGCGGTAGCCGCGCCAGGCGTCCTTGAGCTCGGCCCGGTTCTTGGCGAAGGCCGGCGGGTCCAGCACCACCAGGTCGAACCGGGCCCCCTCCTTCTCCAGGGCGCGGAGCCGCTCGAAGACGTTGGCCCTTTCCGCCCGGACGTTGGCGATCCCGTTCAACGCGAGGTTCTCTTTGATCTGCTCGACGCCGGCCGCGGAATCCTCCAGGGCCAGCACCTCCTTGGCCGAGGCGGAGACCTGCAGGGCGAACCCGCCCTGGTACGCGAAGCAGTCCAGCACCCGGCCGCGGGCGTATTCCCTGGCCCGGACCCGGTTCTCCCGCTGGTCGAGGTAGGCGCCGGTCTTGTGCCCCTCCATCACGTCGACAGAGTACCGCCGGTCCCCCTCGGTGACCTCGATCCGGCCCGGCAGCTTCCCCGCCAGCACCTTCTTCTCCTGCGGCAGGCCCTCCAGCTTCCGCACCGGCGAGTCGTTCCGGGCCACCACGGCCGCCGGGGAGATCGCCTCCTTCAGCAGGTCCAGCACCACGGCGAAGATCTCCTCCATCCCACGGCTCAAGACCTGCACCACCAGCACGTCGCCGTACCGGTCGGCGATGAGCCCCGGGAAGCCGTCCGCCTCCGAGTGGATCAGGCGGCAGGCGTTGGAGTCCCGGACCACCCGCTCCCGCAGCTCCAGCGCCGCCCGCAGGCGGGCCGCCCAGAAACGGCGGTCCACCGGCTCATCGGCGTTCGCCGTGAGCCACCGGAGGGCGATCTTCGACGCCGGGTTGCAGAAGGCCTGCCCCAGCACCTGCCCGCCGGCGGACTTCACGCGGACCACCTGGCCCGCCAGCTTGGCGTCGATCGCCTGCAGGTCGTCCCGGTAGCTCCAGGGGTGGGCGCCGCGGTGCCAGCGCTCCCCCTTCGGCGTCAGCGTGACTTCAAGCGGCATCGAAGGCAGTTTTCATTTAGCAGTCCACTCTCCGGAGGGGGTCTGGATCTTTTCGCCGGGGGCGGCCTTCTCCCGCTGGACCTCGGCGAACGTGGCCCGGATCGTGGAAATCGCGTCCGGCGCAAGGCCGTTCTGCTGGACGATCGCCTGGTAGATCACCTCCCGGTCCCGGTTCTCCTCTGAAACCAGCCCCTGCGCGTCCCCGCCCCCGCCCACCGCGGCGACATGCCCCTCGCTGTCCTCCCCGATCAGGCCCTGGGCCTTGAGCTCCTTGAGCCGGTCGTAGCGGGCCTTCCGGGAGTCCACCGCCGCCTGCACCTCCGGCGTGATCACCTTCAGATCCGGAGGAGCGGCCCACGCCCTCGCCACCAGCGCGTCGAAGAGCCGCGAGGTCGGCTTCCCCGAGGCCGGCGCCCCGCCGCTGACCATCTCTTCGATGGAGGTCGCCGCCTCCTTGACCTGCCGGACGTCCAGCGTGATGTGCGCCTCGATCTTGATCGGCCGGTCCGGGTCCCCCGCCACCGTGGCGCGGCAGCTGGACGACCCCGCGACCCCGACAATCCCCGCCAGGACGGCAAACCACAAGAGATTCCGCTCAGACCCGCTCATCGTCAATCCCCCTTTCTTTATGCGTACACAGTGCCCGATACCAACTCAGGGGGCGCTCCAGCTCACCCCACAGGCAGCGCCACTTACAGGAACAGCTCTTTGAGAAACTTCACGCTTTCCTTTTCGACCCGGATCGTGACATCCAGCAGGTGGTCCCCGTCCACGAGGAGATGGACCACGTACCGCTCCCGCTCCGTGGCCACCTCGACCTTCCCCACGCTGAAGTGGAACAGCGCCCTGCCGGCCAGCGCCTGGAG
>CAYJUA010000054.1:0-9211 GCA_964373295.1 uncultured Planctomycetia bacterium
GTGCAGACCGACCTGGAGCTGACCCGCACGCAGGAGGCGCTGGACAAGAAGCTCTCCGGCCTGTACGCGCTCCACGAGCTCTCGAAGCGGATCCTCTCCGTCCGGTCGGTGGTGGAGCTGACCCGCCTCGTGGCGGAGGCCACGGTGAGCTCCCTCGGGTTCGAGAAGGCGGTCCTCTGCATCCTCCACCCGGAGGAGAAGCAGCGCCCGCTCGTGGTCGCCCTGGCCGGGTTCGAGGCGGAGGAGCAGCAGCGGCTCGACGTGCAGAGGCTGATCGGCCTGGTCCAGTTCCCCCTCCTCAGCCGCGGCGACCCGCTCCTCATCCAGGAGGCGGACGCCAAGTCCGGCTCCGCCCTCGTTTCGCCCGAGGGGATCGAGCCGGCCGCGGCCGTGGCGGTCGCCGCCGCCGCCGGCTGCCGCTCCTGCGGCGCGGCGCCGCTCCTGCTGGAGGGCCGCCCGCAGGGGTTCCTGCTGGCCGGCACCAACCCGCCCTATCCCCGGGTAGACTCCGGCGACGTGGAGCTCATGTCGGTCCTCTTGAGCGAGGTCGGCGTCGCCATCGAGAACCTGCGGCTGTACGAGGCGCTCAAGATCTCCCACGACGAGCTGGAGGAGCGGGTCGAGCTGCGCACCCAGGAGCTGGCCAAGGCCAACGAGGAGCTGGTGCGGCTCAACAAGGTGAAGTCGGACTTCGTCTCGGCCGTCTCCCATGAGCTGCGCACGCCGCTGACCTCCATCAAGGGGTACTCCTCGCTGGTGCGGGCCGGGAAGCTCGGGCCGGTGAACAAGGAGCAGGGGGACCGGCTGGAGAAGATCAACCGCCACACCGACTACCTGTCGAACCTCATCTCCGAGCTGCTGGACATCGCCCGCATCGAGTCCGGCCGGGTCGGGATGGAGGTGCGGCCCGTCGAGATCTCCCGCGTGGCGGACGCCGTCGTGGACATGCTCGGCCCTCAGCTCAAGGAGAAGGAGCTCCGGGTGAAGGTCGCCCTCCCGCAGAACCTGCCGCCGATCCCGGCCGACGAGAGCCAACTCCAGCGGGTCTTGATCAACCTCCTCTCCAACGCCATCCGGTTCACCCCGCAGGAGGGCACCCTCACCATCCGGGGCAGGCCCACGCCGGAGTGGCTGGAGGTGGATGTCTCCGACACCGGGATCGGCATCCCGGCCAAGGACCTCGGGATGCTCTTCACCGAGTTCTTCCGGGCGGACAACCCGATCAACCGGGAGCGCAAGGGGACCGGGCTCGGGCTCGTGCTGGTGAAGAAGATCATCGAGGCGCACGGCGGCCGGATCCGTGTCCAATCGGAGGTGGGCAAGGGAACCACCTTCACCTTCACCCTGCCCTGGCAGGCGCCCGCCCAGACGGCCCTGGGTGTCGCCTGATGCCGAGGGAGCGGATCCTCATCGTGGACGATGAGCCGGACATCCGGGACGTCCTCCACCTGACTCTGGAGGCGGAGGGGTACGAGGTGCACGAGGCGGCCGACGGCGAGGAGGCGGTGCAGAAGGTCCGGAAGGTGAACCCGGACCTGATCCTGCTGGACTACAAGATGCCCGGGATGGAGGGCCCGGAGGTCTGCCGGGTCCTCAAGAAGGACCTGCTCCTCCAGAACGTTCCGATCGTCATGCTGACCTCCAAGGGGGAGGTCAGCGACAAGGTGGAGGGGATCAACGCCGGCGCCGACGACTACGTGGTGAAGCCCTTCGACCCGCCGGAGCTGCTGGCCCGGGTGCGGATGATCCTGCGCCGCACCGCCCGCGCCCTGGACGCCAACCCCCTCACCAAGCTGCCCGGCAACGTCTCGATCCTCGAGGAGCTGCAGGCCCGCCTGGCATCGGGCAAGCCGGTGGCCGTCTGCTACATGGACCTGGACAAGTTCAAGGCGCTCAACGACACCTACGGCTTCGAGCGGGGGGACGTGATCATCCGGGCGGTGGCGAAGATCCTGTTCCTCGCCATGCGGGAGCTGGGCACCCTGGAGGACTTCCTGGGGCACATCGGCGGGGACGACTTCGTCCTCATCACCCGCCCCTCCGTCGCGGACCGGATCTGCCAGCGGGTCCTCTCGGAGGTGGCGCAGATGGCGCCGCGCTTCTACGACGAGGAGGCGCGCAAGCGCGGCTACATCGAGGCGCGGGACCGGGACGGCCAGGTCCGGAAGTTCCCCCTGCTCACCATCTCCATCGCCGTGGTCACCAACGAGCACCACCCGCTCAAGCACGTGGCCGAGGTGGCCCAGATCGGCGCGGAGCTCAAGGAGTGGGCCAAGCAGAAGGGCGGCAACCTCTGGGTGCGGGACCGGCGGAGCGAGTAAGACGTTTATGCTTGTTCGTCTTGACAAAACAGGGTAATTTCATGTATGCTTGGGTGAGGGGAGAACTCCCATGACCGTTACTTTATCCGCCCGAGGACAATTGGTCATCCCTGCTCTGATCCGGAAGCGCCGGAAGCTGAAGGCCGGAACCAAGGTGGAGTTTGTGGATACCGGGACGGCCATCGTGCTCGTTCCTCTGCCCAAAGACCCGTTCGCGGCCAGCCGCGGAAGTCTGAAGGGCGTTTTGAGCTCCGCTGATGTGATCGCCGCCCGGCGGGAGGAACGGAAAAGGGAGCATGGCCGCACCTGAATGGGTCATCTTGGACACCTCTGCCCTGGCGGCCTTTTTGGGAAACGAGCCGGGAGGGCGAGCGGTTGCGGTCTATCATCACAAGCTGGCTATTCCGTTCATAACCCTCACGGAGCTGGTGTACTTGGTTTCAAAACGTCAGGGCGAGGAAGAAGCGGTCGCTCAGTACACGATGATCCGGAAATGGGGCCGCCCCATCCTCTGGCCGGATGAACCCATCCTCCTGACCGCGGCCCGCTTCAACGCCCAGTACCGCCTGGGCCTGGCGGACGCTTACATCGCCGCCTTCGCAAAGGTGCATGAGGCGCCGCTTTTGACGAAAGACGCCGACTACGAACGACTCCGGGGAGAAGTGACCCTCCTCTGGCTCGGCAAATAGCCCGCCCCGTTAGGCGCTGGCGAGCTTCTCCAGGTCCGCCGCCAGCCCCTCGAGGTCCACCCCCTCCGCCGCCGGAGGGATGCCGAGGATCCGCGCGATCATCGAGAGGTCCCAGTAGACGATCTCCGCGCCGAACCCGAGGTCCTGCCAAAGGAGGGGATCCAGACGCTCCACAAGATCCAGATCTCCCAGGACGCCCACCCGTCTTGAGCCCTGCGCGACCGCCACCATGACGATGGAGTTCTTGAGAGCCTCGAGCTCGGTTTCCCGGACAATCTCCAGATGGGCGTTCGCCTTGTGGAGCGCTTCCACCTGCTGCGACGCCCCCCAAACGATGACGGACTTGGCCAGCGGTTCCGGCAGCCTCTCCAGCAGAAGGTCGAGAGATTTGAACTTCTTGAACGCGTCCTCCGGCACCACCAGCAGGCCCTTCCCTTCGCGCGCCTCGGCCAGCTTCCCGAGCCGATCGGCGATCCTCCCCTCAAGCTCATCAATCTCAGTCTCATCCAGGCCGGCGGCGGGGCGCGGGAGGATGTCCACGAGGGCCCGGAAGAGATTCTTCTGAATCTCCTTCGAGGTGGGATAGCGGCCGTTCTCCATGTACAGGGTGCTGGCGGTGCAGCTCGCCAGGAGAGCGTCTGAGGCGGATTTCCCGAGGTCGCGGCTGGATCGGTACGCGGCGTTGCCGGCATCGACCGCCCCGCTCAGGGCCGTCAGCTCAAGGACCGGGGAGGGGACCCCGTGCCACCACCCCTCGTCGGTCACCAGGACGACATTCCCTGCCCCGATCGAAACCAGCCACTCCCCGACGCCGTGCTGCCTGCGCAGCTCGTCGGCCAGCCTGGCCACCTCCTCGGGGCGGGGTTGGAGCAGCGTCGGGTCCTGCTGAACAAGACCTGCGAGAGCTTTCAGGGAACAGCTCACGCACCGGGGGTGCTCCTTGAGCGTGATCCCCCAGATCGCCGCATCCCAGCTGTCGTTGGCGATCACGTATCCCTGCTGGTTGGCCGCCTGCGCGGCGGCGACCGGCTGGACAAGCGCCTGCGCCGACTGGGCTGCCTGTGGACCGACCCACCGTTCCCCAATCACAGTGGCGTAGGCATCGTGCCCCTCCGCTGCCGTGGAAAGAAGCGCTTGAACTTGCTCGGCCGCCGGCGGCGAGGCAGGTGCACCCTCACCCACCAAGCGGCGCTCCCGCCGTCCGGGCCGATCCGACTCCACCAGGAAGGTCGTCCGGGTCGGCGGCTGATCCGGCGCGGGGACCGTCCGTGAGACGCTGACCCCGGCAGCCAGCAGGGACTCCACGAGCCGGTCGCCCGTCTCTCCGGCCGCGTTCACGGCCAGGTGGGTTGGCCGCCCGAGGGCAGCCGAGGCCTGGGCCAGGTTTGCCTCCGGACCGCCCGCGGATCCCCAGATCTCGATGTAGGTCTCTCCCTTCCGGCTCACATACCGCGCCCCGCGGTCCCATGCGGGGTTCTCAGCGCCCAAGATGAGGGGAGACTGCGAGCTGTCGGGTGGCGGCACATCGGCCTGAGGGGGAGGCACCACGCGGACCAGGTCGGGCACCGACTCAGCGAACTGGACGCACAGATCCTCCAACGTCTGAAGGAACCGGTCCCTCTCCGGCCCCGACCGCCGGTGGAAGGCGTCCACGTGCCGGGTGCGCCACTCGGAGATCCGCCCAACAAGGTCCACGAGCTGCTTCGCCTCCGTGATTTGGATCACATCGTTCAGGATCACGCTGTCCAAGACGTGCCGGATCTCTTCCTCGGAATCCCGCTCGAGCTCTCCCTCTGGCTGGTCGATCTCTTCCACAATCTGCGCGATCCGGGGATCACTCCACGGAAGCCCGACCAGCTCGTACGCCTTCACGAGGCGCGCCCCCAGGAAAGGGTCCTCGTAGAGCTCCATCCTGGGGAGCAGGACGAACCGGCGCAGCTCCATGATCCCCATCTTGATGTCGATGACCGGCCTCCCCGGAGAGATGTGCGGCCCTGGGCCGAAGGGCCGCCCGGTGGCTGGATCGCCCTGCACCGGCCGCAAGCCGCACTGCCGCATCTGCTCCTCCGTCATCAGGGTGTAGCGGCGCGGCGAGATCTCCACGAACCAGTAGTTCTGGTCCGCCAGCGGCTTGGCGCGGTCGGCATTCACTTTCCAGTTCGCAGCGACCGCCTGATCAGCGGGGGGCTCCGGCTCCTTCGGGTTTCGGGGGACGATGAAGAGACGCACGAGGCCCTGGGAAACGGCGGCCCAGGCATTGTATTGGCCAAGTCCCCCCTCCTGCAGAGAGGCCACCAGGCGCTTCCCCGCCTCCACCAGAGCGGCCTTGTTCTCCACCTCCGTCTCCATGATAAAGGTCGTCATGTTCGGATCTCGCAGGACGCCGGTCCGGATGCCGCTCTCCAACCGGAACCACCGGGTCTGCCCATCGCCCGGGTTGTCGATCGGCATCCGCCAGGGGATGTCGTGCAGGTGGGCCCAGTCGGGCAGGCTGGCTGCCGCCAGCTCGCCGATGTTGCCGGCGATCACCGCCAGGCGGTCGGCCTGGTCGCACGCCTCGTTGACGATCCCGGTGATCGCCTCCTCCCAGCCCTCCTGGGGTTTCTGATCGGTCACCGGCAGGGTCCCATGGCCATGCACGTACCCGAAGGGGTTGAGCTTGAGCATCAGCCAGTTGACGAGGGTGCTGACGAAGCTCGGCAGAGCTCTCTGTTTGATGATCCGAACCTGCCCATCCACCACCACCTTCGCGGGCTTCTGGTTTCCCAGAGGATGCGCGGGCTTTTCTCCAGGTTTCGGCTCCGGCGGCCGCGGGGTATTGGCCCGGTTCGGGTTGAACATGATGAGCACCCGCTGGCCGCCGGCAAGCAGCATCTGCTTGAACTGCATGCCAGTGAAGAACTCTTTCTGGAGCCCCGTGGCCTGCTCGGCGGCCACGAAGGCCCTGCGGGCCTGGGCCCAGGTGAGCTTACCCGCCATGACCAACTGCCGGATCAGGGGGGCCCTTTGGTTGAAGTCCAGGACAGGATCGGTGACGACTCCCTCCTCCTCCAGCACCCGGATCGCCTCCAGCAAAATCTGCTTCTCCTCCCCCTCTTCCATCACCGCCGCGGTCTGCTTGCGCTGGGCCATCTGCCCCAGGGCGACGTTGAGCTCCTCCTTAGCATCCAGCAAGCCAATCTTCAGTTCCTCGGGGCTAGCTTGCGCGGCGACCTGCGCGGGGTTGGGCGGCTCGATCCGGGCCCATCCCTCATCCTTCAGGTGGTACCACCGGTTGTTCCAGAACAGCTCGATCGTGAAGGAATGGTCCCCCAGGAACTGCGGCTCGGCCGGGATGAACCCCTCGTAACGGATCGCCCCATCCGTCCAAACGTTGATCGGCCGCATCGGGACGGCGACATCCCCGGACTCCAGGTGAACGCGCGCCCACATCGTGGGCGCCTTGTTCGCAAGGACCTTCTGTATCGTCAGCTGGATGTACGGGTGGACCTTCTCGTCGGCGATGTGCCCCGACGCCAGCCCCTCGGTGGGAAGATGGTCGATCAGGCTCAACTGCCTTCCATCCTTCGTTTCGAAGCCCTCATCCGACAACTCCTTCGGCAGGGGTCCGGGGTGCACGGACGCCCCGATCTGAAGGTACTGGGCAGGCCCTCCCAGGGGAGCCATGAAGGCGGTGCGGCGCAGGTGCTCCTCGGTGGAGGGAAAGACGCCCCATCCCGCCTGCCAGACGATGGTGGCCGGATCCCAGTCGGGCACCACCGGCGGCGGGACTGTTTTCTCCTCCTGCCCGGCGGCGGTCTTCCCCTCCTTGCCGGCGGCGGGGGCCAACACCCCAAGCTTGCGGAGCTCCATAGCAATCTTCCGCTGGTCATCCACGTAGCGCCAGCCCGCGGCACCGGGCTCGAACACGGCCAGCTCGGCACGACCGTCCAAGTCGAAAGCAAGGACAATGCTGGTGGTCCCGACTTCAGCTTCAGCTTCGGCAGAGTCTGTATCCTCTGATCTCACCTCCAAGGGAAAATGAGATCCGTGCGTATGGCCGCTGACAGCTCTCATCCTGCCGAGTCGCCTTGTCGTGATTGTCTTTCCCTCTTCGGAAATGAGAAGGCGGGGAACCAGTTTTCCGCGGGGCCCGGGAAGTACGCAGAGGTCCATTTCATGGCTGCCCACCCTCTTTTGCAGCTGCCACAATGCCTTCAAATTCCCCGGGGGTTTGATGACTGCCGCGCAGCCCATCTCCAGCGGTTTCCACATGGCCTGGGGAGGGATGGTGAGGCGCGTGACTGACGCGATCACATTCCTCCACCCCGTCCACTGCGCCAGGTTTTCAAGGGTTGGAGAAACGCCAACCCCAATGCCAAAGGCAACGCAGTTCCGCAGACGGTCTAAGGCCGCTTGGGACGCAGTATCTGCACTTTCGGCACTGAGTGGAAATAGGAGGTGCGCTCTCACGAGGACGTCAAGAAAACGTCCCCTCAGCACCGGAGAGGCCTCATCCAGATGACTTGTGAGCTTCCTCACCTCAGGCGACTTCAGCAGATCTCGAACCTGGTCATCCAAGTTATCCAGCCCCCACTGATCGCCTTCCCCGACCGCCTTCCGCGCCGCCGTCAGAAGATCCTCCAACTGACCCACCACTTGCTCCGCCTCCTCCAGCCCGGCGGTGACCAGCCACTTCCACTCAAACGCCTGCTTGACCGCGGTGGGAAGAGCACTGTGCCCAGCTCCGTAATGAACGATCCCAAGCGCGTCGTAAAAAGCCATCTGCGCCTTATCCGGCGTCACCGGCAGGTCATCCACCGTGAAGACCGGCGGCTGGCCTGCCGAACCTGCCTGGAAAGTGAAAGCCACAGACCCCAGCGTGAGTTGGCCGGTGGAATGGAGGGTCTGCGCCTTCTCTCGCAGAAGCAGCGCGTCCGCCCAGGAGATCGACGCAGCCGAACCGATCCCTTCGCTCTTCAATGCCCTGTAAACCCCAGAGGGACCGACTGCCTTCGAGGGACTGACTCGCTGAACCCTCAACAGCCCCAGTGCAACGGCAATCTCGATGTCCCGGGCGATGTCGTATGCGGCACTCTCTTCCGGATACTGGGAGAGGTCGTTCAGCCGACTCAAGTCCACCTCCCCCCAGGGACTCGGAACGGCCGTGAGACCCACTGCGGGGATGACCGGGTGGCCTAGCCGAATTTCCTCCAGGAGAGTCTCGCGTGTCCAGAGGGGCTGGTTAGGATCGGGCGCGTACGGCATCGCCCACAGGGCCTCGCGGAGTTCCTGCCCGGTTGTCCCTTGGAGATTGGCGAGCTGGTCCAGACGAACCTGCGCCTCCTCCATCCCGGCGGGTTGGAGCGCATCTTCCAGTCCAGGCTTCTGCGCGCCCTGCCGGGCGTTGGTCTGACGCAGGGAGTCGTGGGCCGGGTCAGGGGAGGGCGCGGCGGGGCCGGCCGAGGAGAGAAAGACCCCCACGGCCACAAATGCGGAGAGGAGCCGGTGCCTTATGTTAATGGTTTTCATAGTCTGAAAAAGTCGACCCGCGCGAGTCCAGCGGGTATATAAGGAAGTGTGCCACAAAAAAGCCGCCAGTGACAAGGGGCAAAGCGAGCTAACTTTAGAGCGGCAGAGCGGTTCCGGCGGAGCCTATTTCGGGGAGGCATCCTGCCCGGAGCCGATCGATGGAGCCCCCACGGCGGCTTCGAGCTTAACCACTTCCTTCTTAGGCGCCACCTTCCAGAAGCGGGGGAGGGCGTTCTCCCAGTCGGCCAGGAGCTGCTGGGCCCGGATGCTGCCGGTGAGCTCCGCGTGGCGGCTCACCAGCGAGCGGAGGAGCGACTGGTCCTCGGGGTCCTCCACGCGGGTGAGCTCCACGAGCCCCGGGTTGTAGCGCTGGGGGAAGGTCCCCTCGGGGTCGAGCACGAAGGCCGCTCCGCCGGTCATCCCCGCCCCGAAGTTGCGGCCGGTCGGGCCCAGGATCACCGCCATACCGCCGGTCATGTACTCGCAGCCGTGGTCGCCGATCCCCTCCACCACGGTGCGGGCGCCGGAGTTGCGGACGCAGAAGCGCTCGCCGGCCCTGCCGGCCGCGTGCAGGGCGCCGCCGGTGGCGCCGTAGAGGACGGTGTTGCCGACGAGGACGAGCTCCTCCGGCTTCGCCTGGATGCGGGGGTGGGGCTTGACCACGATCTCGCCGCCGTGCATCCCCTTCCC
>CAYJUA010000054.1:9221-9824 GCA_964373295.1 uncultured Planctomycetia bacterium
CCTACTCGTTGGCGTCGCCGGGGAGGGTGAGGCGGACGCCGTTGATGACGAAGGCCCCGAACGACTGGCCCGCGCGGGCGGAGAGCTGGACCTCGATGGCGGCGCCGCCGGGGAGCCCCTTGTCGCCGTAGCGGAGGGCGATCTCGTGGGAGAGGCGCGTGCCGATGGAGCGCTGGTGGTTCTTGACCGGGTAGCGCAGGGTGACGCGGGCGCGGCCCTCCAGCGCCGGCTTCGCCTCGGCCAGGATCTGCAGGTCGAGCGGCGTATCCCCCTCCCGGTCGTTGCGCGAGACCTGGCACCGCTTTGGCCGCTTGCCAGAAGGGTCCGGGTCGGCCAGCAGGGAGGACCAGTCGATCGAGGCCCACTTGGGGTGCTGCTGCGCTTTCGGCTTGACCCGGATCAGGTCCACGCGGCCGACGATCTCGTCCAGCGAGCGGCAGCCGAGCGCGGCCAGGGTCCGGCGGATCTCCTCCGCCACGAAGGTGAAGAAGTTGACCACGAAATCCGGAGGACTTTTGAACTTGAGCCGGAGCTTGGGGTCCTGCGTGGCCACGCCGACCGGGCAGGTGTTCAGGTGGCACTGGCGCACCATGCAGCAGCCGG
>CAYJUA010000055.1:0-5709 GCA_964373295.1 uncultured Planctomycetia bacterium
CGAGAATTCGGAGAAGGCGGAGCTGAAGAGGGCGTCCCGGCGCAGGGCGGCGAGGAACTGGTTGATCCGCTCCAACTCCAGGTCCCGGTTCCCGGCAAAGGCATTACCGACCACGCGCAGCAGGCGCCGGCGCTCGACCGCGGCGGCCTCTTTGGGCGCGTCTCGGAGCAAGGTGTACTGCAGCCACGCCTCCTCCGGCATCAGCCGGGAAAGACCCGCCAGCAGAGAGGAGGGCTTGGATCTGGCTTGACGATACGACTCGAGGAGACGGATCTCCTTCTCTCGCTCCCGGAGGATCTGCTGGAGCTCCTCGACCGGCGCGCCGGCCGGGATCTGCGCCGGCTGGACCTGCTGCGCCTGCAGCTGCGCGAGCTTCTGTTTCCAGGACTGCAGGTCGGCCACCGAGAAACCGTACCACAGGGCCAGCAGCGCGCAGCAGGCCGCCGCCTCGACGAGGAAGGGCTTGAGCAGCCCCTTCCTCTGCGGGCGGTGCTCGGGGGCCAACAGGTCGACGCCGGCCGCCTTCTCAAGGCCCCGGAGGGCCACGCCGGCGGCCGCAGCCAGGCCGGCCGGAGCGGACTTCGCTCCGGCGATCTTTCCGAAAGGATCCCCCATCTGCACCGGCAGGTCCAGCGCCTTGGAGAGCTCCTCCAGCCGTTTCGGGTCCAGCGATTGGCCGAAGGCGAGGACCTTGGTGACGGCCGGCTCCCCCAGGAAGCGGCGTCGGTAATAGTCCATGGAGACGCGGGTCTCGTTCACCAGGGCGTCCATGAGCTCGGCCGGCGGGCCCTCGGCGGGCGCAGGCTCGACGGCGATGGTGACGTTGCGGCTCAGGTACAGCAGGTCGCTCCGGGCGATGTTGATGGTCGCCGTGTCCTGCTCCAGCAGGAGGAGGACGACCACCTCCTCGCTGGGAACCTGCCCGCTGGCGCGGAGCAGGCGCATGAGGGAGAGCGGCGCCGGCTCCAGGCAGAGGGGCGAAATCCCGCACGACTGGAAGAGGCTCGCGTACATGAAGCTGGAGCTGCGCTTGATCCCGAAGAAGATGATGCGCATCAGCGTGGGATCGGCGCGGCGGCTGACGATCTGGAAGTCCGTGACGAGCTCTTCCAGCTTGAACGGCAGGTATTTCTTGGCCTCGAACGCGATGGCCATCTTCCGCTCATGCGGGGGGATCGTCGGCATCTGGAAGTAGCGGATGACGACCGACTCGGCGGGGAGCCCCGTGTGGGCCCGAGGCGTCTCAACCCCGAGCTTGGCGAACAGGGTCTGGATGCAGGCGGCCATCGGCTCCTCGGCCGGTGAGGCGGCGGCCTGCTCGGGGGCGGTCTGCCCCTCCACCCGGACCTGGCTGCGCCAGGCGGCCTGGTTGGGGAGTTTGGCGCGGGCGTAGCTGACCAGGCGCGGCCGTTGGAAGGAGCCGCCCAGCGACACGATGTCGATGTTGTCCGTCCCGATGTAGATGCCTGTGGAGCTGCCCATCGGCCTCTATGGACTCGATATCATAAGGGATTCCCGGAGCCACTGCAAGTAAGCGGGGTCGCCGTGCGAGAGGGGCAGGACCAGGATCTCCGGGACCTCGTACGGATGGAGCGCCTTGATGCGGCTGGACAGGCGGGCCAGGCGAGGCCGCGTGGTCTTCAGGAGGAGGAGGGCTTCCCCGCTCCGCTCGACCTTTCCCTTCCACCAGTAGACCGATTCGACGCGGGGCACGACGTTCACGCAGGCGGCGGCCCGCTCACGGACGAGCCGGCGGGCCAGGCGGCGGGCCTCGGGGAGGCTTCCGGAGGTGGTGAGGACGATGCAGGCGCTGCGGGCGGAGCGGAGGGGCGTTCGGGAGGGGCGCGGGGAAGAGGGCCGGCTCATCCGCCGGCTGATCGCAGGGAGACCCGGTAGTCGCTCCCCTCCTGCTTGACCACGACATGCCCCTCGCGGGCGAGCCAGCCGACGCTCATGAGAACCAGGTCGCGCGGCTGCTTGATCCCGGCGACCATGGAGGAGAAGAGGACCTCCCCGTGCTTGTCGAGGTGGTGCCAGATCTCGCCGGCGACGATCCCGATCTCTGTGATCATGGTGGTATGCTACCGCGTTTGAGCCGGATTGTCATTCGCCATGCGGGACGGGCGCCGGGGAGGCGCGCTCCAGCACGGGACGGAGATGCCGGCCGGTGTGCGAGCCCTTGGCGCGGGCCACCTCCTCCGGGGACCCGCAGGCCACCACCCGCCCGCCCTCCTCCCCGCCCTCCGGGCCCAGGTCGATCAGGTAATCGGCGGTCTTGACCACATCCATCTGGTGCTCGATCACCAGCACGGTGTTGCCCTGGTCCACCAGCGCGTGGAGGACCTTGAGCAGCTTCTCCACGTCGGCGATGTGGAGCCCGGTGGTCGGCTCGTCCAGGATGTACAGGGTCCTGCCGGTCGCCCGGTGGGAGAGCTCGGTGGCCAGCTTCACCCGCTGGGCCTCCCCACCGGACAGGGTGGTGGCCGGCTGGCCCACCTCGATGTACCCCAGCCCCACGTCCACGAGGGTCTGCAGGCGGGGCCGGATCCGCGGGATGGCGGAGAAGACACTCAAGGCCTCCTCCACGTTCATCCGCAGGATGTCGGCGATGGAGCGGCCCTTGTACAGGACCTCCAGGGTCGCGTCGTTGAAGCGGTTCCCCTTGCAGACCTCGCAGGTCACGTAGACCGCGGGGAGGAAGTGCATCTCCACCTGGATCACCCCGTCCCCCTCGCAGGCCTCGCACCGCCCTCCCTTCACGTTGAAGCTGAAGCGGCCCGGGCGGTAGCCGCGGGCGCGCGCCTCGGGCGTGCGGGCGAAGAGGTCGCGGATGTCGGAGAAGACACCGGTGTAGGTGGCCGGGTTGGAGCGGGGGGTGCGGCCGATCGGGTCCTGGTCGATCACGATCACCTTGTCGATCTGCTCGGCCCCGGTGATCCGGTCGTGCTCTCCGGGCCGCAGGCGGGCCCGGTACAGCTTGCGGGCCAGCGCGTTGTAAAGGATGTCGTGCACCAGGGTGGATTTGCCGGACCCGGAGACGCCGGTGACCCCGGTGAAGGTGCCCAGCGGGATCCGGGCGGTGATGTTTTTCAGGTTGTGCTGGCGGGCCCCGACGATCTCCAGCGCCGGGCGGCTCTTCCAGGGGCGCCGCTTCGGCGGCACCGGGATGGAGAGCTCCCCGCGGAGGTATTTTCCGGTGAGGGACCGAGGGGACTGCAGGATCTGGTCGAAGGTCCCGACGGCCACGACCTCGCCGCCGTGCTTGCCGGCGCCGGGCCCCAGGTCCACGATGAAGTCGGCCGCCCGGATCGTGGTCTCGTCGTGCTCCACCACGATCACCGTGTTGCCCTGGTCCCGGAGCTGCTCCAAGGTTCCCAGGAGGCGCCGGGTGTCGCGCTGGTGGAGCCCGATCGAGGGCTCGTCCAGGACGTACAGCACCCCCACGAGCCCCGCTCCGATCTGCGTCGCCAGCCGGATCCGCTGGGCCTCGCCCCCGGACAAGGTGCTGCTCTGCCGGTCCAGGCTCAGGTAGTCGAGCCCCACGTCCGCCATGAAGCGCAGGCGGCGCCGGATCTCCTTGAGGATCTCGGCGGCGATCATCTGCTCCTTCGGGGAGAGCTTGAGCTCATCGAGGAAGGCGAGGCACCCCTTCACCGTGGTGCGGGTGACGTCGATGATGGAGCGCCCGCCCACCCGCACGGCGGCCGCCTCGGGGCGCAGGCGCATGCCGCGGCAGGTGGGGCACGGCTGGACCGACATGAAGCGGGAGACCTCCTCCTTGACGAAGTCGGAGTCGCTCTCCCGGAAGAGCCGCTCCAGGTTGGGGATCACCCCCTCGAACGGGCGGCCCCAGATCTCGACATCGGGGGCGCCGTAGAGGATCTTCCGGCGGACCGTCTCGGCCAGCTTCCGGAACGGGGTCTCCAGGTTGATCCGCGCCTCCCGGGCGAATTCCCGGATCAGGGCGCGGTGGTACAGGAGATACCCGCGCCCCCCCCGGCGCCAGGGCTCGAGGGCCCCCTCGGCGAGCGACTTGGAGAGGTCGGGGACCACCAGGTCCTTGTCCACCTCCGGCTTCGTGCCCAGCCCGTGGCACGTGGGGCAGGCGCCGTACGGGCTGTTGAAGGAGAAGAGGCGCGGCTGCAGCTCGGCCATGCTGATCCCGCAGTGCACGCAGGCGTACTGCTCGCTGAAGAGAAGCTCGGCGCCGCGGGAGGGAGCGGCGACGAGGACCCCCTTCCCCGCCTTGAGGGCCGTCTCCACGGAGTCGGTGAGGCGCTGGCGCGCCTTCTCGTCCAGGGTGAGGCGGTCCACCACCACCTCGATGGTGTGGGCCCGCTTCTTGTCGAGGGAGATCGGGGCCCCCAGCTCCCGGACCGTTCCGTCCACCCGCGCGCGGACAAAGCCCTCCTTCTGGACCTGGCGGAACAGCTCCTGGTAATGCCCCTTCCGGCCGCGCACCAGGGGGGCCAGCAGGGTGACCGGCTGGCCGGCGGGGAGCCGCAGGATCCGGTCCACGATCTCCTGGGCGGACTGGCGCTGGATCGGGCGGCCGCACGTGGGACAGTGGGGGACGCCGATCCGGGCGAACAGGAGGCGCAGGTAGTCGTACACCTCGGTCTGGGTCGCCACCGTCGAGCGGGGGTTGCCGCCGGCGGTCCTCTGCTCGATGGCGATGGCCGGGGAGAGCCCCTCGATGTGCTCCACGTTGGGTTTCTGCAGCTGCTCGAGGAACTGGCGGGCGTAAGCGGACAGGCTCTCCACGTAGCGCCTCTGCCCTTCCGCGTAGATCGTGTCGAAGGCCAGGGAGGACTTCCCCGACCCGGAAAGGCCGGTCACCACGATGAGGGCGTTGCGGGGCAGCGTGAGGTCCACCCCTTTGAGGTTGTGCTCCCGCGCCCCGCGGATGATGATCGGTGATGGGTTCATAAAGAGAAAGCACCCCGCCGGTGCGCGGACCATTCACGGCGGGGTGCGCGGATGTTCAGTAACGGACCGGCGAGGCTGTTACCTCCGGGCCATCTTCGCCGCGGAAACGTCTCCCTGCTTGTCGATGAAGTACAGGAAACCCTGCTTCCGCTTGAGGCCGAGCTTCTTCACCTTCTGGGGATGGCCGCCTTTCCTTCCACCCCGGGCCATCTTCGCGCGGGAGACGTCTCCCTGCTTGTCGAGGTAGTAGAGATACCCCTTCTCCCGCTTGATGCCTGCCTTGGCTACTTTCTGCGCCATGATCGATTCACCCCCTTTCGCTTTTTATTTTTGATGCTGCCTCTCAGGATCCGATCCTGATGGGTCGAAGGATTCGCTCCAGCAGGGCCACCGCGGACTGGATGGCCAGCTGGCTGGTCTTTGGGTTCCGGGCCGAGGCCCGGTTCTCCGCCCGGACGGTCAGCTTCCCGAAGCTCCCCCGGGCCTCGATCTCGTGGATGTTGGCGCGGACCCGGGGGTCGGCGATGATCCGGACGCGGGTGCGCGCGGGCCCCAGCCCGGCCAGGGCGAGCGTCGCCGCCACGTTGATGTTCTGGGGGAAGAGGGCCGCCGCCTTCCGGGCGGAGCCCTGGAAGAGGAGCTTGGGGGCGCGGACCCGCTCGGGGCGGATCCCCCTCCGGGCCAGGCCCGGCGCGCCCCGGAATGCCCGGGGCGGCTTGCGCGTGGTGAGGGTCACCGAGGTGAGCCTGCCCATGGCGGCGGCACGGATGCCGTCGAGCC
>CAYJUA010000055.1:5719-9799 GCA_964373295.1 uncultured Planctomycetia bacterium
TCCGATCTGAGCCCCAGGATCGCGCCGCTGGGGACGTAGACCGGGATCCCTTGGGCCGCGGCCCGCCGGAGCGAGCTGCCCTGGGTGAGGAGTCCGCCGGAGGAGAGGACCAGCATCGATTTTCGGCGCCGCACCGCCTTGGGGAGGAACTGCGCCACGGCCCCGGGGGAAGCCGCCTCGAGGATCAGGGAGGAACGGCGGAGGATCTCTCCCGCGCTCAGGACGGGAACCGGGGGATGGAGAGAAGAGGCGAGCTTGCGGGCCTTCTCGGTGTGGATGTCGTGGACTCCGATCAAGCGTGCTTTTCCCGCGAACCTGCGTCGGATCTCTTTCGCCAATTCGGAGCCGATGGCCCCGCAGCCCACGAGCCCGATCTTGAGCACCGGCTCAACGGGGGAGGTCAGACAACGACCGTCTCGCGGATCCGGTTGGACCGGTCCACAAAGACGACCTTCGGCTTGAGCTGGCGCGCTTCCCGGTCTTCCAGGAGCGCGTAGGAGATGAGGATCACCGTGTCGCCGACCTGCGCCCAGCGGGCGGCCGCGCCGTTCATGCAGACCGTGCCGGAGCCGGCCGGCCCCTCGACGCAGTACGTCTCGATGCGGCTGCCGTTGTTGAGGTTCACCACGTGCACCTGCTCGCCGGGCAGGAGGTCCGCCGCCCGCATGAGCTCGGCGTCGATGGTGATCGAGCCCTCGTACTGGAGGTTCGCCTCCGTAACGGTGGCCTGGTGGATCTTGGACTTCATCATGGAGCGAAGCATAGGCAATTGTCGATCAGCCGCGTTTTCCCCAGCCGGCAGGCCAGCAGGATCAGCACCGGCCGCCGGATCACCCGCACCCTCTCGAAGCTCTCGGGGTCCACGACGGCGGCGTACTCAACCTTCAGGCCGCGCACCCGCCGCAGAACCCCCCTCATCCGTCGGACAACCGCTGTTTCTCGACGGCAACCCCATTCTATCAGCCGTTTTCCCGACTGTAAAGCTTCAAAGAGGGCGCCGGCCGCGCGGCGCTCCTCCGTCGAGAGGCGGGCGTTCCGTGAGCTCATGGCCAGGCCCCCCGCCTCCCGCACCGTCGGGAGGACCCGGAGGCGGACCGGAAAATCCAGGTCCCGGATGAGCTGGCGGACGATCCGGGCCTGCTGGGCGTCCTTCTGACCGAAGTAGGCGCGGCCCGGCTGGACGAGGTTGAGGAGCTTTGACACCACCGTGGTGACCCCGCGGAAGTGGCCGGGGCGGAGCTGGCCTTCGAGCGGGCGGGAGAGGCGCATCACCTCCACGAAGGTCTGGAAGCCCCGCGGGTACATCGCGCGCGCGGAGGGAACGAAGAGGACGTCCGCGCCGGCCCGGGCGGCAAGGCGGGCGTCCCGCGCCAGCATCCTCGGATAGGCGCGCAGGTCCTGCGCGCGGTCGAACTGGATCGGGTTCAAGAAGATGCTGACCACCACAAGTCCGTTCTCGCGCCGGGCCGCACGTATTAAGGAAAGGTGGCCCTCGTGAAGGGCGCCCAGGGTGGGGACCAAGCCGATCGCCTGCCCTTTCTTGTGGGCGCCGGTGGCGATCCGCCGGATGCCGGCCGGGCTACGGATGATTCGCATCAGCCGGTATCGGGCACTGTGTTCCGCAGAGAAGAGAGCAGCTCGCCGGCGGTGCGCCCCAGGCGGGGATGCTTCCAGCCGGGCGCGATCTCGGCGAGCGGCTCGAGGACGAACCGGCGCTGGTGAAGGAGGGGATGCGGCAGGGTCAGGTTCGGCTCATCCAGGAGGAGGTCGTTGTAAGCCAGGAGGTCCAGGTCGATCGGGCGGGGCCCCCAGCGGGGGCCGTCGCGCCGCCGGCCGAACGCGGTCTCAATCTCCTGCAGTCCCGCCAGCAGGTCCTTGGGAGGCAGCTCGGTGTGGAGCTCAGCCGCCCCGTTCAGGTACGGCCCCTGCGGCGGTCCGCCCTCGGGGAGGGTCTCGCGCCAGCGGGAGACTTGGATCACCTGCATATGAGGAAGGCGCCGCAGCAGCTCGAGCGCCCGGCGCAGGTTCTGCTCGCGGTCCCCCAAGTTGCTGCCTAGTCCGACGAAGACTCGCGCCATACGCAAGAGGCGTTCATCGGGCGAGCTGTAGCGCCCCCTCAGTCGGTACCGGGCACTGTGTACGCATAGAGTGATAGTTTCTGGATCCGGCGGGCCGCCTCGCGGACGCGCGCGGTGGGGACGCTGAGGGAGAAGCGGACGTACCCTTCCCCGATCTCCCCGAAGCCGACGCCGGGAGTGGCGACGATCGCGGCCTGCCGGAGCAGCTGTGTGGAGACCTGCCGGGAGCTCCGGCCCTTGGGGATCGGGGCCCAGAGATAGAAGGTGGCCTTGGGCGGATCGACCGGCCAGCCGCTCCGGCGCAGGGCCGACACCAGGAGGTCGCGGCGGGCCTCGTAGATCTTCAGCATCCGCTTCAGGTGCGTGGGCGGGGCCTGCAGGGCGCGGATGCCGGCCACCTGCACCGCCTGGAAGACGCCGGAGTCGATGTTGGACTTCACCTTGGCGAGGGCACTGATCATCTCCCTGTTGCCGCAGGCCCAGCCGATCCGCCACCCGGTCATGTTGAACGTCTTGGAGAGGGAGTGGAACTCGATCCCGACCTCCTTGGCCCCGGGCGCCTGGAGGAAGCTGGGGTGGCGGTAGCCGCCGTAGGTCAGCTCCGAGTAGGCGGCGTCGTGGCAGACCGGCACCCGGACGCGCCGGGCGAAGCGGACCAGGTCCCGGTAGAAGGAGAGGTCGGCGACGGCGGCGGTCGGGTTGTTAGGGTAGTTAAGGAAGAGGAGCTTCGCCCCGGCGGCCCTGCGCCGCAGGGCGTCGAGGTCCGGCAGGAACCGGTTCCGGGCCAACAGCGGCACGGCAACCGGCTTGCCCCCGGCCAGGATCGTCCCGGTCCGGTACGGCGGGTAGCTGGGGTCCGGGATCAGGACCCGGTCGCCGGGGTTCACGTAGGCGAGCGGCAGGTGGGCGATCCCTTCTTTGGACCCGATGAGGGGCAGTATCTCCGTGGAGGGATCGAGCGAAACACTGAAGCGAGCGCGATACCAACGGGCAATCGCCTCCCGGAACGATTCCAGCCCGCGGTTGCCCGGGTACTGGTGGTTCCGGGCGTCCTTGAGGGCCCGGACCATCGCCTCCAGGATGAAGCGGGGCGTGGGCTCGTCCGGGTCCCCGACCCCCATGTCGATCACGTCGCTGCCGCGGCGGGCTACCTGCTCCTTGAGGGCGTCGATCTGGACGAAGAGGTAGGGCGGGAGCCGGGTGAGGCGCCGGGCCGGCGGCGGGATCATCATTTCTGCATCGCGGCGACGAAATCGTCCATCCCGTACCAGCCCGGCTGGCTCCAGAGCGCCCGGAAATGGCGGGCGATGACCAGCGCCCCCTGCGCGAAAACGCGGCGGTCCGTGGCCTCATGGGTCAGGGTGATCCGCTCCGATTCGCACTCGAAGGTCAGCGAATGGATGCCGATCACCTCCCCTTCCCTGCGGGCCTCGATCTCCTCATCCCGGATGAGCCACCCGGTCTGCCTCAGGAGCTCGTCGCGCAGGGCCTTGGCGGTGCCGCTGGGGGCGTCCTTCTTCCGGGTGTGGTGGGTCTCGGAGAGGCTCACCTTCGTCTTCTCGCCGAGCCCGAAGCGGAAGAGGAGCTCGGAGATGGAGCCGATCGCCCGGCGCACCACCACGATCCCCAGGGACATGTTGGGGGACCAGAAGAGGGGGACCCGCCGGGCGTGCGCCTGGAGCTGTTCCGTCTGCGCGGGGGTGAAGCCGGTGGTGCCGATGAGCATGGGGACCCGCGCCTCGGCGGCGGCGGCCGCGTGGACGAGGGTGGCCTCCGGCGTGGTGAACTCGATGAGGAGATCGGCCCGCGCCAGCGCCGCGCGGACATCCCCTTCTACGCGTACACCGTGCCCGGCACCGGCCGGCGGGGGCGCTGCAGTCAGCGGTTTGCCCAGCTCCGGATGCGCCGGCTGTTCCAGCGCCGCGGCCACCTGGAAGAGGGAGGGCTGGCGGCAGGCCTCCTCGATGATCAGGGAGCCCATGCGGCCGAGGGCGCCGCTGAC
>CAYJUA010000056.1:0-9726 GCA_964373295.1 uncultured Planctomycetia bacterium
GAGGGGGAAACCACTGCCTGGTTTCCCCCTCCGGGCTCCCCCATCCGGCAAAAGCGAAAGGTGCTGTTGGGGGAAACCGTAACGTTTCCCCCAACACGCCCCCTTCCCCTAGAGGAATTGGGGAAGTGGGGATGGAGCGATCATGAAACCCGGGGTTGGGCTGATCGGGAGGAAGCTGGGGATGACACAGGTCTTCGAGCCGGACGGACGGCCGGTGCCGGTGACCGTGCTCGAGGCCGGGCCGTGCCCGGTGGTGCAGGAGAAGACCGCCGAGAAGGACGGCTACCGGGCGGTCCAGCTGGGATTCGGGGAGGCGGACGCCAAGGAGCTCACGAAGCCGCTGGCTGGCCACTTCGCGAAGCGGCAGGCCGCGGCGAAGCACGTCCTGCGGGAGTTCCGCCTGGCGAAAGACGAGAAGGCCGAAGTGGGCTCCACCGTGACCGTGGAAATCTTCAAGCCGGGGGACCGGGTGGACGTCACCGGGCGCTCCATCGGCAAGGGCTTCTCCGGCGGCGTGAAGCGCTGGCACTGGAAGGGCGGGGACCAGACGCACGGCTCCATGACGCACCGCCGGCCGGGCTCCATCGGCTCGAGCACCGACCCGTCGCGGGTCTTCAAGGGGCACCACATGCCGGGTCACATGGGGGACCGGATGGTGACGACCCAGGCGATGGTGGTGGTGAGGGTGGACGTGGGCCACAACCTTCTCCTCCTCAAGGGCTCGGTGCCCGGCAGCGAGGAAGCCTTGGTGCTGATCCGGAGATCGATGAAGCCGCCGAAGGTGGTGCGCGCGGGGCAGCAGCCGAAGAAGAACAAGGCGGCGGCGCAGGCGGGCGGCGGAAAGCCGGCGGCGGGCAAGGCGGCGGGGGGCAAGGCCCCCGCGGCCCCGGCTGCCGCGAAGAAGAAGGCTTGAGCTGACCGATGGCAAAGACGGTGAAGCCGCGGAAGCCGCAGGGGGCGAAGGAGAAACCGGAGGTGAAGCTCTACGACGCGCAGGGTAAGGCGGTCGGCAGGGCGGAACTCCCGAAGGTGTTGGACGGCCCGGTGAACCGGCCGATCCTCTGGCAGGCGGTCCGGATGTACCTGGCCAACCGCCGGCAGGGCACGGCCGACACCAAGCGGCGGGGCGAGGTCCGCGGCGGCGGAAGGAAGCCGTGGCGGCAGAAGCACACCGGCCGCGCCCGGGCCGGGTCGATCCGGTCGCCGCTGTGGCGGAAAGGGGGGATCGTTTTCGGGCCGCATCCCCGGGAGCATCGCTACGAGCTGCCCGAGCGGATCCGCCGGGAGGCGCTGATCCACAGCTTGAGGGCGAAGGTGAGGGGGCAGGGGCTGGCCGTGGTGGAGACCCTGGAGGGGCTCGCCCCGAAGACCAAGGAGCTGGCCGGGCTGCTCGAAAAGATGGAGGCCTGCTGCGGCGCGCTGGTGGTGGTGGACAGCCCCTCGCCGATGCTGGCGCGGATCTCCAGGAACATCCCGAAGGTGATCGTCCGGCCGGCGTCGGACCTGAGCTGCTACGAGGTTTTGGCGAGCCCGAAGGTGGTCGTCACGAGCGCCGCGTGGAAGCAGATGGAGAAGATCTCCGCATGAGCCGGCAGGCCTCGGACGTCGTGAAGGAGCTCCAGCGATCCGAGAAGGGGGCCGTGGCGGGCGCCCAGCGGAAGTACTTTTTTAAGGTGGACCTCCGGGCCACGAAGCCGGAAATCCGCCGGTCGGTTGAGCAGATCTTCAAGGTCAAGGTCCAGGCAGTCCACACCGCCGTCCTGCCGGGGAAGCCCCGGCGGGTCGGCGCCCGATGGGGGTGGAAGCCCAACTGGAAGCGGGCCGTCGTGACCCTGGCGGAAGGCTCCAAGATCGAGGTGGCGAACTGATGGCTCTAAAAACGTACAGGCCCTATACGCCCTCCCGGCGGCACATGACGACGGCCTCCTTCGATGAGATCACGAAGGATAAGCCGGAGAAGAGCCTGCTTCTGCCCCGGCCCCGGACCGGCGGGCGGAACTCCTACGGGCGGGTGACCTCCCGTCACCGCGGGGGCGGGCACAAGCGGATGATCCGCATCGTGGATTTCAAGCGGCAGCGGCGGGACGTGCCGGCGCGGGTTGTGGCGGTGGAGTACGACCCGAACCGCTCGGCGCGGCTGGCTCTCCTGGAGTACCCCGACGGCGAGCGCCGGTACATCCTGGCCCCGCGCGAGCTCCAGCCCGGCGGCACGGTGATCTCCGGGACTGGCGCGGAGCCGGTGCCGGGGAACGCCCTTCCTCTATCCGCGGTGCCGCTGGGGACGCTCCTGCACAACATCGAGATGGAGCCGGGGCGGGGCGGGCAGATCGTCCGCTCGGCCGGCACGGCGGCCCAGCTGCTGGCCAAGGAAGGGGATTTCGCGACGCTGCGCCTGCCTTCCGGCGAGATGCGGAAGATCCGGCTGGAGTGCTACGCCACCGTCGGGCAGATCGGAAACGAGGACCATGGGTCGATCTCGATCGGGAAGGCCGGGCGGTCCCGCTGGCTGGGCAAGCGGCCCCAAAGCCGGGGGCTCGCGATGAACCCTCACGATCATCCGCACGGGGGCGGCGAGGGCAAGTCCGGCCAGGGCAACCCGCACCCGGTCTCCCCGTGGGGATGGCAGACGAAGGGGTTCAAGACCCGCCGGCGCAGGAAACCCAGCGACCGGTACATCGTGAAGAGGCGAAGATAAGCCATGGGACGATCCGCCCGCAAGGGTCCCTTCGTGGACCAATCGCTGATGGAGAAGGTCGTGAAGCAGTCGCAGGCAGGGGAGAGGAAGCCGATCAAGACCTGGTCGCGCCGCTCCACCATCACGCCGGACTTCGTGGGGCACACCTTCCTGGTCCACAACGGGAACAAGCACCTGCCGGTCTTCGTGACCGAGAACATGGTGGGCCATAAGCTCGGCGAGTTCTCCCCCACCCGGATCTTCAAGAAGCACGGCGTCAAGGGCGTGGTCAAGCCGCCCTCGCCGACATGACGATGTCGACTCTTTCTGTCGCCATTCGTTCCAGGGGGGAAACGCGCTGCGCTGGCTTCCCCCCTAGGATTCCCCCTCTCCAGAGGAAGGGGCGATGATCGCGCAGGCGAGAGGCAGGTTCATTCCCATGTCGCCGCGGAAGGTGCGGCTGGTGGCCCGGCTGATCCGCGGGATGGATGTCCAGAAGGCACAGGCGATCCTCCGGCACATGCCCAAGAGGGCATGCCGGCCGATCTCGAAGGTGCTCAAGAGCGCCGTGGCCAACGCCACGCGGGAGGGGACATGGACGGAGGAGCAGCTGGTGATCTCCCAGATCTCGGCGGACGAGGGGCCGATGCAGAAACGGTTCCGGGCCGCCCCCATGGGGCGGGCCATGGAGATCCGCAAGCGGATGACCCACCTGCGGGTGGAGCTGGACGCCAAGAAGCCATGAGCCAGAGGTGGATTTCTCGTGGGGCATAAAGTGCCTCCCCTGGCGAACCGCCTGGGGCTGATCCGGAACTGGAACTCGCGGTGGTTCGCCCGGAAGGAAGGGTTCGGGAAGCTGCTGAACGAGGACGACCGGATCCGGACCCGCCTGCGCGAGGCCCTGTCCGGCGCCGCGGTCTCGAGGATCGAGATCGAGCGGACGGCCAGCAAGATGCGGGTCGTGATCTACTCCGCGCGGCCGGGGATCATCATCGGCCGCCGGGGCGTGGACATCGACCGGCTGCGCGAGGAGCTGCACAAGATGACCGACCGGGAGCTGGCCATCGACATCAAGGAGGTCAAGAACCCGGCGATCGACCCGCAGCTGGTCTCCGAGAACGTCGCCTTCCAGCTGGAGCGGCAGGTGAGCTTCCGCCGGGCCATGAAGCGGGCGATCCAGCTCGCCATGAACTCCGGCGCCCTGGGGGTCCGGATCCGCTGCGCAGGGCGGCTGGGCGGGGCGGAGATGTCCCGCGTGGAGACGTACAAGGACGGGTCGGTCCCCCTGGGGACGTTCCGGGCCGAGATCGACTATGGGTTCACCGAGGCGAAGACCACCTATGGGCGGATCGGGGTGAAGTGCTGGATGCACCGTGGCTCGGAGGCGGCTGCCTCGGCCGAGGCGACGGGGCAGGGGCGCTAAATGGCGCTGATGCCGAAGCGGGTCAAATACCGCAAGAGCCAGCGGCGGTCCAGGGCCGGGATCGCGACGCGCGGGTTCGACCTCTCCTTCGGAGAGTTCGGCCTGCAGTCGCTGGAGAACGGCTGGATCACCAACATCCAGATCGAGGCGGCCCGCGTGGCCCTGACGCGCCACGTCCGGCGCGGCGGCCGGGTCTACCTCCGGATCTTCCCGGACAAGTCGGTCAGCAAGAAGCCGGCGGAGACCCGCATGGGGAAGGGCAAGGGAGAGCCGGAGAAGTGGGTCTGCGTGATCCACCGCGGCAAGGTGCTCGTGGAGATGGAGGGGATCCCCGAGGAGCTGGCCCGCACGGCGCTGCGGCTGGCGGCGGCCAAGCTGCCGCTGCGCACCCGGTTCGTGACGCGGGAGGCCGCGTGAATAAGGGGCGCATGAAGCATGGGGCGTTTTTCCCTGCGAGCTGGAGCGCCCCCTTCATGAGTATCGGGCACTGGGTACGCATCAGGTGAAGATTTCCGACTTGAAGGACCTGAACGAGGATGAGCTGCGGCAGAAGCTGGCCGCTTTCAAGCGGGAGCTCTTCGACCTGAGGATGGAGCGGGCCGGCGGGAAGCTGGCCAAACCGCACCGGATGCAGCTCGTGCGGCGGGACGCGGCGCGGGTGATGACCTTTTTGAGGGAGAAGAAGAAATGACCGGGCAGGCAGCGGGAGAGCGCAGGAAGCTGGTGGGGGTGGTGACGTCGGACCGGATGATGAAGACGGTCGTCGTCCGCGTGACCCGGCTTGTCCGGCACCCTACGTACCGGAGGGTGATGCGCCGCTCGGAGAAGTTCAAGGCCGACGACGGGGGGCTCAAGCCCCGCGTGGGGGACGAGGTGCGGATCGAGGAGACGCGCCCTCTTTCGAAGGACAAGCGCTGGCGGGTGCTGGAGGTGCTCCGGAAAAGCGCCGAGCTGCCGGAGATGGCGGAGCAGAAGATCCCATGATCCAACTCCGGACGATCTTGGAGGTGGTGGACAACACCGGAGCCCGGCGCGCCTCGATGATCGGCGTCATTGGCCGGCACGGGAAGCTCTGGGCGGAGCTGGGGGATGTCATTACGGCCAACGTGAAGGAGGTGACCCCCGACTCCACGGTCAAGAAGGGCGAGGTGGTCCGGGCGGTGGTGGTCCGCACCCGGTTCCCGGTGCGGCGCCCCGACGGCTCCACCATCCGGTTCGACAGCAACGCCGTGGTCCTCATCGACAACCAGAAGAACCCGCGGGGCACGCGGATCTTCGGCCCGGTCGCCCGCGAGCTCCGGGACCGGAACTTCACGAAGATCATCTCGTTGGCGCCGGAGGCGATCTAGAGGCGCCCATGTTCAGAGTCAAGCGCGACGACCAGGTGCTGGTGATCTCGGGAAAAGACCGGGGGAAGAGGGGAAAGATCCGCCGGGTCTTTCCGGAGGACGGCAAGGTCGTGGTGGAGGGGATGAACCTGGTGAAGCGGCACATGCGCCGTTCAGAGGCGAACCCGCAGGGGGTGATCCTGAGCAAGGAAAGCCGGCTCCCGATGGACCGGGTGATCCCGGTCTGCCCGAAGTGCAACCGGGGGGTCCGTGTGGGATTCAAGCTCCTGCAGGACGGGTCCAAGCAGCGGACGTGCCGGCGCTGCGGGGAAGGCTTCTGAGAATGGCCGCCGCGCAGAAGCCGCCCGCTCCGACGCCCCCGCCCCCGGCGAAGCCTTCGGGCCCGGTCCCGGTGCCCAGGCTGCTGGAGCATTACCGGAAGAACGTGGTCCAGGAGATGGCGAAGAAGTTCAACTACAAGAACGTCATGCAGGCGCCGCGCCTCACCAAGGTGGTGCTGAACATGGGGGTGGGCCAGGGCGCGCAGGACGTCAAGGTGATCGAGAAGGCGGCCGAGGAGATGGCGGTCATCAGCGGGCAGAAGCCGGTGATCACCCGGGCCAAGAAGGCGATCTCGAACTTCAAGATCAAGGAGAACCAGCCGGTGGGGGTCAAGGTCACGCTGAGGCGGTACCGGATGTACGAGTTCCTGGACCGGCTGTTCAACGTGGCCATGCCCCGGATCCGCGACTTCCGCGGGGTGGAGATCCGGCGCGGCTTTGACCAGGGCGGCAACTACGCCTTGGGGCTCACCGAGCAGCTGATCTTTCCGGAGATCGAGTACGACAAGGTCAACCGCACGCAGGGGATGGACGTGGTGATCTGCACCACGGGCAGGACCCGCGAGGAGACGGCGGAGCTGCTGAGACAGCTGGGGATGCCTTTTAAGGGAGAGAAGGACTGATGGCCCGAAAGGCGCAGGTGGAGAGGAGCAAGCGGAAGCCCAAGTTCCGGAGCCGGAGGGACGACCGCTGTCTCCGGTGCGGGCGGTCCCGCGGGACGCTGCGGAAGTTCAAGGTCTGCCGGATCTGCTTCCGGGAGCTGGCGCACCGCGGGGAGATCCCCGGGGTGACCAAGGCGAGCTGGTGACGCGATGAGCCTGACCGATCCGATCGGAGACATGCTGACCAGGATCCGCAACGGCACCCGGGCGGGAAAGCCGCAGGTGGACGTCCCTGCCTCGCGCTTGGGCTCCGCCATCGTGGAGTGCATGAAGCAGGAAGGGTTCATCCAGAACTGGCGGCTCATGAAGGAAGGCGACCCCCAGGGCGTCCTGCGCGTGTACCTCCGGTACACCAAGGAGCGCAAGCCGCTCCTGCGGCAGATCCGGAGGGTGTCCAAGCCGGGGCTGAGGATCTACGTGGGAAAGCGGAAGGTGCCGAAGGTTTACTCCGGCATCGGGATCTCCATTCTGACAACGCCGAAGGGCGTGATGACCGACGCGCAGGCCCGGGCCCAAGGGGTCGGCGGCGAGGTCATCTGCCACCTCTGGTAACCCGCCATGTCGCGCGTAGGCCTGACCCCCATCGACGTCCCGTCCGGAGTGAAGGTGGAGATCCAGGGCCGCACCGTGCAGGTGGAGGGCCCGAAGGGGAAGCTTTCGCACGAGCTGCCGGAGGTCCTCTCGATCGAGCGGCAGGAGGCCCAGCTCCGGGTGAAGCGCTCCAGCGACGAGAAGCGGGTCAAGTCCCTGCACGGCCTGCACAAGATCCTCGTCCAGAACATGGTCAAGGGGGTCACCGAAGGGTACGTGAAGGAGCTGGAGCTGGTGGGGGTGGGGTACAAGGCGGCGGTCTCCGGCACGAACCTGGAGATGTTCGTGGGTTTCACGCACCCGGTGGTCTACCCGATCCCGAAGGGGATCACGGTCGAGACGCCCAAGCCGACGCAGGTCGTGATCCGCGGCATCGACAAGTACCTGGTGGGCCAGGTGGCCGCGCGGATCCGGGCCTTCGCGCCCCCGGAGCCCTATAAGGGCAAGGGGATCAAGTACGCCGGTGAGCAGATCCGCCGCAAGGCGGGGAAAGCAGTCGCATGATCAACTCGCCATCCTCCCCAACATGCCCCTCCTTCCGAAGGAAGGCGGTGGCCTGATGAGCGGTCTCTCAGCCCGTGAGGCGGGGCGCAGGCGCCGGCACATCCGGCTGCGGAAGAGGGTGAGCGGGTCGGCGGCGCGCCCGCGGCTGGTGGTGCACCGCAGCCACCTTCACCTTTACGCGCAGGTGGTGGATGACCTGGCGGGCAAGACCCTGCTGGCATGCTCCACGCAGGACCCGGAGCTGAGAAGGCAGGGATCCAAGGGGGGGGCCCTGGAGGCGGCCAAGCGGCTGGGGCAGGCGCTGGCGAAGGAGGCCTCCGGGGCGGGGATAAAAAAAGTGGTCTTTGACCGAGGCGGGTACATGTATCACGGACGCGTGAAGGCCCTGGCCGATTCGGCCCGGGAGCATGGGTTGGAGCTATGACGCCGGACGTCCCGACGGAACCGACGGCTCCCGACGCTCCGACTGCGCCTGCGCCTACGCCAGCGCCAGCACCTGCACCGGCTCCATCCACGAGCGCGCCGCAGGGCAGGCCCGGCGGCGGACGGTTCGGCCCGGGGGGCGGCGGACGGTTCGGCCCGAGGGGCGGCGGCGGCCGCGGCGGTGGCCGGGGCGGCCCGAGAGGCGGCCGGGGAGGCCCGAGGGGCGGCGGTCCAGGGGGCGGGCGCGACCAATCCCAAGGCGGGTTCATTGAGAAGGTCGTGGCCATCAACCGCGTCGCCAAGGTGACCAAGGGGGGGAAGCGCCTCTCCTTCAGCGCCCTGGTGATCGTGGGAGATGGCCAGGGCCAGGTGGGCTGGTCGCTGGGCAAGGCCAATGAGGTGGCCGACGCCATCCGGAAAGGCCTCACCCACGCGCGCAGGGAGATGTTCAAGGTCCCCATGAAAGAGGGGAGGACCATTCCCCACGAGACCATCTGCGAGTATTCGGCTTCCCGGATCCTCCTGAAGCCGGCGGCGCCCGGGACCGGCGTCATCGCCGGCGGGACCGTCCGGGCGGTCTGCGACGCAGCCGGGATCAAGGACATCCTGGCGAAATCGCTGGGGTCGGACAACATGATCAACGTGGTGCGGGCCATGATCACGGGGCTCCAGGCGCTGGAGCAGCCGGAGCAGGTGCTGGCCCTGCGCCGCTCCGTGACGGAGGGGGCCGAGTGAAGATCGGAGAGCTTCGGCCGGCCAGGGGGGCGACGCACCGGAAGAAGCGGCGCGGGTTCGGCGAGTCCTCCGGCCACGGCAAGACGTCCGGGCGGGGAACCAAGGGGCAGAATGCGCGCTCGGGAGGGGGGACGCCGCCCGGTTTCGAGGGGGGGCAGATGCCCCTCATCCGGCGGCTGCCGAAGCGGGGCTTCCATAACGTCCGGTCCCTGGAGACCTGCATCGTGAACTTGAGCAGCCTCAACTATTTCCCTGCCGGGACGGAGGTGACGCCGCAGCTCCTCGCGGAGAAGGGGATGGCTCGCTCGCATGACGCGCGGGTGAAGATCCTCGGAGGCGGGGAGCTCACCCACGCGCTGAAGGTCAAGGCGCACGCCTTCTCGGAGTCGGCGCGTGAGAAAATCGCGAAGGCCGGCGGCACGGCCGAGCTTGTATAACAGAATACAGATGAACCTAGGATACGTCAGTCTGCCGAGAAAAGGACAGATGCAACGCAGCAGATGGCCCTTTTTTCGGCAGACGGGTAACTAATGCTCCGGGCCCTGGCCAACAGCTTCAAGATCCCGGAGCTCCGGCACCGGATCCTGGTGACGCTCGGGCTGATCGCCGTCTACCGGATCGGGAACTACATCCCCCTCCCGGGGATCGACGGGCAGCAGCTCCGCGAGTTCTTTGAAAGGATGAGCCAGCAGATGGGCGGCACGCTCTTCACCGTGATGGACCTGTTCAGCGGCGGAGGGCTCTCCCAGATGACGATCTTCGCGCTGGGGATCATGCCGGCGATCTCAGCGTCGATCATCATGCAGCTGCTGATCGTGGTCTTCCCGGCCCTGGAGCGGCTGGCCAAGGAGGAGGGGGAGTCGGGACGGCGCAAGATCAACCAGTACTCCCGGTACCTCACCGTGGGGCTGGGGGTCCTGCAGGCCCTGTTCATCTCGCTGTGGCTGGAGAACGCCCGGAATTTTGAGGGGATGCAGATGGTGCAGTTTCCGGGCTGGGGCTTCCGGCTCCTCACGGTCGTCACCCTGGCCAGCGGCACGGCCTT
>CAYJUA010000057.1:0-9680 GCA_964373295.1 uncultured Planctomycetia bacterium
GATCCCCATGTCCACCCGCGAGGGGCAGTTCATCACGCTGACGCAGGTGATGGAGGAGGTGGGCCGGGACGCGGCCCGCTTCTTCTTCCTCCTCCGGAAGACCGACGCCCACCTGGAGTTCGACCTGGAGCTGGCCAAGAAGCACTCGCTGGAGAACCCGGTCTACTACATCCAATACGCGCACGCCCGGATCTGCAACATTCTCGAGAAGGCGAAAGAGGAGGGGGCGATTTTCGGTGCCAGGATTAATCCTGGCACCGCCATAAAGCCGGACCACGCGCTCCTCGCGGCGCCGGAGGAGCTGGCCCTCCTGGGGATCCTGCGGGAGTTCCCCGGCGCGGTGGAGAGCGCCGCCCGCTCTCTGGAGCCGTTCGGGATCACGACCTTCCTCCAGCGCCTGGCCGAGCAGTTCCACCGCTTCTACGACGCGCACCGGGTGGTCGGCGCAGAGCCGGCGCTCGGCGCCGCCCGCATGGAGCTGATCCGTGCGGTGCAGACCGTCCTCGCCAACGGGTTGCGGCTGTTGGGGGTGGCCGCGCCCGAAAAGATGTAGCTTGGCCCCGCCTGAACCGATCAAGATCTGCCGCGGGCAGTCCCTCGACCTCACCGGGACCCTCCGCGCCCTGATCAAGCAGGGCTACCAGCGCTGCCCCAAGGTGAGCGACCCCGGGGAGATCGCCGTGCGGGGCGGGGTGGTGGACGTCTTCCCCGAGGGCTTCGAGGCGCCGGTCCGGATCGAGTGGCACGGGGACACCGTCGCCGGCATCCGCAGCGTCCACCCCTTCACCGGCCGCCCCTTCCTCGACCACGAGATCGTCCTCCTCCTGCCGGCGGCGGGCCTGTCCCGCCGGCCGGTGCGCGCGTCGGTCAAGCACCTCTTCCTCGGCGAGGACGCCCCCCTCGATCCCTTCGTCGACATCCACGCGGGGGATCTCGTCGTGCACGTGGTCCACGGGATCGGGCGCTACCTGGGGCTCAAGAAGGTGCGGGGGAAGGGCCGGATCGAGGGCCACCTTGTGCTGGAGTACGCCGACGGCGACCGGCTGTACGTCCCGCAGTCGGAGCTGCACCTCGTCCAGAAATATCTCGGCTTTGAGGGCAGGCCGCCCAAGCTCTCGCGGCTGGGCACCCGCTACTGGGCCCGCTCCAAGGAGTGGGCCCGGGAGGGGGCCGCGTCGGTGGCGGCGGAGCTGCTGCGCCTCGAGGCCAAGCGGGTGAGTGTGCCGGGCCATGCCTTCAAGCCGGACACCGAGTGGCAGAGGGAGCTGGAGAGATCGTTCCCCCACAGGGAGACCGCCGGCCAGAGTCGGGCGATGGCGGAGGTGAAGAAGGACATGGAGTCCTCCGCCCCGATGGACCGGCTCCTCTGCGGTGACGTGGGCTACGGCAAGACCGAGGTGGCGCTCCGGGCCGCCTTCAAGGCGGTGATGGACGGTTTCCAGGTGGCGCTCCTCTGCCCGACCACGATCCTGGCCGAGCAGCACCACGAGACCTTCGGCGCCCGGATGCGCCCGCACCCGGTTTCGATCGGGATGCTCTCCCGCTTCCAGACGCCCGCCGAGGAGAAGCGGATCCTGGAGGGGCTGGCCTCCGGGGGGGCCGACATCGTGATCGGGACGCACCGCCTGCTCTCCGCTGACGTCCGGTTCAAGAACCTGGGGCTTGTGATCGTGGACGAGGAGCAGCGCTTCGGGGTGCGCCACAAGGAGCGGCTCAAGAGCCTCCGGACGCAGGTGGACGTGCTGACGCTCACCGCCACGCCGATCCCCCGCACCCTCCACCAGGCGCTGGTCGGCGCCCGACAGATGTCGGTGATCGACACGCCCCCGTTTGAGCGCCTTCCGGTCACCACCACGGTGGCTCCCGAGCAGCCCGGCATCATCCGGGAGCACCTGGAGAGGGAGCTCAAGCGGCGGGGGCAGGTCTTCGTGATCTTCCCCTGGGTCGAGGGGATCGCCAAGGTCCATTGGCAGATCACCGGCCTGGCGCCCGTGGCCCGCGTGGCGGTGGCGCACGGGCAGATGCCCTCGCGTGCGCTGGAGAAGGCAATGCTCGGCTTCATGCGGCACGAGACCGACATCCTGGTCTCCACGGCGATCGTGGAGTCCGGCATCGACATCCCCAACGCCAACACGATCGTCGTCTACCGGTCGGACTCGTTCGGGCTGGCCGACCTGTACCAGCTCCGCGGCCGGGTGGGGCGCTTGAACCGGCAAGCGCACGCGCTGTTCCTGACACCGGTGGGCGTGCCTCTCTCCGGCGACGCCCGCAAGCGCCTGCAGGCGCTCCGGGAGTTCTCTCACCTGGGCGCCGGCTTCCAGGTGGCCCTGCAGGACCTGCAGCTGCGCGGGGCGGGCAACCTGCTCGGCACCGAGCAGCACGGGCACATCCTGACGGTCGGGTTCGACCTGTACTGCCGTCTCCTCCGCGGCGAGATCGCCCGCCTGAAAGGGCAAAAGCAGTCCGCTTCTGAAAAACCCACTTCTCACCCGCAGTCCATTGCGCATTGAAGAGAAGTGAAAGGGCAAAAGCAGTCCGCTTCTGAAAAACCCACTTCTCACATATCGGGCCACCCGCATCGGCGAGAAGTGGGTTTTTCAGAAGCGGACTGGGTTCGTTCTTGTCCGTCGGGCGGGGTCGTGCTAGCATACAACCTATGCGAAATCCCCGAACACCTCTGCTTCTTTCCGCGTTGATCGTGGCCGCCGCCGCGGCCCTGGCCGGCTGCGGGTCGGGCAGCAAGGTCGCCGCCATCGTGAACGGGCAGGTGATCACCGTCAAGGACATGGATGACCGGATGGCCGGCATGAGCCCCGCCGCCCGCCAGGCGATGGGAAACAACCGCGTGCGCCTGCTGGAGCAGATGGTCATGGAGTCTCTCCTCCTCCAGGAGGCGCAGCGGCGCGGCCTGGACCGTGACCGACAGGTGAAGCAGCTCCTCCGCGAGGCCCGGCGCCAGATCCTCTTCGGTCGGCTGGTGGAGGTGCTCCGCGAGGAGCAGCCGGTGGAGGTTCCGGAGGAGGAGATCGCCAAGTACTACGAGGAGCACCGCTCCGAGTTCGCCCAGCCCGACAGCACCCGGGCCAGCCACATCCTGACCAACGATGAGGAAAGCGCGAAGAAGGCCCTGTCGCGGGTGAAGGCCGGCGAGCCGTTCCCCAAGGTGGCGGAGGAGGTCTCGCTGGACCCCAGCCGGTCCAACGGCGGGGACATCGGCTTCTTCGCCAAGGGGCAGGTGATCCCCGAGTTCGAGGAGGTCTGTGGCAGGCTCAAGCCCGGCGAGATCAGCGACGTCGTCAAATCGAACCTCGGGTATCACGTGATCCAGGTGACGGAAAAGCGCTCGGCCCGGGAGCGCACCCTGGACGAGGTGCAGGGCCGGATCCGCCAGGCCCTGGCGCAGCAGCAGCGGCAGCGCCGCCTGGAGCGGGTGGTGCAGGAGTTGCGCTCGAAGGCGCAGGTGGTGATCCGGGACAAGTCGCTGGCTGCCTCCGGGCCGGCCGTGCCGGAGCCGGTCCTCCCAGCTCCTGAGAGCGAACCCTCTGGCGGGGAGCAGGCCGCTCCCGCCAGCTAGAAGGTCTGCCGTGAAGGTCAGGGCCCTCCCGTTTTTCTTCGCCCTTCTGCTCCTGCCGGCGCCCTCCCTCCTTGCCGACGACAACCGCATCGTCGCGGTGGTCAACGACGAGGTGATCACCCAATCCCAGCTCAACCGCGCCCTGGCCCCGGTCTACCTGCAGCTGCAGGCGACCCTGGGCCCCGAGGAGCTCAACGACCAGATGAAGGAGATCCGGCAGAAGGTTCTGGAGCAGCTGGTCGAGGAGCGGCTGATGCTGCAGGAGGCGCGCCATCCCCGCCAGGTGGAGGTGGCCAAGGGGAGGATTGGCGTCCCCCATCCCGTGGAGGTGCCGGAGCGCGAGGTGGAGGAGATGATGGAGGAGGCCCGGGCGAGGTTCTCCAGCGAGGAGGAGTTCACCGACGCGCTGGCCAGCCAGGGGCTGACCGTGGAGGACCTGCGCTCCCGGTTCACCGACCAGATCACGATCCAGAAGCTGATCTCCCGCGAGATCCGGTCCCGCGTGACCGTATCCCCGGCGGAGGTGACGCAGTTCTACGAGCAGAACAAGGAGAAGTTCATCACCCCACCCGCCGTGCAGGTGGCCACGATCCTCCTGAGGCCGAAGGATTCCTCGGACATCGGCCGCTGCAGCGCCCTGGCACAGGACCTCCACAAGCAGCTCCTCGGGGGAGGGGACTTCTACGAGCTGGCCCAGCGGTATTCCGACGGGTTCAACGCGCAGATGGGCGGCCGGATGGGCATCCTGGAGAAGGGGAAGAGCCGCAAGGAGATCGACGAGGTTCTCTTCAAGCTGAAGGCCGGCGACATCTCGCCGGTCATCAAGACGGCGGCCGGCTTCCACCTCTTTCTCGTGGAGTCCGTGCGGCCTTCCCGGCAGGCGGAGCTTGCCGAGGTTCAGGCGGACATCCTCTACCGGCTCCAGACCGAGAAGGCGGGTGTCCGGTACAAGGATTGGATGAAGCGGCTGCGCGCCGACTCCTACATCGCCCTGAAATGAGCCGTTGACCCGACTCCTCCTCACCCCGGGGGACCCGGCCGGCGTGGGCCCCGAGGTTCTCCTGGCGTCCCTCTGCCGCATTCCCCCGCGAATCCGAACCACTGTGATCGGCGACCTCGACTGGATGAAATCTCTCAGCAGGAAGCTCCGGGTCGCCGTCCCCTGGGACCGGATCGGCTGGGTGCAGGCCGGGGCGGTCCCCGCGGGTCTGCGCCGCGGGCGGGTGCAGGCGGCGGCCGGCCGCGCGGCGCATGCCTGCTTGACCGAGGCGGTCCGCCGGCTCCGGGCAGGGGAGGCCGACGCCCTCGTCACCGCGCCGGTCTCCAAGGAGGCGATCGTCCGGGCGGGGATCCCCTGGGTGGGCCACACCGAGTTCCTGGCGCGGGCCTTCCGCCGGCGGGTCACCATGATGCTCGTGACCGGTCGGTTCCGCGCTTCCCTGGTGACCACGCACCTCTCGATCCGCCGCCTGCCGGGCGCGCTGCGCCGGGCAGAGGTGTCGGCGGCCCTGCGGCGGACCCGCGAGGCGCTGGTGAGCGATTTCGGGATCCGCCGGCCGCGGATCGGCCTGGCGGCGCTCAATCCCCACGGGGGGGAGGGCGGCCTCTTCGGTGGCGAGGAGCGGGCCATCCTCCGGCCGGCTGCCCGTTCGTTCGGGAAGGGCCGTGGCGGGCGGTCCGGCGGGTCCGTCGAAGGCCCCCTGCCGGTGGACTGGCTGATGCTGGCCGCGGCCCGCGGCCGCTACGACGCCGTGGTCGCCCTCTACCACGACCAGGCGCTGATCCCGGTGCGGCTGCTCGGCTGGGAGCGGGCGGTCAACGTGACCCTGGGGCTGCCCTTCGTCCGCACCTCGCCGGTGCACGGGACGGCGTTCGACCTGGCCGGCACCGGCCGCGCCGATCCCCGCTCCATGCAGGCCGCCATCGAGCTGGCCGTCCGCCTCGCTGAGAAAAGGGGTCAGGCACTTTTGTACAAGTCGCGTCATCACGATACCGGATGATTCTGCGGAAGTTGTGGCCCACCAATTGAGAGATTTCCTGTTTATAAGGGATGAACGTTCGCGAGGGGGCATTCCGCAGCCAGAGCCGGGCGGCCTCGGGGTCGCGTTTTTTCAATGCCTGCTGAAGCTGTTGAATTTCTGACCAATGGAATTCAAGCACCTGTCTGTACTTGTCCAGCGGGATCGGTGGGGGATCCAGAAGGGGATCCGGGACACCGTCTGCATGGGCGCGCGCACTCGAATAAATCCAGTCTGTGATTTGAGACGCGAGTCCGGCTCGGGCGGGATTGAGGTCCACATAGAGGAGGCATGAAATGAAATCTCGATCCTCTTGCCCGAGAAGCCGGTTTTTGAAGCGGCCCTGCCAGAGGTGACCCGCCATCTTATGCCGAAGGTTGTAGCGGACCGCCGCCGACCCGTTGAACCAATGCATCGCTTTGGCTAGAACCCCCCGGCCGGGTTCTTGTACGATGAGGTGGTAGTGGTTGTGCAGGAAAGCGTACCCAAAGACCCGAAGCCCGAAGCGCCGCTTAGTTTCGGCGAGTAGCCTGCAGCAGTCCTGGAGGTCTTGGGAGGAAAGAAGATGCGCCCGGTGATTGCATCGATTCACGACGTGGTGGATTCCTCCGGCGTCAGATGATCGGGGTCGACGAGGCATGGTAGAGTAAAACTCATAATATCATGCATAATATGCAACTTCAACCTTGTACCAAAGTGCCTGACCCCTTTTCTCATTTCCGGCGGGGCGCGCGATGAACGTACGTGAGATCCGGGAGGTCGTCCGGCACCACAACCTGGGGATCTCCCCCCGGCGGCTGGGGCAGTGCTTTCTCATCGACAAGCGAGCGCTGGCACGGATCGCGCAGGAGGCCGGCGTCGGCCCCGGTGACCGCGTGCTCGAGATCGGGGCAGGGCTGGGGGCGCTCACCGAGGAGCTTCTGGCCAGCGGCGCCGTGGTCTACGCCGTGGAGCGGGATTCCCGCTTCCTTAAAGTGCTCACCGACCGGTTCCGGGACCAGCCCAACCTCCAGATGGTCCGCTCCGACATCCTCAAGGTGGACCTGGGCTCGTACGCCCTGGGGGAGCCGGGCTCCCTGCGGGTGGTAGGCAACATCCCCTACTCGCTGACCAGCCCGATCCTCGAATTCCTCCACCGGCAGAGGCGCTGGGTCCGCCGCGCCCTGCTCACGGTCCAGCGGGAGGTGGCCCAGAGGATTTTGGCCAAGCCCGGGACGCGGGAGTACTCCAGCATCACCCTCTTCGTGCGCAGTGCGTTCACCCCCTCGATCCTGTTCAACATCTCGCCCGGCGGCTTCTACCCGCGGCCAAAGGTGACCTCCTCGGTGCTCCGCCTGGTGCCGCTGGCCGAGCCGGTCCTGCCGCCGGACCGGGAGGAGCAGGTTCTGAAGCTGGCGAGAAAGTTGTTCACCTACCGCCGCAAGACCCTCCTCAACTCCCTCCAGATGTCGGGGCTCAAGATGGAGAGGGAAGAGATCCTCCGCCGGCTCATGAGCGCCGGTATCGACCCTGCCTGCCGAGCCGAAACCCTGTCGTTAGTAGAGATAGATAGTTTGTACAAATCACTTGAAATTTGATCCCCGCAGTAGGTAAACTTAACCTTATGGACTCGTCTGAGCGGTGTAATTTGGGCAGATTCTGCGCTCTTCTCTTATCCCTGGGGCTTGCCTTGCCCGGTTCTGCTCTCTCCGATTGGCCGGAGCGCGCCGAGGAGCGGATGGCCCTCCGTCCGGTTGGGATGGAGGAGTCTCCGGCTGAAAGAGAGAAGCTCGAGACCGCCATCTTTAGCCCGACGTCATCCCTGGCTGCTCCCTCCGGCGGCCAAGAGGAGGTGGAAGTTCTGCAGCCGGGCCATCCGGAGTACGAGCGGTTGATCCGGGAGCCGCTCAGGCAGGGGCGGAGGTTCGCGCAGATCCTTTCGGGCCGGCCGTTCCAGGAGTTCCTCCACCGTGCGCGAGGGGAGGGGAGACAGGTGGTCCTGCGCTTCGTTCCGGAGTGCCGCTCGGACGTGGCGGACGCGCTGGAAGGGGGGCTGGAGCCCCTCCGGGTCTCGGAGGAGGTGGCCGCCCGTATCGGCCGAATTCCGGTGAGCTGGTTGAGCCAGCTGAGGGACCCCGATTCCTCATGGGAGCTCAGCCAGGTCCGGCGCGGTGAGGACGAGAGATGGCAGGAGGTGTTGTTCCTTTCACTTCCCGGTTCGGGACTGGCAGTGGGAGATGAAGCGCCCCTGCAGGTTGAGCAGCTCCAGGTGACCCCGATCGGCGAGATGACCTTCGCGCACCTCGGGGTCGCGTTGCCTGTGGGGGAGCAGCCGACGGAGGGTCGCCGGGAGAAGCTGGCGAAGCTCCTGACCGACCTGGCCGTCGAGGGGAACGTGGAGGTCCTGTGTCCGATGGGAATCCCGCGAGAGAAGCGGCCTTTCGTGGGCGGTCTGAGACGGGTGGGATTGGTCGGTCCCGGTTTGGGCAACGTGATTCTGAGCGAGGAGGAGTTCAAGAAGCTGGCTGAGGAGGGGCGGAGAAGGGCCGCTGAAGCGGAAGCCGCCGAGGAAGAGAGGAGGAGGCAGGAGGCGGAGATTCAGCGGCGGCGGGTGGAGGCCGAGCGAGCAGGTGCCCGTGCCCGGGCGGTCGCTGCCGCGGAGCAGGCGGTTGCGCCTCTTCGTGAGGCGATCCTGGACTGGCTCGAGGCAATTCTCGACAGACGCATTCGAGGACCGCGCGGCGGCCCAGTAGTGCCCCTGCGAGCGTTCCTCACCCCGGCCGCAGTCTCGGAGATGCGGAGGCGGATAGGGCTGCTTTCCGGGGAGGAGTATCAGCTTGAGTTGGAAAGGAGAGAGGAGGAGACCGGGGAACCGCCCACCGCCCCCCACGGGCGGCTGTCCGAGCTGACCCTGCAATTGGCCCCCATAGTGATGGCTGGGGTACTGGACGCGCTCCATTTTGAGGGGGCGGGCGGGGAGGGGTTTGATCAGGCGGCAGAGCTGCTGCATCGGGTGTTCCCTGACGTGACCATCATTCCTGCGGAGGGGATGCCGGAGGACCAACCCTTTGCCGCACGGCTCCGCCGGCTGCTCTCCGCGGAAGGGCAGCCGGGCAGCAGGCGCCGGTCGCCTGCGGCTGCGGGATGGACTCCCGCCACGCTGGCCATGTACCTGGATCTGCTCTACCGGCTGTTGGAGGAAGCGGGGGCTCGCCTCCGTCCTGGCGTCCTGGACGACGTGATCGGGCAGATCGCCTTCACCGCGGCTCCCGCCCTCCAGATGCCCTGTTACGCAGCAGGCCTCCCCGGCCAGGAGAAGCGCGCCCTCTTCCTCAATCTGCTGGTCCTGCCACCGAGTGCCCTGAGCGTCGTGGCACCTCCGCGAAAGGCCACGTGGGACATCCTCGTCGGTCTGTGTGACCTGCTTCTCAGCGCACCGGGGGCGTTCCGGTTGCCGCCCGTGGCGGGGGGCATCGGCACGCGGGACGAGGAGTACTTGGAACTGTTGGACCGGATGGCACGGGGTTTTGAGGAGGGCCAACACCCTTGGGTTGTCGTGCCGCCCTTCCGCGGAGGGGAGCAGTATCGCGCCCTGGGGACGCAGGCGCGTGACGCTATGATCGGCGGCATGGTTGTCCCGGTCGGGCCGTGGAGTGGGAGTCTCTTCGACGTGGTGCGGGCGGCGCTGGCCCTGCAGCTCGGCGCCCCGCCGGAGCTGCTTGCGGGTCTTCTGGACGACGAGTTGGACACCATCGAGGGGTTGCTGGAGTACGCCTTTGCGTCCCATCGCAAGGTACTGCAGGATCTTCAACCGGGGAGAGTAAGTCTGTTCGATGTGAAGGGGGGGAGATTGGGCCGGACACCCCGGCTGTCAGAGCAGGCGGCCGAGCGGGTGGGGAGAAGCACCGTCGGCGTGCGACACTTTCTGGGGATCCTGGCCTCGATGGAGGCGGTCCTGGCCGGCGTTCCCGGTTCGGATGAGCAGATTGCAAGGATCCGCGGGCTCGCGAGGAGGAGCTGCGACAACCAGCTTGCGATGCTCGGAGCGGTGCGCCAGCATATCCGGATTTCGGACCTCCCCTTCTTTGACAGGAGCACCGGGAAAGATC
>CAYJUA010000058.1:0-9519 GCA_964373295.1 uncultured Planctomycetia bacterium
GCAGAGCTCCGTGTAGATCCGCTTGTCGGTCTTGCCGTAGCTGGACTCCACGTTGAGCGCCGTGTACCCGCCGTTGTTCTCCGGCAGCTTCTGCTTCAGGATGTCCGCCTCGATGGTGGCCCCGAGGTGGTTCGCCTGCCCCGTGAGGTCGGCGGCCAGGTGGTAGTCCTTGTCCTTCTTGAACCCGCTGTTGCGCAGGTAGCACCAGAGGATCGTCGCCATCCCGAGCTGGTGCGCCTGGTGGAACGCGGCGCTCACCTCCTGGATCTGCCGGCCGCTCTCCGGCGACCCGAAGTAGATCGTCGCCCCCACGGCGGCCGCCCCCATCTCCTGCGCCTGCTTCACGTTGGCGAAGAGGATCTGGTCGAACTTGTTGGGATAGGTGAGCAGCTCGTTGTGGTTGATCTTCAGGATGAAGGGAATCTTGGACGCGTACTTGCGGGAGACCGCCCCCAGCACGCCCAGCGTCGAGGCGACGGCGTTGCAGCCCCCCTCGATCGCCAGCTTCACGATGTTCTCCGGGTCGAAGTAGTCCGGGTTCTTGGCGAAGGAGGCGCCGGCGGAGTGCTCCACCCCCTGGTCCACCGGGAGGATCGAGAGGTAGCCGGTGCCGGCCAGCCGGCCGTGCCGGTAAAGGGCCTGGAGCGAGCCCAGGACCGCCTTGGGCCGGTCGGACTGCGCGAAGATCCGCTCGACCCAGTCGGGGCCAGGCAGGTGCAGCCGCTCCTTCGGCACCTTCGGGCTCGAGAAGCCCAACAGCTTCTCCGGATCGCCCTCGAGATTCTGAACGATCCGATCGATGAGTTTTCCGGAATCCGTCATGACCGCCATCGCGACCTCCGCGTTTTATTATAAGCCCGACAGTCTACAGGTTTCGCGGGGAAAAGCAAGCGGCCGGGGCGCCGTGTAGTAGAATGGGGGCCATGGCGGATCCCCCCGAGCGCATCCGCGTCCTTGTGGTGGAGGACGAGCGGGATATCCTGGAGCCGACGCGCCTGCTCCTCCAGGACTGCGGCTATGACGTCACCAGCACCACCAGCGCGGAGGAGGCCTACCGCTACTTCGAGGCCATCCACCCGGACGTCCTCGTGGTGGACTACCGTCTGCCGGGGATGACAGGGGCGGACTTCATCCGGTACGCCAAGCAGGCCGACCCGAAGATCTGCGCGGTGATGATCACAGGGCTCATGCCGCAGTTCTCATCCATCGAGACCCAGGCCCAGGAGCTGGGCGCCGTGCTCCTGCGCAAGCCGGCGCGGGCGGAGGACCTGAAGCAGGCGATCAACGACGCAATCCGCCGGCGCGGCGCCTAGCCCAGAGCAGTCCGCTTCTCAAAATCCCACTTCTCATGGGATGGGCCGCCGGCCTCGGCGAGAAGTGGGATTTTGAGAAGCGGACTGCTTTTCACCAGGGCTTCAGGTGGAACGGCTTTGAGTCGCGCACGGCCTCGCCCGGCTCCCGGCTGAGCACCCGCACAAACTGCTGGGCCCACTCCGCGAGGATGCTCTCCGCGTGGCCGTACCAGGTGGCGTCCTTCACGTTGATGATCGCCGCCTTCTCCGCCTCCCGGTCGGCGAACTGGGCGATCACCTCGCCGGTGGCGCCGTCGCGCACCCGCGCCTCGAACGCCACCGTGCTGCGGTGCTTCACTCCGCGGAAAACCCGCACCGCCGTCCCCACGAAGGGGGCGTAGCAGAGGGTGTTGATGGCCAGCTTGCTGGGGATGATCTCCACCAGCGCCAGCTCCAGCACCACCGTCTCGGCATCCGGCTGGTCGGCCACCTCGAACCGGTGGGCGGGGTCCTCCCGGAACGCCCGTTGGAACGCTCCCTGGGCGTAGCCGGCCAGCTTCCCGGCATCCTCGCGCAGCTTCTCCCGCTGGTCCACCCGCTTGGCCCACTCCATTTCCGGCAGATATCCGGTGTTGACCGGGGCGATCTGGATCCGGCGGTATTTCCTCCAGTCCACGGCGGGGTCGATCCAGACCTTCTGGAACGGCAGGTCGGCGGGGGCGGTCATCCGCGCGTCGTCCACGAACCCGGCGCCGGGGCCAGGCGCCGCCTTGCACCCGGCCAGCGCCGCCGTCGCGGCCGCCGCCAGCCAGGGCAGGAGTAGCCAGGCGATTGTAGCCTTCCTACGAGGTTTCATCCCGGCCACTATACCACAGGGCAACGTCTCCGGCTGTTTTCCAGAAGTAAATAATAACGAAAAGTCATATATTATTCCACCACTTCGGGCCCCCGGAGGGTATACTTGACCCATCATGGGATACCGACGGCGAAGCGCCCATTTTTTTGCCCGCTTCCTGGCCGCTTTTTTAAGCGCCTTGCAGCTCACCTGCGGTCTGCCCAGCCCTGCCCTCGCCCTGCGCGTCCAGGCCGGCCGGGAGGGTGATGCCGGAGACGAGATCATACAGGCCCTCCAGAAGGGTCCCGCCCCCGCGGCCGCCGCCCCCGCCGCCGGGGGGGAGGAGGTGTCTCCAAAGCGGGCGCAGGCGCGCATCGAGCTGATGAGTTCCTTGGTGGACGCACTGCCGCGGAAACTCCTTGGGGAACGGGTTCCGAAGGCCTGGGATGTCCCTGGAATGGTGAAGGATCTCATTTTTGATGATGAGGAAGGGGGGGACGGGAAGAGGCTCCGAGGATTGATGCGGCAAAGCGGCTGGTCGATCGACGATGTCCAGGAGAAGGTGAAGGGGTTGCCAGGGCCGCAGGACCTCCGATCTCCCTTCATCCGGGTGGTCCTCGCTGTGATGCAGCGCACTCCGATCGAGCACCTGAACAGGCCGCTCGAGTCCTGGATGGTTCAGGAATCCATCAATAAGTGGCTGGATTCGGACCATTCGGATCTTTACTTGAAATGGAAGGCGATCGACGACTGGCGGCAAAAGGCGCTCATTAAGAATATCACGGGGTTGATCTGGCCCTCCGCCGGGCAGGAGGAGTGGGAGCAGGAGATCGAAGAGTTCCTGCAGGACGCCGACGTCGCCATGCTGGGCGGGACCGGCTATGTGGGGTCTCACGTGCTGGGTGAGCTGCTCGGCCCCCACGGCTCGCGTGTTGGAAGGGTCCGCGCGCTGAGCCGCCAGGATCCGGAGATCCTGAGCGAAAAAGCGGCAGGCACGCCGGGCGAGGCCAAGCTGGAAGTCATACAGGGGAATCACGTTGACCTGGCCGCTGTCCGGAGGACCATCCAGGGAGCGAAGGTCGTCCTGGACACCGCCGGCCAAGCCTGGCAGCACCTGCCGGGAGGCAAGCCGGCTTCGCTCGAGGATCAGTTGTTGGACAACGGCATCAGCGCGGCACTGATCGGCTGGGCGTTGGGGAAGGATCAGCGGCTCGTCTGGACCTCCAGCAACGCCAGCGACTACATGTTCGCCCGGATGCTCCCGGAGGAGCAGGCCCGTCTGCAAGCGGAGATTGATGAGCGGGCGCGGCGCTATGCGGAGTGGGCCCGGGCGCTGGGGGACGACCAGAGCCCGACGACGGAGCAGATCCTGCAGTTCATCAAGACCGACCTTGACCAGCATCCGCCGCAGGAATTCCCGGACGGGCCGGAGGGGCCGGAACAAAAGGTCGTGGCCTACGCCCGCGCCTTCAGCTATCCCTACGCGAAGCTCCTGGGCCAGCGGATCCTGGAGCTCTTTTGCCGGGAGGATGGGAAGGACATCCGCGTCCTGAAAATCTCCGACGTATACGGCCCTGGGCAGGGGTTAGGTAAGGAGTATTGGGACCCGCGGCATAAACCGTCCCCCCGAGCAGCCCGCCGGCCGCAGTGGTTCCTGGCGGTGTACGAGGCGATCCGGGAGAGGCTGTACCGGCCATGGGCGCGGAAGGTTGCGCCGGGCAAGCTGGCGGAGGGGGGCTTCCAAGAGGTCGGGGATCAGATCCAGCAGCTCGTTTACGATGACTGCGTGGCCCCAACTTACGTGGATGACGTGGCGAAGATGATCTTCCGGGCGTCTGTTGTCGAGATGCCGAGTCCTGCCGGGCAGCGGCAGGCGGTCCTGGCCCTTGCGCCCCCTTGGATCCCCAACAGGGAGATGGCGAAGATCATACGGGACACCGTGGGCGTGAAGCCGCTGAAGCAGGAGCTCAAGCTTGTTCCGGGGAAGCAGCCCCTGCGCGGCGAGCCGGCGCAGGCGGGCCAGGACCTCGCGCTCCTGGGGATGGAGAATCAACTCACGCCGTTTGCAGAGGGGATCGCCCGGCACCTGGCCTGGTGGCGACAGATTTGGGCCGCCCGGCAACCCGGCTCCGCGGCGCCCGGCACCGTGAGGCAGTTCGGCACCGTGCAGGAGATGATCGAATATCTTGCGCGGCATCGGTTTGAAAAGATCCCCATGAGAAGTGGCGAGCATTTCAAGAAGGTCTATTTTTACCCAGCATGCGCCTTGGTTGAAAAGATCACAGACGACGAAGAGGCGATGAAATCGGTTCGGTTAGCCCGGAAGCGATTGGGAGGTCTTACGTTGGGATTCGTGGTCGTTGAGGAGGGAGAAACTCAGCGCGTCTTCATGGAGTCCGGGCTTTCCTTGAAGCGCGCTCTCCAGAGGATGCTCTCTGCAAAGAAGATGGACGAAGCAAAGGGGGCGCTCAGAAAGTTCTTTGAGACAACCCGCGAGTGCATCCGCAGAGGAGTATTGAACTGGGACGCCTCGATTGAAAACTATGCCCTGCTTCCTTCCGGAGATGTCGTTCTGCTTGACATTGGAGGCCTGGTCTCAACCCAGTCCGTGCATCCTGCCGACATCCTCATGTTCCCCGTGTTTCTGAAAAAGGGGATCCCTCCCAAGCTGGTCCCCTATTTCCAGGAGCTGCAGAAGGAGTTCGGCTTCGAGAGTGACACTCTCGCGGTGACCATCGAAGAAGAAGAGAAGAACGAGGAGCCGCCCAAGGCAGTGGATTGGAAGCCAACCCTCGTCCTCTCCACCGGGATGGAGGAGGAGTTTAAGTTAATGAGCAAGGAGGATGCTGACCGCCAGCTTGAATCGCTGCGGCTGACGCTGGAGGAGAGACGAACGCCCCGGCCGGAGTGGGCCTTCCAGGATGGCGCCGTCGCGGACCTGCGCAATGTGCCGGAGGATGTGGAGATCCTGCTGGTGGGAGATCTCCATGCTCAGATCGGACACCTGGAAAGCATTTTGAACGACCGGGATGAAGGCGGCCTGAGCGTCCTCGAGAAGCTCGCCAAGAGGAAAGCCGTGCTCGTCTTCCTGGGGGACGCCTTTCACCGGGAGGGGGAGCGGGAGATGGACTCCTCCATCGCGACGGCGCAGCGAATCGCGGAGCTCATGATCGAGTACCCCTCCTCCGTCTACTCCCTCATCGGGAACCACGACTATCTCACGGGTGACGTGAGGCTGACGACGAGGAGTCCGTCCGGGAAGCAGAGCGTGTGGCAGCCCGGCTTGCGGTTCCGGGCGCGGATGGCTGAGCTGTATGGGAAGGAGTACGTGGAGAGGTTCGAGCGGGTCTTTCTCGCGAATCAGGCGCTTATGGCGATCGGCAGAGGTGTGCTGGCCTTGCACGCAGGGCCCGTGCTGGGGGCGGTTTCCCTGGAGGAGATCAAGCGGACGAACGTGTTCGACACTCAGAACCCGGTTGTCCGGCAGGCGACCTGGAGCCGTTTCCACGTGCGGTCCGAGCACGCGGATCCCTTCACCGGCAGCGATGCCGATAATTTCCGGAAGAGGATGGGCCAACCCGGGGCGCTTCTCTTCCTGGGGCACAGCCACCGGGACGATTGGCCGTGGCACTGGAGCCCTCAGGCGCCGGAGCCGGTTCCCTACATGCACGTCATTTACGCCGGCAGGAACCGCCCGGGGGGCGGATATACGATCGTCCGCAACGGCCAGGCCAAGTTTCGGGTGCCCGGCGAGCCAACCGTCGCCGGGCAGGATGAGGAGCGCGTCGTCGAGGCGAAGACCGGCCCTGCTGCAGTGGAGGTGGAGACCGTCTCCGCGGAGGAATTCCAGAGACGGTTTCACGGGGCGGCGGTGCCGGAGGGGGTGAAACGGATCCACCTCGTTCCAGGAGAAAACGGGATCAGGATCCGGATCTTTGCTGCACCCACACTGCTGGATTGGCTGAGGCAGACCCTGGCCGATGAGTTGAGGGACCTTCCCGAAGGGCTGCGTGTGGAGATTCTGCCCCTGCCCGAGTCCGCCGAACATCTCCAGGCGCCGGCCCTCATCGCGAAGGACTGGATGATTGAATTGCCGTTCGTCCAGGCCCTCCTGCCTGTCTTGGAGATGGTCCTCGGGGAACCTGCGCCCTCCCTTCCGACGCTTGTCCTCTACGCTCTCCGCGGAGCCGGCGGGCAGGTGGAGGCGGTGATCGGCGTGATGAAGCTCCAGGACGCCCAGGGCAACACCGTCTACGCCTACTTCGTGTAATCTCTTGTAAATATAGACATCTGTCTGCTATACTCCCATTGAGGGAATATCCGGCAGGCACACCAGGACTTGATTTAACAACTGTTTGGTTGTATATTTGAGGAGTGAGCGGGCGCTTTGGAATCTGGATACGCAAGCTTCTATTTTCAGACCGATCAGGGACGGTGCCCTGCAGCGGAGTTCATCGATGGCTTGGATGCGGACGGACAGCGCAAGTTCTTTGCAAAGCGCAAGTTGCTGGAAGAATTTGGTCCGGGGTTGCCGGAGCCCCATGCGAAGCGATTGGGGCAGGGTATCCATGAGTTGCGGTTTCCAGGCAGAGAAGCCGACTTCCGGGTGCTCTGTTTCTTCGATGCTCATCGAATTGTTTTCACAAACGGTTTCAAGAAGCAGTCTCAGAAGACACCCCGGCGGGAGATCGAGACAGCTCTCCAGCGCCGCCGCGCCTATCTGGCAGGGAAGCGTTAACTAAGGGGAAAGGGTATGCGGCCGAACGTGCGGAGCGTGGAATCACATCTGAGGAAGAAGCTTGCGGATCCCGATTTTCGGGAGCTCTACGAGCTGGAAGAGGAAAAGGCGAAAATCGTTTCCCTCATCGTGAAATACCGCCTTGCGCACCATTTGACCCAGGGCCAACTGGCCAGGAGAGTGAGGGTTTCCCAGCAGCAGATCTCCAAGATCGAGCAGGGAGAATTCAGCAGCCTGGCCACGATCCAAAAGGTCTTGCTTGCTCTGGGGCATCATGTGATCGTTCAAGCAGTCCCTCTGGCTCCCCGCCTGAGGCGGGCGTTTGAATCAGCTGCCTGATACTTTGGTACACGTGATGAGGCTCCAGGACGCCCAGGGCAACACCGTCTACGCTTACTTCGTCTAGCCGCCCCCCGGCGCGATCCCCTTGATTATATAGACATAAGTCTGCTATACTCCTGTTGAGGGAGTATGGCCATGCCTGTCGAGCCGGTCCGCGTCTGGAACCCACCCAATCCGTATCTCACCGAGCACCGGGAGCTGCTGGATGAGCCGCCGCCGGCTGCGCTGGAGGTATATGAGGACCAGTCGCAGTCGATCCTTTCCACCAACGATAGCCCCGACATCGGCTTTCGCTTCAGCGTCAATCCTTACAGGGGATGCTCCCATGCCTGCTCCTACTGCTACGCCCGGCCGACGCACGAGTATTTCGGGCTGGGGGCCGGGACCGACTTCGAGCGGAAGATCTTCGTGAAACGGGACGCCCCGGCGCTGTTGGAGGAGGCGTTCCAGCGCCGCTCATGGGTGGGGGAGCGGGTCGTCTTCTCCGGCGTGACCGACTGCTACCAGGCGCTGGAGGCGGCGTGGGAGCTGACGCGCGGGTGCCTGGCTGTCTGCTTGAAGTACCGCAACCCGGTGGCCATCATCACGAAGTCAGCCCTCATCCGCCGGGACGTGGAGCTCCTGAAGGAGCTCGCGCGGGAGGCGTCGGTGAACGTCTGCTTCAGCATCCCGTTCCTCGATGAGAAGACGGCGCGGCTCATCGAGCCGGGAGCTTCCTCCATCCGCAAGCGGTTCGAGACGATGGAAATCCTGGCGAGCGCCGGCGTCCCCGTGGGGATCGGCGTGGCCCCCATCATCCCGGGGCTCAACGACCGGGACATCCCCGGCCTGCTGAAGGAGGCGAAGCGGCGCGGGGCCACGTCCGCTTTCCGGACGCTCCTGCGCCTGCCCGGCTCCGTGCGCGAGGTCTTCCTCCACCGCCTCGCGGAGAAGCTGCCCCTGCGGGCCGAGCACATCCGCAAGCGGATCCTCGACGTGCGGGACGGCAAGATGTACGACAGCCGGTTCGGGCACCGCCACAGCGGGACCGGCGAGTACTGGCAGATGATCGACCGCGCCTGGGACGTCTGGACGGAGCGGCTCGGCTTCAATCGAGAAGGAGAGGAGCCGGAGCGCCCGCCCACCTTCCGCCGGCCGGCGGATTCGAAGGGCCAGGCCCTGTTCAGATGGGAGGGATGCGCTCGTTGACGATGTTATCATTATATGATAACATCATGGCTGTGAGGATGCGCACCCGGATTCAAGAGGTTGCCCATGAGCGCGGGCGAACGGTCATGGAGCTGGCCCGGCAATTGGGCCTGCACCGCTCGAACCTGTCCGCGATGGACGCGGGCCGGCGGTCGCCTTCGCTGGGGTTGCTGGCCCGCTTAGCGGAGGAGCTGGACTGCGGCGTGGGGGACCTGTTGGAAGTCCGCCGGGGGCCGGAAACCCCAGTTTTCCGGAAGGCCTCCGTGGAGAGCCGGCTTCTGGAGCGAGATCGTGGGACTCCCGATGGGGCGGAGAAGGGATGGGTGTCCGCCACGCTGCTGGCCTGGCAGCGATATTACAGGAGTCGGGGACGCCGCCGGTGAAGCGGGCGGCCCTTCATAATCCTTACCGCGCGGTGGTCCAGCGGTTCAACCGAGCGGGCGTGCGGTACGTCGTCGTTGGGATGTCAGGGATCAACCACTACGCCAACAGCCCCGCCCAGGCGTTCGGGACGATGGACTACGATTTCTTCGTGGAGCCAACGCTGGAAAACGTGGAGAAGGCGGTTCGCTGTCTGCGAGGTCTCGGTTTCGACATCGGGACAAGCGAAGGAGAATGGAAAGAGGCGGAGCTCCGGCGAGTGGTTCGGGACCAGAGGACAGTGCTGGCGGAGACCCCCGACGGCCTCATGGTCGAACTTCTTCTGGGGGTTTCCGGGTATCCCTTCTCTGAGATGGCGAAGGATGCAGCCACCTTCTCCATGAGCGGGGTTCCGGTGAAGGTGGGCCGCCTGAAGAAACTCCTTCAATCCAAGAAGCTGGCCGGCCGCCCCAAGGACCGCCGTTTTCTCCGGCGCTACCAGGACCTCATCGAAGAATAGCTGCCGGGACGTCGGGTAAATGGGCCAGCGCTTTCCATCCCAGCACAGAGAGGGAACCCCGGGTTTGGCCCTGCTCGCCGCCGTAGATTAGGAATGCCGGGCCGCGGGCTCTTCCGGCAAGCCGGCCCCAGTAACGCAGGTTCCTGTACCAAAGTACCAAAGTGCCTGGCACCTTGGTACAATCGTCGGCGTGGCGTGTCCTGAAGCTGTCGTAAGCCAGCGGGTGCAAGTCCCAGCCGGGGTA
>CAYJUA010000059.1:0-9481 GCA_964373295.1 uncultured Planctomycetia bacterium
AGTCCTCCGACGGCACCGCCCTCCTCTACATCGACCGGCACCTGGTCCACGAGGTGACGAGCCCGCAGGCCTTCGAGGGCCTCCGCCTGACCGGGCGGAAGGTCCGCCGGCCGGAGCTCACCTTCGCCACGATGGACCACAACGTCCCGACGGAGGACCGGCTGAACATCAAGGACCCGATCTCCAAGGCGCAGATCGAGGCGCTGGAGAAGAACTGCCGGGAGTTCGGGGTCACGCTGTACGACCTGAAGTCGGAAAGCCAGGGGATCGTCCACATCATCGGCCCGGAGCTGGGCCTCACCCTGCCCGGCACCACGGTCGTCTGCGGGGACTCCCACACCTCCACGCACGGGGCGTTCGGGACGCTGGCCTTCGGGATCGGCACCTCGGAGGTGGAGCACGTCCTGGCCACCCAGTGCCTGATCCAGAGGAAGCCGAAGACGTTCCGGGTGGAGTTCACGGGAAAGCTGGCCCCTTTCGTGACGGCCAAGGACACGATCCTGAAGCTCATCGGCACGATCGGCACCGGCGGGGGGACTGGGCATGTCCTCGAGTACTGCGGGGAAACGGTCCGGCGGCTCTCTATGGAGCAGAGGATGACGATCTGCAACATGTCGATCGAGGCCGGCGCGCGGGCCGGAATGATCGCCCCGGACGACACCACCTACCAGTACATCGCCGCCGGCAGCCGGCCGTTCGCTCCGAAGGGGGCGGCCTTTGAGAAGGCGGTCTCCTTCTGGCGGACCCTGCCCAGCGACCCGGACGCCGCGTTCGACCGGGCCCTCACGCTGGACTGCGAGAGGATCGCCCCCCAAGTGACCTGGGGGACCAACCCCGGGATGGTGACCGACGTCACCGCCCGCGTCCCCGCGCCGGGCGAGGTCCCCGGCTACGCCGCCCGGGACGTGGAGCAGGCGCTTGTCTACATGGGGCTCACGCCGGGCACGCCGATCACCGAGATCCGTGTGGACACCGTCTTCATCGGGAGCTGCACGAACGCCCGGATCGAGGATCTGCGGCAGGCCGCCGGGATGCTGAAGGGAAAGAAGGTCGCCCCTGGCGTGAAGGTGCTCGTGGTGCCCGGCTCCCAGCAGGTGCGGGCCCAGGCCGAGTCCGAGGGACTGGACCGCGTCTTCAAACAGGCCGGCTGCGACTGGCGGCAGTCCGGCTGCAGCATGTGCCTGGGGATGAACCCGGACCAGCTCAAGCCCGGCGAGCGCTGCGCCTCGACCTCGAACCGGAACTTTGAGGGCCGCCAGGGCAAGGGCGGGCGGACGCATCTGGTGAGCCCCGAGATGGCGGCGGCGGCCGCCGTGGAGGGGCACTTCGTGGACATCCGGACCTGGCACCCCGGTGCCTGACCCCGCTCGGAGGTAACATGGAAGCCTTCAGAAGCCATCGGGGGCTCATCGCCACCCTGGACCGAGCCAACGTGGACACCGACCAGATCATCCCGAAACAGTTCTTAAAGTCCATCCAGCGGACCGGCTTCGGAGAGTCCCTCTTCTACGACTGGCGTTACCTGCCCAACGGCAGGCCCAACCTGGAGTTCGAGCTCAACGCCCCTCGCTTCCGGGAAGCGTCAGTCCTCGTGACCCGCTGCAACTTCGGCTGCGGTTCATCTCGCGAGCACGCCGTCTGGGCAATCCAGCAGTACGGCTTCGAGGCGGTCATCGCCTCGAGCTTCGCCGACATCTTCCGCAGCAACAGCGGAAAGAACGGGCTCCTCACCGTGGAGCTGAAGGAGCCGGAGATCGAGGAGGTCTTCCAGATGACGGCCCGGTACCACGGGCTGGAGGCGACCGTCAACCTGGATGAGCAGAGGGTCACCCTGCACCTGCCGGAGGAGATCTCCTTCCACTTCGAGATGGACCCCACCGTGAAGGAGCACCTGATCCACGGGCTGGACGAGATCGGGCTGACGCTCAAGCGGGAGAAGGAGATTGCCGCCTTCGAGTCCCGCCACGACCCGCAGGTGTTCAAGGCAGGTCCAGAGCGAACCTGATCGCTTGGTGGACCTGATTCATCTTCTCTGGGGAAAGCAGGCATATCCTCTGGCTTAAGGCCGCCTTCTCAATGGTACCGATGGAATCCGCGTTGATGACGCAGTCCTTGGGCATCCCTTCCCGAGCGCTGACAGAAACTTCGGTCTTCAGACCGCGCCTTCTTGTGGTCGCCGGAACCACGGTAACGCTCTCCCGAACAACAATCGCTTCGTCTCGCGAGATCAACAGAACCGGCCTTGTTCCTGCAGGCGGAGGAAGACGGGCCCACCAGATTTCCCCGCGTTTCATCACCAAGGATCCTTATGGAAAGATTCCGCGGCCAATCGGGTCCAGGCCTTGGCTTCGGCCTTGGATTCCGGGTGGCGCCGGTATCCTTCGACATACCGGCGAATCTGCTCCCGCTCCTGACGCTCCTTTAGCCACGATTGGAGGGCCTGCGTGATCGCAGCGCTCCGGGGGATTTTCATTTCCCGCCGAACCTGTTCAACGGCCCGGAAGATATCGACCGGCAGGCTGACAGCCACTTTAGCGGTTTGTTGCGCCATTTGGTATTCCCTCCTTCATACCAAAGTATACCATAAGTAGGATTAGGCGGAGTGCAGGAGCGCTAACCGGGCCCGCCCTTCAGCGTCGCGGTACAGAAATGCCCCCACAAGCTGCGATCCAACGGGCAACCTGCTCTTGTAAACTTCCCATAGAAGATCCAAGGGGTTGAGCGACGGAATCTCGCTTCGATAGACCTTCCGGACAGGCAGATTCTTCGGATTCTCGGGTTCTCCAGGCAGTCCGGCGTCGTGCACGATCAGGCCCAAGCTTCTCCAGTTCGACTCGGAGACCGGATGCGGGCCGGTACCCGGGCCTCGAGGCAACCGTCAACCTGGACGAGCAGAGGGTCACCCTGCACCTGCCGGAGGAGATCTCCTTCCCCTTCGAGATCGACCCCACCGTGAAGGAGCACCTGATCCACGGGCTGGACGAGATCGGCCTGACCCTGAAGCGAGAGAAGGAGATTGCCGCCTTCGAGGCGAAGCACAGCCCGCAGCTCTAGGCAGAGGTAAAGAGGACCACCCGGTCTTGCCCCTGTGCGTTCCGGTAGATCAGCCCTCCCAGATAGTTTGATTCCGGGATGCCGAGACGCTTCCTGAAGATTTCTAGAACGAGATGGACCGGGTCGAGCTTCTCCACCTCCTCAGGGATCGTCTCCACCACTTTCAGATCCAGTGGGTTCGGAGGCGCCTCGTACATCTTCCTGTGCCAGAGGATCATCCCCGGCTCCTTCCACAAGAAATCTTCCGGCAACGGCCTGGGCAAGCAGGTTGGCTGAATAACCACCTCCGGAGGAGTCCTGGGTAGAAGATTATCCACAACCCTCCAGTACACCTCATCCCCTTGGACAAAGAGTGAGATCGGTCCTGAGAGCGGTATGTCCGCCGCGTCGACGTCCCCTCTACCCATGAGATACTCCAGCCGCTGCCGCACTGCGTCGCTTAGATGCAGATGGGCCCAGTTGCGCTCACCGAACTCTCCCGCCGTCATCCACTCCGTCTCCTCCATCCCGGCGCTCTTTTGGATCCGCTTGATCGCCTCCCGGATCTCGAATTCCAACCTCTTGTCCTTCTCCTCCTCGGCGATCTTCTCGAGGGCGGGAACGACCTCCTTTGCCTCCCCACCGATGCTGCCCAGAGCTCTGGTGGCATCCCTGCGAATGAACGGGACCTCCTTCACGTCGCCGACGATCTTCATGAGGTCATGGATGGCTCCTTTTGCGGCAGGCCCCAGCCGCTCCAAGATCAGGGCGGCGCGGCGTCGGACATACGGATGGGTGCTCCGCAGGTCATCCAGATTCTCGGCTGCGATCTCCGGAGACGTCTGCGGCCCCCGGGGTCGCTCATCCCAAGGGTAGTCATCCGGCCAGGGACGGATCACCCCCGCATCCGCCAGATTCCACACAAGCGCCCGGAAATATTCCGTCTCCAGGACGAGGCCCGGCTCGTTTTTCCGGCTCCACTCCCTGACCCAGTCCACAAAGGCATCCGGCTCCAGGGTGGCCACCTGCGCCGCGGACGCTCGGAGGTGCTCCACGAGGCGCACGTAACGCTGGTATTCCTCTTCTCCCTCCGGGGAAAGTTTGTCGCGGTCCTGGTTCTCTCGGTAAAAAGCCGAGTTCCCCTGCAAAAACCCCCGCAGGCCCGCGAGGAACCGCCCGTGGATCTCCTCCCCCTTCCCCGTGACGGTCTGGATCCCATCCAGCAGACGGTCGCCGATCTCAAAATCGTTTGTCGTGACCCGGAATCGGTTCCCGGGAACGTACCGGTAGAACCAAACCGCCGCTCGATTGGGCAGGATCCGGGTTTTGAGCACGGGCCCATGGCTGACAACCGTCAGGAGGTTGCCCCCCGGATCGAGAGGGGCCAGGACCTCGGTGTGCATCCGCTTGGCCAACTGGAACCCCACATACTCGCCCACATTCGATGGGTAATACAGGGACACCGCGGGCGACCCTTTCGACCTGAGATATTCTCCCAACTTCTTCATAGCTTGAAGGTCGGTAAGATCGGCTGTCATCCCGATGAACCTGCCCTCGGCCCACGAACGCTCAAAACCCAGGCAGTTCCCGTCGCTGGAGAGCCACGTCGCTTTGGGATAACCCTTCCATGACGCTTCCGCGTGTTCTTCGAGGAACTTCACAAAGTTCCCATTCACGTCGCTCTCTTCGGAGAAAAGGAGGTCCGGGTTGAGGAACTGATCCAAGACCCGCCGCGGAAGCTTGGCCTTATCCGGCGGCAACCGCTCCAACCGCCCCAACCGACGAAGCCGCGGGAAGATCTCTTTGTCCACCACGTCCAGGATGACTTCCCGGTACCAGCGGCGCCGCTCCTCGATCGGCCTCCGCGCGACGATTCGGCGCAGGCTTGCCTCCAAATACTCTTTCACAGTCTGATCGGCAACCGGGGTCGGATTCAGAAGGGCCTGCACATCCTTTTCCGTCAGAGGCATCCCCAACAGAATGGAAAGCAGGAGGCGCCGCGGCCCAACCGCTTCACCCTCAGGCCAGAGCTTCTTCCTCCACTCCTCCTTCCTTGCCATGAGGTGGCCGAACAGGGGCACCATCACCTCGGTGACCATGGGGTTGATGTCCACAATGACGTATCTCTCGAACTCCCCCTGGAGCTGCATCGAGAAGTTCTGCTGGAAACTGACCCCCAGCCCCGTCCCACCGAGACCTTTGATCCGCTCATAGACGAGGTGCAGGTTTTGATCCGTGGTTCCCGTGTAGACCGGGCCCACGGATTCCCAAGAGCCGGTGGAAAGGGAATGGAGAGTATCGATGTAGCGGTCGAGGAGAGCGGTCGGAGAGGTGCCTTCGGATTCCCGCTGCGCGCCGAAGATGATATCGGGTGCTGCAACCAGACCCAAGGTGCCCCACCCCGTCTGACGCAACCAAGCCCGCCGCGTATGGGTCGGGACAGGTTGCGCTTGGCCGGGAACCAACGATTCCTCGATCTCCTCCTCCAGGCCGGCGCGGTCCATCATCTGGCGCATCCCGTAGGCAGGGGGAGCCGGAAAAGCTAGGCCCAAAATTAGAAAAGGGCTTAGCAAGCGGGCGAAGCATATCACCGCACTCCTTTTGTGTCTCATGGGGTTATGCAGTTAAGTTTACCTGCCGGGGGGGATTTGTGTGTAACAAATATATATATCTTAATAATACGACTAACCATTACCGGGTCCACGGCACCTGATACCTGCATCAGACGAGCTCGAAGACTTTGGGGAAGGTGGTGAGACTTTCGCAGCCGGAGGCGGTGATGAGCACGTCGTCCTCGATACGGATGCCGCCGGCGTCGAGGTAATAGAGGCCCGGCTCCACGGTGACCACCTGCCCTTCCTGGAGGATGTCGGAGACGGCGCCGACCCGCGGCGCCTCGTGGATCTCCAGGCCCAGGCCGTGGCCGGTGCCGTGGAAGAAACCCTGGATCCGGCCCCCGATCTCTCCGGTGTGGAAACCCTGTTTGGTGAAGGAGTCCAGGATCGCCTGGTGGACGGCGCGGCCGTCCACGCCGGGCTTGATCATCCGGAAGGCGATCTCCTGCCCCTCCCGGACCGCCGCGTACATCCTCTTCACCTTCTCGGAGGGCCTGCCCCGCACCACCGTCCGGGTGATGTCGGCGAAGTAGCGGCTCTCCAGGGAGACCGGGAAGACGTCCAGCACCACCGGCCAGTGCGCCCGGAGCGGGCCGCTGCCGATGCAGTGGGGGTCGCACGCCTGTGTCCCCCCCGCGATGATCGTCTCCCGGGCCAGGCAATCCATCCCCATCAGGGTCAGGTGCATCGTCTTGCGGATGAGTTCCGAGGTGAGCGGCCGCCCGCGAAGCCACAGCTCCTCGCCGTGGATCTCGGAGGAGGCGATCAGATCGATGGCCGATTTCAGCGCGTCCTCGGTTTTCCGGATGGTCTGCCGGATCGCCTCCACCTCTTCCGGCCTCTTCACCGTCCGCTCCCGGAAGAACGGCTCCCGCCCGACCTCCAGCGTGTGCCCCTTTTCCCGGAGCCGGTCGGCCAGCGCGACCGGGAAGGTGCCGGGGACCCTCACCTTGCCCGCCCCCAGGTCGCGCAGGAGCACGTCCAGCACCTCGGCGGTGCCGGCCTGCGCCGCCCCACGCTTCTCGGCCTCCGCCTGGAACTTTGAGAGGGAGAGGACCTCGTCCACCCGGGACTGCGCCCGGGCCCGGTCGATCTCCAGGTCGCTCATCACGAGCAGCTTCCGGCCGTTGGTCTGAAGGAAGATGAAGGGGTCCGGCGCCCAGAACCCGGTCGCGTAGTAGAGGTTCGCGTCCTGCTCGCTCGCCGCAACGATCAAGAGCGCTTCAGCCACCGTATTGCCATCCTGTTTCCTTGAGGGACAGCGGTTCCACGTCCTGCTGGACCTTCGCCTCGACCACCTCGCCCACCACCAGGCAATGGTCGCCGGCGGGATGGATGTCGCGCACCCGGCATTCGACGAAGGCGATCGCCTCCTCCAGGACCGGGGCTCCGGTTGTCCCGGCCCTGTGGCGGATCCCCGCAAGCTTGTCCCCGCCCAGGTGGGCCGGCTTCAGGAAATGCTGGGCCAGTGGCTTCTGCCCCACGCCCAGGAAATTGACCGTGAACACCTTGGACTCCTCGATCATCCGGAAAGAAACGCTGTCCTTCCTCACTGCCGCCATGAGCAGGGGCGGCTCGAACGACACCTGGCTCACCCAGGTCGCCGTGAAGGCGTTGGTCCTGCCCCCGCCCTTGACGCCGATCACATAGACCCCGTGGGAGATCTTCCGCAGGGCCTTCTTCTTCTGCTCAGGATCCATCGTACCTCGCCCGCAGGAAGAGGGCCAGGATCAGCGCGACACCCGTGACGCCGCTTGCCGCCCAGTACGGGGTCCTGCCGAACGGGACCGCGGAATGGGCGGCATCGTAATTCAGAAGCCAGCCGCCGGCCACCGGCCCGATGATCCGGGCCACGCTGGCCGCCGACTGCATGAGGCCCAGGGCCCTGCCCTGCGAATCGGGGCCCACGCTCTTGGAGGCGGCCGCGTTGAGCGGGGTGGCCGACAGGCTGTGCCCCATGGAGCCCACCGCGGTGGCCAGGAGAAGGGCAACCCCCGTGCTGGAAGAGGGCAGCGCGAAGAAAGCCGCGGAGAGCAGGAACGTGCCGGCCACGGCCAGCCGCTTCTCTCCGAAGCAGCGCTCCAGCCATCCCATGAGCCCCCCTTGGATCACGGCGCCGAGCACCCCGACGCCCGCGAAGATCGCGCCGATCTGCGCCGGGGTGCAGCCGAAACGGCGCTCGGCGAAAAGCGGGTAGGTGGCGGTCATCAGGGAGAAGCCCACCGTCGTGAAGAAGTAGGTGCCCATGGCCAGCTGCAGCGTCTTGCCCTTATGCGTACTCAGTGCCCGGTACCAACGAAGGGGACGATACCGCTCGCCAGCTGCCGGGGCCGATACAGCTCGCGAGGAGAGGCTCTCAGGAAGGAACAGGAACACCAGCACCGCGTTGACCGCCGCGAGCCCCGCGGCGAAGAGGAACGGGGCCCCGATCGAGATGTGGCTGAGGAACCCGCCGATCGCCGGCCCGAAGATGAACCCGAGCCCGAAGGCCGCGCCGATCAGCCCCATCCCGCGAGCGCGGCGCTCCTTGGGGGTGATGTCGGCGATGTACGCCTGCGCGGTGGAGATGCTCCCCCCCGTCATGCCGTCGATGATCCGGCCGGCGAAGAGCAGGGGCAGCCCCTGCGCCAACCCCATGAGGAGGAAGCCGGCCGCGGTGCCGACCATGCTGATCAGGAGGACCGGCCGGCGGCCGACCCGGTCGGAGAGCCGCCCCAGCAGAGGGGCGAAGAGGAACTGCATCGCTGAGTAGGAAGCGACCAGCAGGCCGATGACCAGCGGCGAGGCGCCGAACCGCTCCGCGTACAGCGGGAGGACCGGGATGACGATCCCGAAGCCGACCAGGTGAATGAAGACGGTCGCGAAGATCAGCGCGAGGCGGGACCGGGTCTCTGGCGCCGGGCTCATGCTCTGAGCGCTTTCACGCGGGCCCCGAACGCGGCCCACATCCGGGACCGCAGGACCCGGCTCTGGATCCGGGCGCCGCGCAGATCCGAGGGGAACAGCATCGGCGAAAGGACGTCGACCTCCACGGGGACCCCCCACCGGAAAACCCAGCTGCCCCGCGGGAGGAGCTGGCGGGTGCCCGACACGACCACCGGCACCACCGGGACGCCGCTCTCCGCGGCCAGGCGGAACCCGCCCATCTGGAACCGGCCGAAGACACCGGTGTGGCTGCGCGTCCCCTCCGGGAAGACGAAGATGGAGACCCCCCGGCTCAGCCAGCGCTTGGCCCTTTCGAGCGAGCGCACGCCGGCCCGCGCGTCCCCGCGGTTGACCGGGATGTAGCCGGCCATCCTCATCGCCCATCCGAACACCGGGATACGGAACAGGTCCGCGTCGGCCATCCAGCGGAACTGGCCCGGCATGGAGAAGAGGGCCGGCACGTCCACGTAGCTTTGGTGGTTGGCCATGAAGATCACCGGTTGGTTGGCGGGGATCCGTTCCAGCCCATTCAGGCGCACGCGGCAGCCCGGCGCCATCCGGATCAGCGCCCGCCCCCAGCGGGAGCAGAGACGGTGCAGGCGCCGCCGCTCCGGGTCCACCCAGGGGTGCAGGACCCATACCGCCGCAATGACCAATGTCCAAAACACCGTCATCAGGGAGATCCCGATCCACGCGGCGGCCGAGACCGCCGCGAGAGCCAACCCCCCCACCCCGCCGGCCCCGGCTCTCACCCAACCACCTCCTCTGGAAAGGGGGGCGTGTTGGGGGGAATGGGAAATTCCCCCCAACAGCACCCGTAGCGTTTTCCCGGTGGGGGAGGAAAGAGGGGGTAACCAGGGAGTGGTTTACCCCGCAGAATCGGGGTGAAGAACCCCCCCGCATGGCAC
>CAYJUA010000060.1:0-9416 GCA_964373295.1 uncultured Planctomycetia bacterium
TGCGCCATCGTTTTATCCTCACCGGCTCCAGCGCCCGAAAATTAAGGCGGGGGCAGGCGAATCTCCTTCCCGGAAGAATTGTCCTGGAGTACTTGGATCCCCTCTCCTTCTGGGAGCTCGGTTCCCAGTTCGAGCTGGAAAAGGTGCTGCGAATCGGATCCCTCCCGGGGATCTATCTGGATCCCGCTCAGGGGCTGGACGTTCTTTCTACCTATGGGCAGGTCTATCTGCGCGAAGAAATCCAGGCGGAGGCCTTGACCCAGAATCTCGGCGCCTACGCCCGATTCCTGGACCTGGCAGCCGAGGCCAGCGGCCAGTGGATCAACTACTCCAAACTGGCCAGCGACAGCGAAATCCCCAAGGAGACGATCCGGCGCTTTTTCTCGATCCTCGAGGACACGCTGGTTGTGTTCCGGATCCCGCCTTTTAGGCCGAAGGCCTCGAAGCGGCGGGTCTCTCAGCGGGATCGGTTCCTCTTCTTCGACTTGGGGGTCCGCAACGCCCTTCTGGGAATCCACCGCGGCGTTTTAAGCCCGACGGAGAAAGGGAGACTGTTTGAGCAGTGGGTCGCCCTCCAGGTCATGGCGTTCATCCGCGCCCACAGGAAAGAATGGAGGCTCAGCTCGTACCGGACGGACGCCGGAGCCGAGGTCGATTGGGTCCTGGACACCGGGTCCTCCCTTTGGGCGATCGAATGCAAATGGGGGAGAAACGTCACAGAGAGCGAAACCGGCGGGTTGCGCTCCTTTGAAGAGGTGGCGCACCGGCCGGTCAAAAAATTCATCCTCTTCACGGGCGAATCGCCCCAGCGATTCTCGCGGGGAGAAACCGCGGTTCCCTACCAGCGGTTCTTCCAGACCATCCTCCCCAGCGCCTAGCCGTTCCACCCTTGTAATCCCCGGCCGCCGCCGCCCTCTGCGGCTCCACGATCCCGGCGGAGGTGGCGAAGGCGCTGGCGAGATACGAGAACGACGACGACGGCTGCGTGAATTATGGGATCGAGCTGGCTACCAAGATGTGCGAGGGGCTCCTAAAAAGCGGCGTGCCCGGCCTGCACTTCTACGCGCTCAACCGGGCACGCTCCACGAAGCAGATCCTCTCGAATCTCCACCTTGCCTGAGAGACGCGGGATTGTACGAAGCGGTTTCTTGGGGGTAACATATCGGCAATCGGAACCGCGCGGATCTCCCCTCCCGCGGAAACAAAGCAAGGGGCGGTGGGTGCCACATAAAGAGGAGGAACGATGAAGCGAGTTCTGGTCGGATCGCTCGTGGTCGGTTGGATCGGCTTGGCCGCGCCCGCTTTCGCGGACGCGGGGTCCCGCGGCTGCGCCATCTGCGACGGGACCACCTCGGACAGCTGGGGGGTGAAGGCGACGACGACACTCACCCGCGGGGTGGCCAACACGGGTCTCTGCTGGATGGAGCTGGTCAACCAGCCGATGAAGGCGGCCAAGGGCGGAGAGAACGTGGTCATCGGGTTCGGCAAGGGCATCGGCCACACCCTCCTCCGCGGAGTCAAGGGGGTCGGCGAGATCGTGACCGCCCCGTTACCTAAGGCGAAGGACGGCTCGCAGATCGCCACCGACTGCCCGGTCTGCATGTGGAGCGCGTAGCCGGCTAGGGCCTGCTTCGCCGGAAACGGACGGCCCCGGGGTGCACCCGGGGCCGTTCCGCTTCCGAAACCAATCCCCATTCTAAAAAATGTTAAGAGCCCATTTCACAACCGAGGTTCGCGGCTCGGGGGCCTGGCGCCGGGCGGCCCCCTGTCCATCCTCGCCCGGCCAGGGACTTCACACAGGTGCGCCAGAACCAGCGGCCATGACCCGGCAAACGCTGGGAGAGGGAGGCCTGTACCAGCGGGAGGAGTGGCTAAGTCGCCGCAGGCAGAGGTGGCCCGATCGGCACGCTCCTCGTGGCAGTACCCCTCCGCCCTGGCCGTGCTGCGGGTGGGCGGGGCTCCGCCCGGCGCCACCCCGAAGCACGCGCTCCTGCGCCGGCGGGAAACGGGCGGGGGGAGGTCGGCCGGGGGGAGGGGGGTACTCGCCGGCCGACGAAGAATAAGAGCCCCTTTCAGAACCTCCCGTGGCCGCGCCGGGCGGAGAGGCCCTCCGCGCAAGGCGCGAGGAGGAGGCGTAGCCGGAGGAGCGCTACGCCGACGACGAGCAACGCCGCGCGGCGAAGCAAATCCGCCCAGCCCTTCGGGTTGCGGCGGCAGGCCGCCGTCTCCGGCGTCGCTCCTCCTCGACGTACCGCGGCGGGTACGCCTTCGTCGTCGCTCCTTGTATCCGGCGGCCTGGCGCTCGCAACGCGGCTCACGCGAGGTTCTGAAAGGGGCTCTAAGGAGGCCGGGCTGCGAGGGACCGCGAGATGTGAGCGGCCCTGGCGGCGCATTGACATCCGGGGCGGTCCCGCCGAAGGCGGGAGGGTGCGCAGGCGCGCAGCAACCGAGCCCGGGCACCCGCCGGCAGGCGGGTGGGCGAAGGAAGTGCCGGGAGCCCGGCAGGGCGAGCGGCCGGTGGAAACGGAGACGGCCTGCGTTACCGGGAAGCGATGGGCATGACGTCCCCGATCTCCGAGGCTCCGCCGCGGAGCGCGAGCGACTGAGCCCGGGTACCCACCGCAGTGGGTGGGCGAAGGAAGTGCCGGTGCAACGGCAGTTGCACCGGCCACCCAGCCTCGGATGGCTGCGTCGCGAATCCCCCCCGACCCCCGGACGGCCTCCCCTAGGCGCTCGGTTATGGGCGGGGGCTAGGGGAGGAACAACGGTTGTGAAATGAGCTCTAAGGTTTTCGGAGAATGTCGTGCGTTCCAACCTTCCGAAGGAGGTAACAGCCCTTCTCGATCTGAAAGGTCAACCGGTATCCCTGGTTGACCCGAAGCTCCCAGATACCCGCCGTCCCCTGCATTTTCTTGACCTGCAGCGAGGGGTGACGGGAATTTTTCAGCAGCAGGTCCAGCTTCTCGTCAACTTGATCTTGGAGGTTGGAAGGCAGGTGTCCGTAATCGCGGCGAAACCGCTCGGTGAAGAGCAGCTTCATCCTTTGCCGGATTTGAGAAAGCGATGCATCTCCTTGACGGTGCGGAAGGGGCCATGCACCTTCCCCGCCTGAATCTCCTCATCCGCCTCCCGTTCCCCCGCCTGCCATTCCTTCGTCCAGAAGTAGGCCTGGCCACGGGGCACGTGGATCTGAGGGCGGAGAATGATGACGTCGCCGTCGTAGACCACCTCCAGCGGGTCCCCGGGCGCCAGATGCGCCTTGCGGACAATCTCCTTCGGCAGGGTGACTTGGTGCTTGGCCCCCACGTGAGCTGTCATGTCGGAATTTCCTCCTACCTGAAAGTATACCTAAGGGAAGAACCGGGCGTCAAGGCCTGCCTTCCGCTACGCCGCCCACAGCTTCGCCAGCTGCCCCTCCAGCGCATCCGCATCCACCTGGTCCAGCACGCCGTCGGGTATCCCCAGCGCCCCCAGGATTGCCCGGAAAGGGGTGTCCATGAGCAGCGGCGTCACCTGGATGCTCTCCGGCAGGACCTGATCCAGATAATCCGCCAGCTCCGGATCCCCGAGGACGCCCACCCGGTCCGATTCGCGCCATCCCAGCAGGGCCGCCACGAGCCCCGCGTAATCCCACGCATCCACCGCGGTGATCCGGCGCGGAATCTTCCGAAGCTCCTCCAGCTCGCCGGCCTCCCATCCGAAGAATATCACCCGGTCCGCCAGCTCCGGCGCCCGGCGCAGCAGCTCCGCGACCGCCGGCCGCTCCTCCGCCACCTGCGGCCCCAGCACCAGCACCCCCGGCCCCTGCGCCGCCTCCGCCAGCTGCGCCAGTGTCTCCGTCAACCGTTTCTCCTCCAGGCCCACCGACGGCTGCGGCGGGACGACAATATTCATCTTCGTGACCAGGTGGTAGAAGAGGTCCAGGTTCTCTCCGAGCACCCTGGTCATCGCCCGTTTCTCTGTTGGAGACAACGGCCGGTCGGAAGTGCTGATCTCCGGCTGAATGTTGCGGTAGCGCTCCCGAACCCTTTGCGGGCCCAGGCTCCTGAACTGCCTCTGAAGTTTCGTCAGGCCGTTCAACGGGATCGCGAGTTGAACCTGCCGGTCCTGAACCACCCCCTCGCCGTCTCGGAGGCTCACGCTCACGGCCACCAGGATATCGCCGGCTTTGTTTTCCCCCACTCCGGCGCTGGCCAGCACCCGGTTGCCGCCCACTTCGCGGAATGCCATGGGATGGTATTCCCCCCCGGTGAAAACATCGAACTGCGTGCGCTGTTCAAGCCAGTCTTGCCCGAACGCTTCGCCGGGCTCATGCCCGATCACCTGCACCGATGGGCGCTCCGGATCTGTGCCCGGCGTCAGAACAAACCGCCGGCCGTTCACTTCAATGCCCAGGTCCTTCGCCCAGAGCGGGCTCTGCATCACGACGATGCGGGGATTATAACCGCGCTCCAAGAACTGCCTATACAGCCATGCGGCGCCATCCTGGCACATGAACCCCGGTGTCACCCGCCCATAGCGGGATATTCTCCTCCGCCAGGTGAACACCCACCCTTCCCGGACATCCCCGGACCCCGCATCCCTAATATGATCCCGGTAGAGGAGGGTGCCGGGGGCTCTCACCAGCCGGCCCCATCCGTAGTCGGCCGAAGGAAAGATCCTGCCCCCCAGCTCCATGATCTCGGCCGCATCCTTCTCAAACTCCTCCAGGCCGATGGCCTGCGGAGCGGCTCCGCGCAGACGTTCCTCAAGGCTGGTCAGGTGCTCGGGACTGGCCTCGGTGAGCGGCTTCTGGCGCAGGGCCGAGGCGGGACCGGGCAAGCCCCATCGCCAGCAGGGCGGCGAGCACTCGCAGAATCAGCCGATAGGGGTCAGCGCAGCGCATGGCCGGGTATACGAGTAAGTATACCCTCATCCCGGCCGCGGAGGGAGAAAAATAACAGACTTAGCGTACAGCTAACTATACCCCCCCGGGCAGCGGCCCAGGCGCTATAATGGGAGCCGAAGCTGGGCACCGCAATAAAGGGAGGGCGTCCCGTGGGTATCGTCAAAGATCGCGCCGAGCGCGTTGTCCGGAAGTACATCGACGAGTTTGTGAAGAGTTCCAGGCCGGCCGCGGCTCTGAAGGAGCACCTGGACCGGATGGGGGTCGGCCTCTTCCCTCTGGTGGACCACATCACGGTGCGCACGCTGGACGTGGACCGCCGCGCCCGGGAATTCCTGCGGCTCGGGTTCAAGTGGGACCGGGCGATCGGCGCCGGCGGCATCCTCCAGTACGACGACTGGTGGGCCAAGGTCTACCGCAAGCCGGGCCTGCCGGCGGTCTTCATCGACCAGGCGTTCAAGGACGCGCGCGGCAACACGAGCGTCATCCCTCCCTGGGTGCGCCGCTTCTCGGACCGCGTCCTGCACCACATCGCCGTGCGGGTCGAGGAGATCGAGCGGGCGGTTTCCATGATGAAGAAGAGGGGGATCCTCTTCGCCGGCCCCGTTGTGGGCGCCCGGGGGACCGACCTGCGGCAGGTCTTCACCGCCGCCGACGTGAGGCGCGGCCACCCTTTCACGGTGGTCGAGATCATCGAGCGCCACCGCGGCTACGCCGGCTTCTCCCCGCCCTCGGCCGACGCGCTCATGAAGTCGTCGGTCGTCACGGCCAAGAGGCGGTGACCCTCGCCACCGGCGGCCCCGTGATCCGGGCCAGCGCCCTTCCCATTCCCGCCCAGGAGCCGGCCTCCGCCCCGGCGGCGGAGCACCCGGACCACCTGACCGACGCCTCCCGGTTTCCCGGCAAGGCCGACCGGATCTTCTTCCCCGGGACCGAGCAGGAGGTGGCCTGGATCCTCCGCAAGGCCGCGAAGGAGAATGCGCCTGTCACCATCTCCGGCGCCGGCACCGGCTTGACCGGGGCGCGCGTCCCGCAAGGCGGCTTCATCCTCTGCACGGAGCGGATGAACCGAATCCTCGAGGCCCGGTGGGACCCCGCCCGCGCAGAGGGGCACCTCTCGGTCCAGCCGGGGGTGCTGCTCAAGGAGATGGACGAGGCGCTTGACAAGAAGGAGCTCTTCTTCCCGCCGGATCCCGGCGAGAGGCAGGCCTCCATCGGCGGCAACGTGGCCACGAACGCCTCGGGGCCCCGCTCCCTCAAGTACGGCCCCACCCGGCGCTACGTCCGGCGCCTTCGCGTGGTCCTTCCCAGCGGGGACCTGCTCGAGCTCCGCCGCGGGGAGGTGAAGGCCAAGGGCGGCGGGTTCGCGATCGGCCTGTCCGACGGCACCACAGCCGCCGTCCCGGTGCCGGCCCACGCGGCCCCGCGGGGGGTCAAGAACGCCGCCGGCTACTTCTCTGAGCCCGGGATGGACCTCATCGACCTCTTCATCGGCGCCGAGGGGACGCTCGGCGTGGTCACGGAGATCGAGCTCGGGATCCTGCCCAAGCCGGAGTCGGTGGTCAGCGGCGTCCTCTTCTTCGACAGCGAGAAGGAGTGCTTCCAGTTCTCCCTGCAGGCGAGGGCGATGGCCCCGCGGGCGCTGGAGTTCTTCGACTCGAGATCGCTGGCGATCCTCACCCGCAGGCACGGCGACATCCCCACCCGGGCGGGCGCGGCGCTGTACTTCCAGGAGGAGTGCGCGCGGGCGGACCAGGAGGAGGAGCTGCGGAGGTGGACCAGCGAGGCGGAGCGCTGCGGGGCCCGTTCCTCGGACTGCTGGTTCTCGCACCGGCCGGAGGACCACAAGAGCTTCCGGAAGTTCCGCTACGACCTGCCGGTGCTGGTGAACGAGCAGGTGGCCAGGAACGGCTTCCGGAAGCTGGGCACCGACTTCGCCGTCCCGGAGTCCCGCGCGCACGAGATGTTCGACTACTACCTGCAGGAGGTCCCGGCGGCGAAGATGGAGTACGCGATCTGGGGCCATGTGGGGGACCACCACCTCCATGTGAACTTCCTGCCGAAGACGCTGGAGGAGTTCGACCGGGCCGAGGCGGCCTACGCGAAGCTGGCCCGCCAGGCGGTGAAGCTCAAGGGCACCGTCTCCGCCGAGCACGGGATCGGCAAGGCGCGGATCCCGTACCTGGAGATGATGGTGGGGCGCAAGGGCCTGCTGGAGATGGCCCGCGTGAAGAAGGCGCTGGATCCCGGCGGGATCCTGAATCCCGGCGACATCTTCCCCGTCGAGCTCCTCCAGGAGGTCTCCTGAAAGGGGCCCGGCTCCTTGGGGGGGGCAAAAGTGCCAGGTCGACCCGACCCCTTTGGATTCTACCCGGCGCAGCGGCTCTGCCCCTCCTGCGGCGGGCGGCTCCTCACCGCGATCCCCGTGAACCGCACCTTCCTGCGGGGGCCGCTGCAGCGGATGGGGGTCACCTGCTACTGTGTGGCCTGCAACCGGCGGTACCGGGCGCAGAGCGGGCTGCGCTACGGCTGGGTCGGATGGATGGGCCCCGTGGGCCGGTGGCTTTGGTGGCAGACGACCTCGCTGGAGCTCACGCTGGAAGCGCCGGAGGAGCCCGGTGGCGGTTCCGTCTAACCCCTCTCCGTTGCTGAGCGCCGAGCGAAGCCGCCTGCCCCGGCTGACCTTCTGGGCCTTCATCGCCCTCTCGCTGGCCGCGCTGCCGCTGGCGCTGCCGGTCTGGAACGCCTTCCTGAGGGGAACCGCGGGGCGGTTCGTGACCGCCGAGCAGTTCCACCTGGTGCAGTACGGCATCCTGGGTCTGCTGGGCTGCTGGGTCGCGTCGGCGGAAGAGCGTCGGAGGGGCGTGACGGCAGAAAAGTGTCGGTGGAGTGCGGCGGTCGAGGGACCGCAGCGGGCAAACCTCGCCGCGCTGCTCGGGATTATCGCGCTGGCGGGGCTGGCGGACGAGACGATCCAGGCGCTGCTGCCGCAGCGGTACTTTCAATGGTCGGACGCGCGGCTGAACTGGGCGGGGGGCCTGGCGGGGTTCTCGGCTGGCTGGTGCGCGCGAGGAATCGCGCGATGGACTCTGCGTTGGGCTGCACGATCCCGCGCTCCGTGATGAAGCCGGTGATCAGGCGGGCGGGGGTCACGTCGAACGCCGGGTTCCTCGCCCGCACGCCGGGCGCGGCCACCCGCACCGACGCCCAGCTCCCGTCTGCCGAGGCGCCGTGCGCCTCCAGCACCTCCCGCTCATCCCTCTCCTCGATCGGGATCTCGGCGCCCGAGGGGCACTCCGCGTCGAACGTGGGGGAAGGGGCGGCGACGTAGAAGGGGATCTTGTGCTCCTTGGCCAGCACGGCCAGCGTGTAGGTGCCGATCTTGTTGGCGGTGTCGCCGTTGGCGGCGATCCGGTCGGCCCCGACGATCACCAGGCCCACCTCCCCCTGGGCCATCAGGGAGCCGGCCGCGGTGTCGGCGAGGAGGGCGTGCGGGACTCCAGCCTTCGCGAGCTCCCAGGTGGTGAGCTTCGCCCCCTGCCCGCGCGGTCGGGTCTCGTTGGCATAGACAAAGACCGCCTCCCCCCGCGCATGGGCGAAGTACATCGGCGCCAGCGCCGTCCCCCAGCCGGAGTAGGCGAGCCAGCCGGCGTTGCAGTGCGTCATCACCGCCTTCCCCTTCGGCAGGACCTCCGCGCCCGCCCGCGCGATCTCCTCGGTCATCCGCACGTCGTCATCGTGGATCGCCTCGGCCTCGGCGACCGCCAGGCGCCGCGCGGCGCCATCGTCCGGCGCCCGCCGGATCGCCGCCAGGACCCGGTCCACCGCGTAAGACAAATTCTTCGCCGTCGGGCGGGCCGCGCTGATCTCGCGGGCCGCCCGCTCCACCTGCTCCCGGAAGCCGGCCGCGGGGGCCGCCAGCGCCGCCTGCGCCATGGCGAACCCGGCCGCCACCCCGATCGTCCCCGCCCCGCGCACCGCCATCTCCCGGATCGCGCGGATCGTCTCCGGGTAGGCGGCCAGCCGGAGCACCTCCTCCCGGTGCGGGAGGGCCCGCTGGTCGATCACGCAGACCGCGCCACCCTCCATCCAGACCGTCTGCCGGTAGCCGGGGTTACTCCTGCTTTTCACTATTCCTGCTCCCCATATTTTTCCTTGAGCGCCTGCACCACCGAGGCGTCGGCCAGCGTCGTCGTGTCCCCCATCGCCTTCCCTTCGGCGATGTCCCGGAGCAGGCGGCGCATGATCTTCCCCGACCGGGTCTTCGGCAACTCCGCGGTGAAGAGGATCTCGTCCGGCCGGGCGATCGACCCGATCTTCTTCACCACGTGCCGCTTGAGCTCATCGATGAGCCCCGGCTCCGCCTTCACGCTCGCCTTCAGCGTCACGAAGGCCACCACCGAGCTTTCCTTAATCTCGTGCGGCTTGCCGATCACCGCCGCCTCGGCCACCGCCTTGTGGTCCACCAGCGCCGACTCGATCTCCATGGTGGAGAGCCGGTGGCCGCTGACCTTGAGCACGTCGTCCACCC
>CAYJUA010000061.1:0-6219 GCA_964373295.1 uncultured Planctomycetia bacterium
CGATCTATCTCCGCCTCCCCTTACCACGCGGGGAAAAGGACCCTGCGGGAGCGGATCCTCGGCCGGCGGGCCCGCCAGTGTGGCAGCTGGATCTGCTACGCGAATCTGGTCGGCGGGCAGGACGAGCTGATCTTCGACGGCGGGAGCATGGTGGTGAATCCTCGCGGGCACGTGGTCTTCCGGGCGCCCCAGTTTGAGGAGGGTCTGTTTCTAACGGAGATCCCAATTCCCAAGGCGGTACCTGGTACCGCACGGTACCAGGTACCGATGTTGGGTTTTCGGGTTCAGGAGGCAAAGTCGGCCAGGCCGCTGCGTTTAGAGGAGGAGGTCTTCCGAGCGCTGGTGTTGGGGCTGAGGGATTACGTGCACAAGAACGGCTTCTCCCGCGTGGTGGTGGGCTTGAGCGGCGGGGTGGACTCCAACCTGGTCGCGGCCATCGCCGTGGCCGCGCTGGGCCGGAGGGCGGTCGTCGGGGTGACCCTGCCGTCGCGGTACTCCTCCGCGGGCACCCGGGCCGACGCGCGCTGCGCCGCCCGGACGCTGGGGATCCGCATCCTGGAGGTCCCCATCGAGCCGCTCTTCCGGGCGTTCCTCTCCTCCCTGGGGCCGCTCTTCTCGGGGCGGCGGCCCGACGTGACCGAGGAGAACCTGCAGGCCCGGATCCGCGGCACCCTGCTCATGGCCCTCTCCAACAAGTTCGGCTGGCTGGTCCTCTCCACGGGGAACAAGTCGGAGATCTCCACCGGCTACTGCACCCTCTACGGCGACATGGTGGGCGGCTTCGCCGTGATCAAGGACGTGCCGAAGAGCTGGGTGTACCGGGTCGCGCGCCACGCGAACCGGCACTTCGGGAAAAAGGTGGTGCCGGACTCGGTGCTGAGGCGCGTCCCCACCGCGGAGCTCCGCCCCCACCAGAAGGACCAGGACGTCCTGCCCCCTTACGGCAGGCTCGACGCCATCATCCGCGCCTACGTGGAGGAGCGCAGGCCCGCGCCGGAGATCCGCCGCAGGATGCGCGCCTCCGGGGTAAACGTGAGCCGGGTCTTGCGGATGATCGACTTCAACGAGTACAAGCGCCGGCAGGCCGCGCCCGGGATCAAGATCACGCCGCTCGCCTTCGGCCGGGACCGGCGGATGCCGATCACCAACGCTTACCGGGAGGCCTGAGGCGGTGAGACTCCGGCGAGCCCTTACCAGCGAAGCGTGTGTGCCTCCCGGCTTGGTGGGCGTGGGCAGACATGCTTCGGAGTCTCACCGCTTCGGAGGGGGAAACCCCGCCGCGGTTTCCCCCTCCGGGCTCCTCCATCCGGCAAGATCAATCGGTCTCGTTGGGGGGAGTTTCCCACTCCCCCCAACACCCCCCCTCTCCAGAGGAAGGCGTTGATGGAGGCCATTCTTCTGATCGGCCAGGACCAGGCGGAGCTGCGCCGGCTGAAAAGCCACCTCTTGAAGCGCGGCTTCCAGGTGAAGGTGCAGGCGCCGGACCAGCTGGAACGGCTGGAGGAGGGGCAGGGCCGGTTCCTGGCGGGGATCGTGGATGCCGCGGGCGCTGAGCGGCTGGCCGACCTGGTCCAGCGGGTCCGCGAGAGCCGTCCCTGCAAGGAGCTGCCCCTGATCGCCCTTGTTAAGGAAGGCCACCTGAAGGAGCTGGGCTCCGTCCGGGGGCTGGAGGATTTCGTCACCCTCCCCGCGGCGCCGGACCTGGTGGAGACGAGGGTCCGCTTCCTCCTCAACCGCCTCAACCACCTGGCCCCCGGCGGCGGTATGCGGATCGGCGCCCTGGAACTGGACGTGGACCGCTACGAGGTCTCCCTGGAGGGGGAGCCGCTGGAGCTGACCTACAAGGAGTTTGAGCTCCTGAAGTTCCTCTCCACGCACCGGGGGCGGGTCTTCAGCCGGGACCAGCTCCTCAACCAGGTTTGGGGCTACAACTTCATCGGAGGCACGCGGACCGTGGACGTGCACGTCCGCCGCCTGCGAGCGAAGCTGGGCCCCAAACACGCTTCCTTGATCGACACGGTCCGCAACGTCGGCTACAAGTTCCTGGAGACGCTGTAGGAGCCATGGATTTTACTACCTATAAGTAGTATACTTGCAGAGTGAGAAGTGCCGGGAGCCGAGAAGCGGATCTTCAGCACGAGCAAAGGCGCATCTCCGCCCTCATTACGCGGAAATTTAGACGGTATTACCTGACGGGAGGCACAGCGCTGGCTTTCTATTTCCGGCATCGGTTCTCTGAAGACCTTGATTTCTTCTCTCAGGAGTATCAGAGAGATGAGCCCGATCGGATCATGGCGGTTGTTGAACGGGAAACAGGGTACCCTTTTCGTTTGGAGGCGGAGGAAGACGATCCTCGGTTGGTTCCCATGAAGGTTTATACGGTGCGCTTGAAGAGGGGAGTCCCGCTGAAGGTTGATTTTCTTCAAGATTTTGCCAGGAATCTCAGACCGGTCAGAAACGGTCTGCATGCCCTTGAGGATATTTACCACAGAAAGATTTGCGCAGCCATAGGGGGAAGGCGCAGAGAGAGTCAGACAGGGCGGTTGGTTCCATCCGGTCGGCAGAGTGCCAAGGACGCGTTCGATCTCTGCGCGCTGTCCATGCGCCATCGGTCTCTAAGCGATTTCTTCATGCGGAATTTCTCGGAAGACGAGGCGGAGCGGCTCATCGTTTGGTGGAAGGGTTTCGACCGGATGCGTCTGAAGTTGGAACTGACGGATTTAATTTCGAAGAGTGACCCAGCAAAGGTGATTGTTCACCTGGATGGCGAGATTTTGAAAAGGCTTCCGCAGAAGCTGCTTTAGGGAGATGCCAGTCAATGGAGTTCAATTGGCTGTGGGACAGCCGGCTTACGGAGAAAGAGGTGGCTGCGATACTGGCGGACGAGGCCAACCCGAGATTCGAGCTTTATGCCGAGAAACTCCTTTCCCGGATTGCTCGTCCAAGAGAAGTGTTCCGTTTATTGGATCAAAGGGCCTTTTGCCGGAAATGGCCCAGAATCAAGAGACAGATGCAGAAGGATCGCTGGCTGCGCAATCGTGCGTTGTTCTGGGAGGCGTTTTACCAAGTGCTCAAGGAGCGTTTCCGGTCGAAGGGGATTGCGATCAGGGCGGAGCTCAAGGGTGAAATCCCGCTGGAACGGGCCGAGATTGCCAAACGGTTGAGGCATGTCCGGATCGAGAAGGGGCTGAGCCAGACCGAGGTGGCTTCCAGACTGGGGGTCGTTCAGCAGTTCATCTCCAGGGTCGAGAACGGCAGGGAGAATCTTTCGATGGATACCCTTCTGCGTATTGCCAAGGCGCTTGGCAAGAAGGCGGTAGTAAAATTGGAATGAGCGAGACCGCATCATGAGATCAACCGCGGTTGCAGTCTTCTGCGGCATCGGCCTCCTGGTCGGCTGCGCCAGCGCTTCGGCGGTCGTCCGCTCCAGCGATGAAGAGCCGGGCGGGGAGGGCCCCCAGTACGTTGCGGGCCGGATCCTGGTGAAACTCCGGGAGGAGGCGTCCGTGCGGGTCCGGCAGGAATGGGAGCGGTGGGGGGAGCTCACCTCGGACCGCCTGCCGTTTGAGTCTCTCCGGACGGCCAGCGAGCGCAACGGCGTCGCGCAGTGGCAGCCGCTGATCCCCGACGCGCGGGAGGACGACCCGAGCGGGCTTGGCCGCGCCTACGTGCTCACCCTCGGCGGCGGGGGTGATGTCCTCCAGGCCGTGCAGGACTTCTCGGGGCTGACCGACCTGGTGGAGTACGCCGAGCCAGACCATATCGCGCAGATCCAGGAGTAATTTTCTCCCACATTCGCTGTTGTATCAGGTAATCTTGAATTAGGCGCAAGCGCTTGTCAATCTGCCAATGGAGAAAAGTGGACCGTGAGGAGGATGCGATGAACTGCCTGTCTTGGCTTCGAGTTGCTTTCCCGCGCGCGGCCTCTTTTCTTTTGCTGATTTCCTTCGTCCTTTTACAAACACCCTCTTTGGCAGACGCGCAGCCAGCCGATCTTCCGGGAATCGTGGAAGGGCCGGCCGACGCCATCCCGGCGGAGTTCTCCGAGCCAAAGCCGGAGTATGCCCCTGGTCAGCTGATCGTCAAGCTGAAGGAGGGCGCGGCCCTCGCCGACCTCGAGGCGCTCAACCAGCAGTTCGGGGTGAGCGGCACGCGCGAGATCTTCCCTGTGGTGCCCCCGGCGCAGGATCGCCTGGCGGACCTGAGGAAGAAGCGGGAGGGGCCGGAGAGCAAGGACCACCGGGACTGGTACTGGTGGTCGGACAAGGAGTCGGCCGAGTCCAAGGATTACCAGGCGCGGTTAGAGGAAGAGAAGGCGAAGTTGGACGGCCAGATCCGCGCCGCCGAGGAGCTGGTGGAGCGCTTGGAACGGCGGCAGGCCCGTGCCCCTGAGGGGGCGGCGGCGCCCACGCTTGACGGGACCCACCTGCTCGAGGTCGACCCCTCCGCGGACATCCCGGCGCTGGCCGCGGCCTACGCGGCGAATCCTGCCGTGGAATACGCGGAGCCGGACTACCTCGTCAAGGTTCAAGCGGATCCCAACGACCCCTTCTATCCGTTTCAATGGGGCCTGAAGAGGATCAAGGCGCCCGAGGCCTGGGCGGCCCTCCAGGGCGAGGCCAACCTCGACCCGGGGAAGGGGATCGTGATCGCGGTGATCGACACGGGCGTGGATTACACGCACCCGGACCTGGCGGCGAATCTCTGGATCAACGCGGGCGAGGTCCCGGGGGACGGGCAGGATAATGACCGGAACGGGTGCGTGGATGATGTCCGCGGGTGGAATTATGCCGACAACAACGCCGACCCGATGGACGGGAACGGCCACGGCACCCACTGCGCCGGGACGGCCGCCGCGGTTCGGAACAACGGGCAGGGCGGCGCCGGCGCGGCCCCTTCGGCCGCGATCATGGCGGTGAAAGGGCTGGGGGACGACGGGACCGGGTCCGTTTCTTCTTTGGCGAGCGGTGTCGCGTACGCGGTGAGGAGCGGGGCGGACGTCCTGAGCAACTCCTGGGCCTATGTGGGAAGGAGCCAATCGATGGAGTCCGTCTTCAGGTACGCCTACGCGCGAGGAGTGGTGAGCCTCGCGGCGGCCGGGAACTGGGGAATCAACGTGAAGAGAGTGGGCCCGGCCAACCTGGAGGGGGTCATCGCGGTGGCGGCAACGGACGGAGAGGACCGGAGGGCCGCTTTCTCAGACTGGGGGAACAAAGTCAAGGTGGGCGCTCCGGGAGTGGAGATCCTGTCCACGCTGCCGGGCGGCTACGGTTTTCTCTCAGGAACCTCCATGGCTTGCCCGCAGGCGGCAGGGGTGGCCGCGCTGGTCCTCTGCCGCAGCCCCCACTTCACCCCGGAAAAGGTGGAGAGCGCTCTGATGTTGTCAGCGGTCGATCTCACGTCGGATTACCCCATCGGTGGGAGGGTCGCCGCCGCCGCCGCGGTTCGAATCCTCCAGCCCCCGGAAGGGGTGCTGGGTCCGCTGGAGCGCGAGATCTCCGGCGTGAAGGCCATCCGAGGCACCGCGGCGGGTGAAACCTTCTTGAGGTATCACCTGGAGCATGGCCCGGGTGTGAATCCCTCTCCGTCCCAGTGGACCCGCTTCCACACCTCCGCAAGGGCTGTGCGGGGAGGCGAGCTGGGCCGGTTCGACACCAGCCAGGTGCCGGATGGGGCGCACACCCTGCAGCTTGTGGTGGAGACAGCCGATGGCACCCTGAGGGAGCGCTGCGACATCTGGGTCAAGAACTTCAAGATCTTGAGCCCCAGGCACAACGATATCTATCGCAGGGGAGAGCTCCTCACGATCACGGGGCGGTTTGAGGTTGCTTGCCGGGGTTATCTCCTTGAGTACGGCGAAGGCAGGCACCCCGCGGTGTGGCACACGGCGGGGATCCGGCTCCTGGGACCCGCGGGGGGCGGCGCAGCAGGGTTCGAAGGGGTATTGGGCACCTGGGACACCTCCGCGCTGCCGGCGAGCGATGCGGCAGCCCCCGACCGGGGATTCTACACGCTGAGACTGAAGGTGCTCACCTCTTACGGATCGACGGAGGCCTCCGCCTTCATGATCCATCTTGACGGGCGCTTGATGCCGGGATGGCCCAGGCATGTCGATCATCCGGGCCCTGTGGATCAGCTGTCGTACCGGGGAGATGTCCGGGTGGCCGATCTGGGCGGCGATGGGGGCGGAGGAGAGATCATTGTCGGGGGGCATCGGAG
>CAYJUA010000061.1:6319-9399 GCA_964373295.1 uncultured Planctomycetia bacterium
CTGTGGGTGTTCCGGCACGACGGCTCCCTGCTGTGGGACAAGGATCTGGGCGACCCGGGTCCCCAGGCGCCGGGGCGTCTCATCCCCGCGGTGGGCGATGTGAACGGGGACGGCACCCGGGAGATCTTTGCCAGTTTTCGCAGGTACGACCTGCGTCCGGACCAGATCTATGGGTTTGATCGGAATGGGACGAGGCTGACCGGCTGGCCGGCGACCGCCCCGATCGGGACGCACGAGGCCCTGAGCCTGGCGGATTTGGACCGGGATGGGAAGAGGGAACTCTTGGCGATGACGGAGGGGATCCGGCATACCGGCGGCAACAGCTTCGCGCACAGCCTGTTTGTCTTTTCCCATGATGGGCGGATGCTGTCGGAGATCCGGTTCCCGTACGATCCGGTGAGCTTCCGGGCCCCGCCCCCCCGGCCGGTTTTCCCGGAGGTCGGCAATTTGGATGCCGACGGCGAATTGGAGATTGTGACGCCTTACGGGGAGGGGATTGCGGCGTGGAACCGCGATGGCACGCTGGTTTGGGCCCGCATGATCGGGGGGCATGCGTTCGGGTCGCCGGCCGTGGGAGATGTGGATGGGGACGGGTACCACGACGTCGTCGTCGGCCGCGGGATCAGCCGGTTCGACAGCAGCCCGGTGGGCGGCATCTTTGTCCTGGGCCGGAACGGACAGGTCAAGGACGGCTGGCCTGCGCTCCGGGATGTCGGCTTCTCGACATCTCCCGCGCTTGGCGATGTCGACGGCGATGGGCGGCTGGAAATCTGTGTCGCGCAGGGACCTTCGGTGTGGCTGCTGAACTCCCGGGGTGAGGTGCTGCCGGGCTGGCCGCAGCAGACCAACCCGCTCGCGGATACGCTGACCTGCCCCGTTCTGGCAGACGTCACGGGGGACGGCAAGCCGGATGTGGTGACCGGCGCCGGCGGGATCCAGCCCGAGCTTGTCAGCAGCGGTGATGTCAGCACCAGCGGAGGGGTCTACGCGTGGAATGCGGACGGGTCGCCCATTGATCTCAACGGCGAATTGCCGGGCCACAACCTCTTCACCGAGTCTCGGGTGATGGCGCCGCCGGTGGTCACCGATGTCAACGGCGACAGGATGACGGATGTCGTCGCGTCCTCTGCGGCGGAGGTGGCGTGGGATCCTGAAGAGGAGGAGCTTGGAAGAAGCAAGGAGCGGACTTCCGTCTATGTCTGGGGGCTGGGGGTGCCCTACATCCGCGAGAACCACGCGCCGGTGCTCCAGCTTCAGCCCAGCGGGGATCAGACGGTGCAGGCGGGAGGGCGGGTCTCGATCCGGCTCAGCGCGACGGACGAGGACGGGGGTCCGCTGACATACACGGCGGTGGAAAAGCCCGATGGGTCGTTCTTCTATCCGGTGTCGAATGGAGCCATTTTTGGGTGGAACGTCGGAAGGGACGTTCTTCCGGGGACGTATCCGGCGACCTTCAAGGTCGAGGATCCAGAGGGCGCCTCAGATTCTGAGACCGTGTCGATCCACGTGGTGTCGCCCCCTCCGCCCCCCCCGCCAGCGCCAGGGATCACGGGGTTCAGGGTTGAGCCCCTGGGTGCGTGGACCTGGGCGAGAGCTTCCGCGTCGGTGCAAGATCCGAGAAGCAGACCGATGACTTATGTGTTGAGCATGGGGGATGGGAGGGTTCTGAGGGGAACGGTCGGGATGAATGGCCTGGTAAACATCAGACAGTACCAGTATCTTTGGAGATATTGGAGGTCGTGGGTGGCGGCAACATTGACCGTTACCACGGATGACGGGCGCGAGGCCGCGGCCACCTTCCGCTACTATGTCTGGTGAGGGGCCGTGATACACTGGGCCTCGTGAAAGGGATGGCGGTGAAGCGCGGGCACACGAAGATCGGGCAGCTGCTGATCCAGGAGGGGGTGATTACCCCGGAGCAGCTCGAGGAGGCCCTGCGGGAGCAGCAGCGGACGCCGGGGGAGCCGCTCTGCGCCACGCTGGTCCGCCTGGGATATGCCAGCGATGAGAACCTTCTGCCGGTGCTGGCCAAGCAGCTCGGCGTCCCCTACCTCTCCCTGCGCAGGCAGTCGGTCGATCCGTCCCTGATCAAGAAGGTCCCCGCGCGGGTGGCCGCGCGATACCACGTCTTGCCGGTCCAGGAGCAGAAGGGGACCCTCATCGTCGCCATGTCCGACCCCCTGGACACGAAGGCCCTCGATGAGGTGCGGATGCTGGCCGGCTGCCCGGTCCAGCCGGCGATGGCCAGCGTGATCGAGCTGGAGGAGGCGATCCGCCAGCACTACGGCGTCGGCGCCGACACGGTGGAGCAGATGGCGGCCACGGAGGAGCTGCCCTCCGGCGCGGACCTCACCGAGGCGGTGGCCGACCTGGACAAGATCGGGGGGGAGGCCTCCACGATCAAGTTCGTCAACCAGCTCTTCCTCGAGGCGGTGCGGGATCGCTCCACCGACATCCACCTGGAGCCGTACGAAACCCAGCTGATGATCCGCTACCGGGTGGACGGCATCCTCTACGACATCCCGGTGCCGCCGGGGCTCAAGCGGTTCCATCCCGGCATCGTCTCCCGCATCAAGGTGATGGCGCACCTGAACGTCGCCGAGCACCGGCTCCCGCAGGACGGCCGGGCCAAGGTGCGGGTGGGGGGCAAGGACCTGGACCTGCGGATCTCGATCCTCCCCAGCGCGTACGGCGAGGCGGTGATGGTGCGGCTCCTCTCCTCCAACATCTTCCTGGGGCTGGAGCAGCTGGGCCTCCTGCCGGACCACCAGGCGATCCTGGAGCAGCTGCTCCTGAAGCCGCACGGGATCGTCTTCGTCAGCGGGCCCACCGGCTCGGGGAAGACGACCTCCCTCTACGCGGCGCTCGCCCGGCTCAACGACCGCAAGCGGAAGATCATCACGATCGAGGACCCGGTGGAGTACCTGCTCCCCGGCGTCACCCAGATGCAGGTGCACCCGAAGATCGAATTCACCTTCGCGGCCGCCCTGCGGGCGATCCTGCGCCACGACCCGGACGTGATCATGGTGGGGGAGGTGCGGGACTACGAGACCGCGGAGACGGCGATCCGCACGGCGCTC
>CAYJUA010000062.1:0-9343 GCA_964373295.1 uncultured Planctomycetia bacterium
TACCCCGGCTGGGACTTGCACCCGCTGGCTTACGACAGCTTCAGGACACGCCATGCTTACATTATAGAAGTCGATTTCTATTTTGCAAGAATCAAGACATGACGCCTGGACGGCGAAGACGGTGTAGCTGCGGCCGTCCTTCTCGAAGCCCCAGACCGCCAGGCGCTGGACCGACTTGGCGTCCGGGTCGCCGGCATAGGCGATGGCGACGAGCTGGATGAGGGGCCGGTCAAAATCGGAGCCTTTCCAGGGTGGGCTTGCCCACGTTGGGCCGCCCGACGATCGCCACCGTCCCGCACCGGTGTGGGGTGTGGTCAGGCACTTTACTTGTCCCGGGTGAGGAACTTGTAGGTCTGTTCGTCGCGCCGGGCTGCCCGGAGGATGATCACCTCGCGTCTGTCATCCAGGATGGCGTAGATAACTCTCCAATGTCCGATCCGGATCCGATGGAGGCGCCCCTTTATTTTTTGGGCGCCGAAAGGCCTTGGGTTAGGTGAAGGTGAACGGCGTAGCTCACGCGGCGCGTCGGCGCCGGCGGCTCCGATAGCTGGAGTACGAAACGGCGCGCTCAGGATGCGCCAGATGTGCCCTGAGGCGCCTTTGTCCGATCTTAAGGTCCTCGAGGTCCTCGTGGTAGAGAGCTTCCACCCCTTCGCGGATCAGCCCCGTCAGGGAAGTGTCTCTTTCAATCGCAAGATGCCGCAGGCTTTTATGAAGCGACTCCGGCAGATACTCCATTGTTCGGACCATGGCATGCTCCTCCTGTATAGGAAGTATAGCATAATGACATCATGGCATCAACCCTGCCCGCGGAGAGGGATTACGCCTGGACGGCGAAGACGATGTAGGCGCGGCCGTCCTTCTCGAAGCGCCAGGCCGTGAGGAGCTGGACCGACTTGGCGTCCAGGTCGCCAGCCAGGGCCACGGCGACAAGCTGCGGGAGAGGCCGGTCAAAGGGGAGTCCCTTCCAGTGCTCAATCACCGGTGTCTTTGTGCCGCTGAGATGCGCGGGGAGCGGCTCGACCAGGGCGGCATCGAGGATCAGCAGGGGGTGCGGCCCGAAGCCGTCCGGCGAGGTGGGGATATCCGCCCGATCAATGGTCAGCCCGGGAAGCATGCCGTGATCTCGGTCGATAAGCGCCTGCACTTCGTCTCTCAGCGTATCCGGACAGTGGAGCGTGACCTGTGCCCCCTCCGGCACCACCAGGAGATCGGTGGCGGCCCCCGGCACCTGGTCGGCCTGGTCGCCGTACAGTTCGCGGAACTCCTCCGGAGTCAGCGATTGGATATCCTTCTCATCCTGCTCGGGGGCGTGGGCGAACACTTCCACGACCCAGCCCTCCATGGGGACCCAGGACAGGAGAACGTCGTAGAGGCGCGGCCCGGGGCCCGCGGCGAGGGCGTCCTCCTGGGCCATCTGCTGGAAGGCAGTCTGCGCGGCCGCGGCGGTTGTCAGACTGTAGGCAACCTTCGGAGGGAGGGTCGGGTCCGAGTAGAACTCCAGCTGGTTAGGCGAGTGTTCGTTTTCTTCGAACTGCTCAAAGAGCGCCAGCACGGACTGGGAGGTCTGGTCCACGAAGTGGGCGCCGGATTCCGCCGCGCCGGCGGGCGGCGCGGCTGGCTCGTCCGCCATGACCTCGGCGCAGAGGTAGCCCGGCTTGTCGTCGCGGTCCGGCTCGATGAACAGGTAGTAGGTCTGCTGTTTCGCTCCCTCTTCTCCGAAGTGATGGGCTGCCTCCTCCATGAACAGGTCGGCGAAATCCATACCCGGAGGCGGATTCGTGGGATTGCGGAAATGCCAGGCGCTCGGTTCGATCTTGTCCGGGCCGGTGTAGAACTGCAGCAGCTGGATCTGGTATTTCTGGTCGTGCTCCCGCAGGATCCGGACGACATCGTCGTAGCTGGCGTGGAGCTCCTTGTAGGGCTGCGGCTTCTCCGCTTCCGCCCGGCCAGCGGTGTATCTCTTGAGGATCTCATCCTGGGGGTCAAGCTTGGCGATCATGTGGTAGAGGAGGTCCTGGTTGTCGAGGAGGAGCTGCGCGATCCGCTGGGCGTCCTGTGGGACCTGGGCGGGGTCCGGCGCGGAGACGACGGCGCCGGCCACCTCGCGGGCGGCCGCCAGGACCTCGCCCGGCCCGGACTGGAGGATCCGCTTCCTCAGCTCCGCCAGGCTGCCCGCCGGGATCTCGATCCGCAGGGTCAGCTCTGGGCCGGCCTGGTCCCCCTCCACCGCAGCCGCCGTGAGTTGGAAGCCGAGGCGGTCGACGGGGGACCACGGTTGCTTTGGCCCCGTCCGCACGAGCTCGATCCCACCCATCAGGGCGGCGGAGCAGCCGCGCCCGAGGTTGTGCCAGGACATCGGCACCATCCGGCCGCTGATTTCAAGGCCTTCCTCATCGCGCTGTTTGAGGCGCTTCTGGGCCTCCTGGAGACTCCATCCGATGGGGTGCTCGGGCACCTGGCTCTTGAGGCCCGGCCCCTCCACGCCGGGGAGGCCCTGGATCTGCCGCTTTCCGGGAGTGGCCGAGACGAGAACCCCGCCGTCGGAAATCAAGGCCGCGTTGTCCGCGTGCCAGATCGCGTCGCTCACTTTCAGCACCTCGGCTTTGATCCCGTCCCTCTTGAGCATCCGGACAATCCACGCCGCGCAGTTGAGGCAGTCATATCCGGAGAGCGGCCCTTTCTCGCCTGGACCCAGGAGGATCACTGGCACCAGAGAACTGTCCTCGCTGGTGATCTGGACCTCACCCACCCGCACGGGCGTCCCGGGATCCCGCAGGTCATTCGCCCATCCGTACCCGGAGAGACGAAAGCGCCGCCTGGCCAATTCAGCCCTGTGGAGGAGCTTCTTCCGGTCCTCCTCCGAAACCGCCGGCGCCTCGGGGGCGGAGGCGTAGACGAGCAGGGCGGCGGCGTTCAGGTTCCGGCCCGAGTCGTGGGGCGAGTTCGAGTGGTGGCCCAGGATCCCCGGCACGGCGCCGTCGCCGGCTACCCACTGCTGGACATCCATGCTGCCACCCAGGAGGATGGCCTGCGTCGCCCCGAGGGCCATCATGGCGCGGGCCATGTTCCCGACCGACACCTGGTGGATCCCCTGGCCGAGGTCCTCCACGCTGCCCGCGAGGGACAGGAAGACCAGCCGGCCGCTCTCTCCCGGCGCGCGGGGCGGGATCCACCCCACCGCGGAGAAGGCGGCCCGCGTTGTTGCCGGGTCCCAGCGGACCTGATTGGGGTTGGGGTGGTCGGGCGGGTACTGCTGGATCTCGCCGGAGAGATCCTGCCCGTCCCGGACGAGGACCGGGCCGACGACGGCGTTGCCGACCCCTTCGGTCTGGGGCAGGCCGTTGAGGAGAGAGAGATGCCGCAGACCAGGGGCTCCGCCGTCCAGCACGAGGACCTCGGGCTCCGCCGACCAGGTGACCCCGGGGATGGCGACAAGCTGGCCGTCCCGAATAAGGAAGCCCTGCGGCTCCCAGAAGTTCGTCTGGAGCCAGTGTGACGCGAAGACGGGGCGCGCGTTCTCCGGGGCGGAGTAGCTGGGGTCGAGCTGGGTCGGGTCGGCGATGATCCGGTCCAGGGGCAGGCCCGGCTGTTCCTGCTTCGGCATGTCGCGGATCGCCGGCCCGGGCCACTGGTCGGAGGTCACCGCCGGGTTGACGACCTGCCGAAGGATCGCCCGGCCGGGGTCGATCAGCACCGCGCGGCCGGAGGCCCGCGCCCCCTCGTCGCGGACGGTCACCGGGATCACCTCCCCCGCCTGCCCGTCCGCCAAGGGCTGCGGCTTGCCCAGCTCGATCCCCTCCAGCCCGGTGGCGGGCTCCCCCTCCTTCCCGGTGGACGTGGGCGCTGCGTCCAGCCGGATCAGCTTTCTTGCCACAGGGTTGTAGGTGAACACAGCGGCCTGCCTCGACGCGTAGGCCAGCCCCCGCAAGAAGACCCCTTCTTTTTGCTTGCACGCGCCCCACGTCAACTCCAACCGGCCCTGGGAATTCCTGGCGAGATATCCCTTCACCCAGGCGGCCGTCCGCTGGACGCCGTTTGCGGCGAGCAGCCACACCTCCGCCGCCGGCCGGCCCCGGCGTTTCGTCTCCCGGGCCAGGACCCAGATCGCTGAGTCCCGCTGAGAGAGGAAGGCACTGATCTCGGAGGGGAGGGCCACATCGTTCCATCCATCCTTTCCGTCCGCTTCGCGGACTTTCAGGACGCCGCGGCCAAGGTCCATCTGAATCTCCGCGATACCTCCTTCCGGCAGAGAAACCCTCGCGCGGTGCGGGTCCCAGGGGGCCGCCTCGGTGCCGGACTGCGGAAGGGCCGTCCCGGACATGTGATCGAGCGGGACACTCCCTTTTCTCGCCAGGGCACGGAGCTGGCCGCGGGACAGCGGAATTCCCCACGCGCCCTGCCCCGAGTGGTAAAGCGTGGGATCATGCACCAGCAGCAGCGAACCCTCACCCTCTGCGGAGGCCTCCAGCCGGATTCCACCCACGTGCCAGGCGTCGGCCGGCGTCTCCCTGACCGTGGCGAGCTCCGCTTGAGAGGCCACAAAAGGCGCCGGCTGGCGCCCTCCGGCCTGCCCCCTGGGCCGCCAGACGCGGACTTTCCCGTTCACATCGATGACCGACAGGAGATCCCCCTTCGGGCTGAAGGCGAGGTCGGTCAGTTGGTCGTCGGCCCAGAACCGCTGAAGCAGTTTCCCGGAGGCATAATCCCAGACCTCGAGGCAGCCGCTGCGGATCAGGGCGATCTGCCTTCCGTCTGGGCTGAAGACGACGCGGTGGATAGGGTGGGTCAGGGTCGGATCCTCCAGCCGCGCCCAGATCTTCCGGTCCTGCATGGACCAGATCACCACGGCGCCGTCGTCCGTGCCGCAGGCCAGGCGAGTCCCGTCCGGATGGAAGGCGATGGAACGAACGCCTGCGTGATGGAGCAGCTCCGCCTCGTAATCAAGCTCTTCAGAAGACCAGAGCAGCACGCGCCACCCGCCATCCGCTGTGGCGATCCAGTTACCGTTGGCAGGGTCCACCGCGATACGGGTCAAGACTTGGTTGTGGGTGATGCCCGCGGAGTCGTCGATGGTCACACTGTTGCCTGTCTTTTTGTATGCGGAGAGCCAGCCGTTCCCATCCCCCACGTAGAGGATTTCCCGTTTCGGGTGGATGGCGACAGAATAGACCGGCCAGCGAAGCTGCAGCTTCCCGTAGCCCGTGGCTTTCAGGTCGTAGAGGAAGAGCGAGCCGTCCCGGGTCTGGGCGAGGACATACTCCCCGTTGGGGTCGATGGCGATGGTTTCAGGGACCGAATCGGCGGTCCATGTCCAGCGGGGCCGGCCGGCGCCCTTCGTCCCCACGATCGTTCCATCGTGCGTTCCAATCAGCATGTGGCCGTTCGGCAGGATGGCCAGGGAGTAACCGTTCTGGACCTCGAAGGCCGCCTCCGCGTCCTCCAGCCACTGCTCCTCCAGCCCGGCGGCGGGCTCGCCCTCCTTCCCAGCAGCGAGTTTTCGGGCGATGCGCTGGAGGCGGGCGATCTGCCGCGCGGCCTCGACGTTCGTGACGGGATGGACCCGCCGCCCGGGGAGCCGGATCGGGTCGTCCGCGCCGAACTGGCTCTCCCACAGCCCGCGCGCGGCCGCCTGCGCTTCAGAAGCGTTCTGTGGGCCGGAGCCGTCCGGCGAGAACAGGCGGGCGGCGGCCCAGACGGCGGCGGCGGCGGCCGGCAGCCGCATGTAGAGAGGTTCGCCTTTCGATGGCGCGGATCGGAATCGCTCGACGATGCCCTGCCCGAGAAGGAGCTCAGCGTAAGCCTGCCGGTTGTCCGGTTCGGCCATCTCTCGCATGAGCGCGCGGCTCTCCTTGATCAGATTGAGCGTGGCTTGGGCGTCTCCCTGCGCGGCCGACTGCGCGAAGTCTCCGAGGTCCGCGCGGGCAAGGAAATGGAACCGCCCGAGCATGGCCGCGGCGCTGGAGTGGCCCAGGGGGTTCTCGGGGCTCCGGACGCGCAGGAGGAAGTCGCACGCGTGTCCGAGCTCCTCTCGCCTCGCCAGAGCCATTTCCCTGCGGCTCGTGGAAGGGCGGACGAAGGCCATCCCCATGAATTCCCAGCCAACCGAATCCGGCTCTCCGGTAGGGTCGGCGGAGGTGTAAGCCAGGGTGACGGGGACATCCTCCCCGGGGAGGCGGATCAGCTCATAGCCCTCCGCGGGGATCAGCCGGATCGTCCGGGCGGCAGGGTCGAAGTCCAATGCCAGTCCGGACGGCAGGAGGACGTACGCGTTGAACCACCTGAAAAAGTCCGTCTGAAGATAGGCATCTCGGGCCAAGACCGTTCGGAACGAGCGTTCGGCCGCCCGCGAGGTGACCCCTAACAAGCGGGTCGTTTCGTGGAGTTCGTCCATGAGACGGAGGGATTCTTGGCCGCGGGTCACGGCCAGGGTCGCCGGGACCAGGTACGTGCGGATCATCGGCTGCAGTCCCGGATGGAGCCGGGACAGCAAATCCGGATCGAGCTCCAGCTTCCAACCCGCCGGCAGGAGCTTCTCCGCCTCCGCCCGCCCGGCGGCGCGCTCCCCCTCTTCCCCGCCTGCGTAGGTCAGGCGGACGGGGTGTGTCGGGTCGGTGAGGTTGTAGGCGAGGTCCGCCTTGTCCTGTGGGCGGGCCGCCGCCACATGCTCTTCCCAGTCCGGCCGGTAAACGGTGTCAAACAACTCTTCGACCTGGTCCGGCGTCCGCGCTCCGGAGGACCGCTGAGGGTCCCGCGCGCGCCTGCGGTCCTGCAGGGTGCCCCTGCCCGCGTCGAGGAGGATATGGACGTCAAAGCTCCGGGGAGGGTAATGGCCCTCATCGGACAGGTAGTGCCCGGCGTAGCAGACTACGCTGTCGGTGGAAAACGCCACGGTGTCCGTTTCGCCCACAAGCCCGGTAGTGTGGTTGTACAGCTCGCTGAGCGCCACCGTTCCCTGCGCCGTCTTCCGGACGGTCGCGATATCCGCTTCGATCTTATCCCAGCGGTACCCGTAGCTCTTCTGGGTCCCCGGGGCCGGGTCCTTCTGGAGCCTGCGCTGGTCTCGCGTCGGGCGGTCCACGAGCCCCAGCCGGCCTTCATCCAGCTCGATGGAGGGAATGTCTTCCGCTTGAAGAGCACCCCGCAGCGCGCCGATGAGGAAGCTCTTCCCCACTCCGCCGGGGCCCTCAATGCCCACCCAGATCTGTCCACCCCCTTTGGCCTGGCGGGCGGCGCGTATGGCCTGCAGGATCTCCTCCACCACGGCCTCGAAGCTGGGCAGGGGGTGCTGTTCCGCCGGTTCCGGGATGGTCAGATCCCACTCCGCCCGCCCGGCGGCGGGCTCGCCCTCCTTCCCGGTGGACGGGGCGGGCGCAGGGCTGGTCAGGAGGCGCTCTCGAATTAGATCAACAGCCGTGTCCTCCTGCGGTTCGCGCAGGGCGAGGGCGCTGCCGGGCAGGGCGATCTGCGCGGCCAGGGAAAGGGCCAGAAGCCGTTTCATCAGCGAGGGTTTCATGTACTTAAAAGTATGGCTGAAGAAAGCGGCGAAATGGAGAAAAATTAACTGACTTTGTATATATTAACACACCGCCGGCGAGAACCTACTTTTCCCTGCGGGAGAGTTTCCTCAGATCAATCAGGTCTTGCGGTCTGCGGGCAGTCTTCTTGGCCTGCATGAGGTCCTTAAGGCCGAGAAGCCATATGGGGGTTCGGCCGTACTTGTCCCTCTTCCTATTCTTCCAGGCGGGTTCGAACTGCAGGCCTGGAACGCTCATCATAATGTCGATTCGTACCGGCGGGACCCCAATCTGGTAGATCAGTTTCCTGTCCAGAAAATCTTCCGGCTGGAAACCTCTCAGCGGAGCTCCGAACTGTTTGAGAGCGCGGAAGATGGCGTCAGGAGGGTTGGCATCCGGCGAGATCCAGACGTCGATGTCCTTCGTGAAGCGGGGCACCGTGTGGTAGATCGCGGCGTAGCCGCCAACGACCAGATATCTGATCTTACAGGCGTTCAGTACCTTGAACAGATCTTCGTAGTCGGGACTGACTTCCATGCAGCCTCTTGATCTTTAGCCATTCCCCGATCATCAGCCAGGCCGCACTGAATCGACCTGCCGCTCCGGCTTTTCGCCAGAACCTGGCGTCAAACTCCTCGGCTTCTTTAAAGGACCGCGCTTTGTTGGTCCAGATCGTTCTCATGCGGGAACCCAAGTGCACCAGCATAACACATTCGCGTCAGCTCTCGTCGGAGAGCTTGAAGAGTGAATGAGGGTTGAAGGCGTCGGAGAAGTCGTAGAGGCCCGTGAAATCGGCCAGGGAATCCTCCTCGGTTTTGCGGAGGAGCCGGGCGTCGACGAGGGAGAAGACGATCCGGCCGAAGTCTTCCGTCGACTGGACGCCCCAGTGCTCGAAGACCTGCGCGGCGAGCGGCCCGAACTGGTCGAGCGCGTGGATCCGGAGCCCTTCGGCCAGCTCCTGGCCGGTGACGTGGCGCGGCTCCGGGAGGCGGCTCACCGTCGCGTGCAGGCCGGCCAGCACGAACAGGTAGGCCTCCGGCTTGTACCGGCGCTGCCGGCGGCAGATCCCCTCGACCTTCGTGAGCAGCTCGAGCGTGGGCGTCAGCATCGGCTCACCAGCGGATCCTTCGGAGGCCCCAGAGGATGCCGATGATCGACTTGGCGTCGACGATCCGGTTGGCGCGGACCATCTGAAGGACCTTCCGGGGCGAGGTCGGGAGCACGGTGATCTGCTCGTCCTCGTCGAAATGGGTGCCGCGCTTGAGCGGGACAGCCCCGGAGGCCACGTAGAGGACCATCCGCTCGGTGGAGATACCGGGAGCGGGGTAGAACTCGCAGACCCTTTGCCAGCGCGCGGCCCGGTGGCCGGTCTCCTCGGCCAGCTCCCGCCGGGCGCAGCGCGAGAGCGGCTCGTTGGCCTCGCTGGTGCCGGCCGGGATCTCGTAGAGGGTGCGGCCGACGGCGTGGCGGTGCTGCCGGATCAGGAGGATCTTGCCCGCCGGCGTGACCGGCAGGATCACCACCGACGGCGGGTGGTGGATCGTCTCGCGCAGGAAGGAGCGCCCCTCCGACGTGCGGAAGGTGTCCAGGGAGAGGTTGGCCACCCGGCCCCGGTAGATCGTTTTGGAGCTGACCCTCTTGATCGCCGGCGTCGCCATAGACGCGGATTATAGCACGCCCAAAAGGGGCCGGGTCGACCTGGCACCTTTGGTATAATCCTTCTCTCATGGCGGATGCCGTTGGACCATTCGAACTTGCCGCCAAGGCGGCTTTTTATGTCGTGGCGCTGGCCACCCTGGCCGGCGCCTGGTTCGCCGTCAGCGCCC
>CAYJUA010000063.1:0-9187 GCA_964373295.1 uncultured Planctomycetia bacterium
CCCCGCGTGGTAAGGGGAGGCGGAGATGTTCACCAGCAGGCGCGCCCCCAAGGCGGCCTCGGGTACGCAGGGGCCGTCGTCCCGCCAGATGTCCTCGCAGACGGAAAGGCCCACCAAAACATCGGTACCCGGTACCGGTTTCAGAGGCACGGCAAATACGAGCGGCCTCTTCCCCGCCGCGAAGTACCTCTTCTCATCGAAGACACCGTAGTTGGGGAGCATCATCTTGTGGTACCGGTGGATCAGGCGGCCGTTGCGCAGGACCGCCGCCGAATTGTAAAGCGCCCCGGACCGGTCCCGGTCCGCGTATCCCACCACCGCGCAGATCCCCCGGCTCTTCGACACGATGCGGCGCAGGGCGGCCAGGTTGTCCCGGATAAAGGAGGGCTTGAACAGCAGGTCCTCCGGCGGGTACCCGGTGACCGCCAGCTCCGGGAAGAGCGCCAGGTCCACCCGCCGCCGCCGGGACAGCTCCATGTACCTGCAGATCTTCTCGGCGTTGCCTTTGATGTCGCCCACGGTGACATTGATCTGGGCGAGCCCCACCCGCAGCCGGCTCATTGCGGGCCCACAGCGGCGGCCCTCATACGGCTGCGATGGCGATCCCGGCGCCGTCCGCCTCCCGCACAACCTCCGGGAGGTCGAAGAGCAGGGTCCGCCCCGCCTCCACCGCCAGGCACGCCGCCCCCGCCTCCCGCATCGCCCGGAGCGTGTCCACCCCGACGACCGGGATGTCGAAGCGCATGTCGTGGTCCGGCTCGAGCGCCTTGATCACCACGCAGCCCGGCCCGGCGATCTGCCCGGCCCGCCGGATCGCCGCATCGGTGCCCTCGATCGCCTCCACGGCCACCACCGCCCTGCGCCGGACGACCAGCGTCTGGCCGATCCCCAGCCGGGCCGCCTGCCGGCCGATGGGGAGCCCGAAGCGGATCTCCTCCTGCTCCTCGGTGCTCGGGGCCCGCCGCGTCAGCACCCCGGCGCCGGGGACCCACTCCTTGAGGAACGTCCCGGAGTGGAGGACATTGAACCCCTGGGACTCCAAGTAGCGCACCGCCATCTTCATCGCGGAGAGTCCCGACCGGTCCGGTATCAGGCGAAAGAGCTGCTGGACGACCCCGTCGAACCGGTCCTCGCCCTGCAGGAGCCACTCCGGCTTGATCTGTCCGGCCAGAATCAACTCCTCGGCCCCCTCGCGCCGCAGGATCCCCGGCACATCACCCACCTCCGAGAGGGAGACCCAGTGCATCGCGTCCACCTCCCCCTCCAGGGCCGGATCGGTCTCCTCCTTCAACCCCACGGCGACCACCCGGTACCCCAACAGCCTGGCGGCCCGGGCCACTTGCAAGTGGAAGGTCCGGTTGCCCGCGATCAGTCCCAGCGTTCCCATCCATCCTCCGCAAAAAGCAAGTCTGCTGAAAAAGGGTCCGATGCAAGGCGCACGCAAGCGACCGCGGAGGCGTATGGAGTATATACGCCGCACAAGGGAGCGCAGCGTGCAACGCAGCAGATGGCCCTTTTGCAGCAGACGCTTACAGCTTCTCCTCGCCCTCCAGGAGGGCGAACATTAGATCCGCCTCGGCGGCGAGCTTGCCGTCCACGAAGGCCCGCGTCCGCATCTGGCCGGTCTTGGCCCGCAGGCGCAGGATCTGCGCCTCCAGGACCAGCGTGTCCCCGGGGAGGACCGTCCGCCGGAACTTGGCGTGGTCCAGGGCGACGAAGTAGGCGTACTTGCCGAGGTTCTCCGGCTTGTTCAGGAGGAGCAGCCCTGAGAGCTGCGCCAGCGCCTCGATGATGAGGACCCCCGGCATCACCGGCCGCTTGGGGAAGTGCCCCGCGAAGAACGGCTCGTTGACGGTGACGTTCTTGACGCCCACCGCCCGCTTGTCCGGGACGATCTCGACGACCTTGTCCACGAGGAGGAACGGGTAGCGGTGGGGCAGGATCCGCTGGATCGCCTGCGCGTCCAGCTGGACCGCCTCCGGCTCCACGTGCTGGGCCTGGATGCCGCTCTCCTTCCCCCGCTCCAGCACCTGCCGGAGCCGCTGGATGAGCCGGAGGTTCAGGGCGTGGCCCGAGCGGATCGCCACCACGTGCGCCTGCAGGGGGCCGCCCAGCAGGTACAGGTCCCCGATCAGGTCCAGCACCTTGTGCCGCACGAACTCATCGGGGTAGCGCAGCCGGTTGTTGACGACGCGGCCGCTGGCCTCCACGACCACGGTGTTCTCGTAGTTGGCCCCCTTGCCCAGGCCCCCCCTGCGCAGCTGCTCCACCTCCTGCGCCAGGCAGAAGGTGCGCGAAGGGGCCACCTCCTTCTCGAAGAACCCGGGCGTCACCTCCCCGTCGAAAAACTGAGCCGGGAGATTGGGGACCGGGTAGCTCAGCGTGTAGGAGATGCGGAACGAATCGGAGGGGAAGACCGCCACCGCGGCGGGGCCCTCCTCGAGCCAGACCGGCTCCCGCACCGAGATGACCCGCCGGGGCGCCGCCTGCTCCTGGTAGCCCACCCGCTTGAAGATCTCCACGAAGGGGTGCGCCGAGCCGTCCATCCCGGGCACCTCTTCGCCGCTGATCTCGACCAGCAGGTTGTCCACCGCGCTCCCCACACAGCTGGCCATGAGGTGCTCGATGGTGTGCACCTCCACCGCCCCGTTGCCCACCGACGTGCGGCGGGGGCGGCGCGTGACGTCCAGGATCGTCGGGACGGAGGCGGTCACCGGCCTGGAGCCGGCCAGGTCCGTGCGCAGGAAGGTGATCCCGCTGTCCGGAGGGGCCGGCTTGAACTCCACCTTCACCGACCGCCCGGTGTGCAGACCCACCCCCTCGACCCGCGCCGGCTTCAGGATCGTCCTCTGCCGCGGGCCGGCCCTCCGCTCCACGGGGATCTCGGCGGTGGGCGTCATTTCCGCTCCATCTTCCGGAGACGCTCTTCCAGCGCCTCCACCCTCCGGTACAGCTCCGGCAGGCGCTGCATCGCGGCGTTCACCCGCTTGGCCTTGGCCAGCGGCTTCGCCGGGAGCCCCCAGACGCTGCTGTTGGCCGGGACCGACTTGGTGACCCCCGCCTGCGCGCCGACCATGACGTTGTCCCCGATCGTGATGTGCCCCGCGAGGCCGGCCTGGCCCGCCAGCACCACGTTGTTCCCCAGCGTCGTCGAGCCGGAGATGCCGGCCTGCGCCACCACGATGCAGTTGGAGCCGATGACCACGTTGTGGGCGATCTGGACGAGGTTGTCGATCTTGGTCCCTTTGCCCACGACCGTCTTCCCGAACCGGGCCCGGTCGATGGTGACGCCGGCGCCGATCTCCACGTCGTCCTCGATCACCACCGTGCCCGTCTGCGGGATCTTGTGGTGCGTCCCCTTCACCGTGGCGAAACCGAAGCCGTCCGACCCGATCACCGTCCCCGAATGGACGATCACCCGGTGGCCGATCTCCACGTTCTCCCGGATCGAGACGTTCGGGTAGATCAGGCAGTCGTTCCCGACCCAGGCGTTCCGGCCGACGTAGCAGCCGGCGTAGACCACCGTGCGGTCGCCGATCCGCGCCCCCTCTTCCACCACGGCGAACGGCTGGATCGCCACACCGGTCCCCAGCTTCACCCCCTTGGCGACCACCGCCTTGGGGCTCACCCCCCTCGGGTGCCGCTGGGTATCGGGGCTCATGAGGGAAGCGAGCTTCGCGAACGCCAGGGAGGGGTTCTCCGTCTGGATGATCGGGATGGGGGCCCTCTTCACCTCCCGGGAGGTGATCGCCGCCGAGGCCCGCGTGGAGTCCAGGAGCTGGAGGTACCTGGAGTTGGCCACGAAGGTGAGGTCCCCCCGCTTGGCCTCCCGGATGCCGCACATGCCGGTGATCCGCGTGGCCCCGTCGCCGACCACGACCCCGCGGATCAGCTTGGCGATCCGGTCGAGGCTCTGGGCCCCGTTCCCGTGCGCCTCAGGCCTTCTTGCCGTACTGCTGGTTGAGGATCTTGATGATCTCATCGGTGATGTCCATGGCGTCGACCCCGTAGAGCACCGCCCGGTCGCTCAAAATCAGGTCGAAGCCGTTCTGCTTCGCGTAGGCCGTGACCACCCGCTCGATCTCGTCCAGGATCTTCTGGAGGACCTCGTCCCGCTTGTCCCGAAGGGAGTCCTTGGCCGATTCGTCGAAGCTGGCCAGCTCGCGCAGGCGCTCCTCGATGGTCTTCTGCCGCTCTTCCCGCGTCTCCTCGTTGAGGAGGGCCATCTCGTCCCGCATGCCGCGGATCTCGCCGACCTTCTTCTCCCGCTCCTGCTGCTTCGTCGAGGCGGCCTTCTCCAGCTCCGACTCGGAAACCTTCGTCGCCTCGTATTCCTTGAAGACCTTGCCCAGGTTCACCAGCGCGATCTTCTGGATCGAGGGCGGTTCCGCCGCGCCCGCGGCCAGCGGCAGGGTCAGGAAAAGCAAAGAAAACAACGCAGTGAAAAGGCGCGATCCTTTCATGGCGGGTTAAAAACCTCGACTTGCGGAGAAGTGGATCCTTCCGGTCTTGCGCTCGCCGTCGTCCGGGTTGAGGGGCCAGCCGTAGTCCAGCTTCACCGGCCCGAAGGGCGTCTTGATGCGGACCCCGGCGCCCACGCCCGACTTGTACCCTCCCGACCCGAAATCCTCAACCGTGTCCCAGACGTTCCCCACGTCGAAGAAGGTGGCCGCCTTCAGGAACTCCACCACCGGCACGGTGTACTCCACGTTGAAGACCGTCAGGGCCTCGCCGCCAACCGGGTCCCGGTTGGAGGGGTCCTTGGGGCCGACCCGGCGCTCCTTGTACCCCCGGATCGAATCGGCCCCGCCGGCGAAGAAGCGCTCGAAGATCGGCACCGAGGCGGAGTCGTCCATCTCGTCGGTCACCCCCAGCGACAGCCGGAGCTCCAGGATCTGGTCCTCGACCAGCGGCTGGAAGTAGACCGCTCCGCCGCCGCTCCACTTCCAGAAGTCCTTGTCCCCGCCCAGGAAGGTGCCGGCCAGCTCCACGGCGTTCTCCACCAGGTAGCCGGATTTCGGGTTGAAGATGTTGTCGCGGGTGTCCCGCGTGTAGGAGAGCCGGCCCGACGACACCACGTTCTTGCCCACCTCGTCGCGGAGCGCCGCGGAGGCGCCGTCGGAGACGTCGCTGACCCGCACGTCCTCCAGGCGGTACATGAAGCCGACCCTGTCGTAGTCCCCGAACGACTTGCCCAGGCGCAAGTCGCCGCCGGTCCGCTTCAGCTCGAAGCTGTAGCCCTCGCCGCGGGTCCGGGTGGTGCTGAAGAGATCGAACCCGAACAGGTACGGGCGGTTGAAGACCCAGGGCTCGGTGAAGGAGAGGGTGAAGTTCCTGCGCCGCGTGCCGGCCATCACCTGGAACTTCAGCTCCTGCCCGCCGCCCGTGAAGGTCGGCCAGTTGAACAGGTCGAAGTTCCTCTGCACGATCTCGGCGAAGCCGATGACGGAGTCCACCGAGCTGAAGCCGCCGCCGAAGGAGAGCTCGCCGGTCTTCGACTCCTTGACGCTGACCACCAGGTCCCGCTGGTCCGGCCGGTCGGAGGGCACCGTCTCCAGCGTCACCTCCTCGAAGAAGCCCAGGTTGTACAGGCGCTCCTTGGAGCGCCGCAGCTTCTCCCCGTCGAACCGCTCGCCGGGGTCCAGCCGGACCTCCCGGCGGATCACCACATCGCGGGTCTTGACGTTGCCCCGGATGATGATCTGCCCCACGTAGGCGATTGTCCCCTCGGTGACCTCGTAGGTGATGTCGATCCTCCCGGTCTGCGGGTTCAGCGACTGCGAGGGCTCCACCGAGGCGGCCATGTAGCCCTTGGCGAAGTAGGCCGACTGGATCCGGGCCACGTCCTCGTACAGCTTCTCCTGGCTGAACGGCTTCTCCGGCTGGAGCCTCAGGTCGTCCTGCAGCTCCTCGACGGCGATCTCCCGCACCCCGCGGAAGCTGATCCCGCCCACCAGGTACTGCTTGCCCTCCACGATCTTGACCGCCACGGTCAGCCAGCGCTTGCTCTCGTCAAACTGGGGCTCGGTCGTCACCGCGACGTCGCTGTACCCCTCGGCGCCGTACAGCGACTTGATCCGTTCCACGTCCTCCTCCAGCACCTCGGGCCGGTAATACCCGGAGGTGATGAACCACCAGGCCTGCTTCGTGGCCATGGCCTTGCGCAGGCGCCGGGCGGAGATCTCCTCGTTGCCGTCGAACACAACCCTCCGGACGCGGATCTTGCGGCCCTCATCAATGTTGAAGAAGACCGTGGCCCGGTTGGTCTCCTCCTCGATCTTGACCTCCTCGGTGATGTCGGCCAGGTAGAACCCCTTGGTCCGGTAGAGCTGCTTGATCCGGTCGATGTCCTGCTTCAGCTCCCGCCGGTCGAGGAGCTCCTGCTCCTTGGTCTTGATCTCGTCGCGCAGCTTCTGCTCCCGGAAATGGCGGCTGCCGGTGATCACCACGCTGGTGACCAGCGGCCTCTCCTGCACGGTGAAGCGCACCATCTTGCCTCCGCGGTAGTCCCGCACCTCCGCGGAGACGTCGGTGAAGAAGCCGGTGCTGTAGAGCCGCTGGATGTCCTCGTCCACGGTCTGCTGGCTGAGGCGGTCCCCGGGGCGGGTCTTGATCTTGGTGAGGATGGTCGTGGTGGAGACGATCTTGTTCCCCTCCACCTCCACGGCGGAGACCTCAGGAACGGATTCCACCGCGGCGGGCGGGGGAGCCTCGTCCTGGGCGAACGCGGACGCCGCCAGAACCAGGCAGACGAGAGCGGCGGGAGCGAGGAAGCGCCGGGGTCTGTTCATTTCGGATAAATTAGCACAGCACCGAGGGAAAGACAACAGGGAACGAAGCCTGCCGATTAAGCGTTGCCGATCGTTCCGAGGGGGAAACCACTGCCTGGTTTCCCCCTCAGGGCGGGGGGAAGCCGCGAGCTTCTGTCCGCACGCCCATCCGGCAAATGCCATCGGTGCTGTTGGGGGGAATTCCCCATTCCCCCCAACACACCCCCTTTTCCGAAGGAGTGGTTACAGCGCCTGGGCGGCCAGGCCTTCGAACCGGGTGAACTCCTTAAGGAAGGCGAGCGGGATGGAGCCCACGGGGCCGTTGCGCTGCTTGGCGACGATGAGCTCCGCCCTGCCCCGGTTCTCATCGGTCGGGTGGTAGAGCTCCTGCCGGAAGAGGAGCATCACGACGTCGGCGTCCTGCTCCAGCCCGCCGCTCTCTCTCAAGTCCGCCAGCTGCGGCCGGCGGTCCTCCCTCTGCTCCGGCGCGCGGGAGAGCTGGCTGACCGCGACGACCGGGACCTTGAGCTCCTTGGCCAGCGCCTTGAGCGACTTGGAGATCTCCGCGATCTCCTGCTGGCGGTTCTCCGCCCGGAAGGAGCCCCTCATCATCTGCAGGTAGTCCACGATGACGAGCCCGATCTGGTGCTGGGCCTTGAGCCGCCGGGCCTTGGCCCGCAGCTCCAGCGCCGAGATGGTGGGGGTGTCGTCGATCAGGATCGGCGCCTCGGAGAGCTTGCCCGCGGCGTTGGTCAGCCGCGGCCAGTCCTGCTGGGCGAGGAACCCGGTGCGGGCCTTGTGCACGTCCACCCGGGCGTGGGCGCAGAGCATGCGGTGGACCAGCTGCTCCTTGGACATCTCCAGCGAGAAGATCACCACGGGGACCCGCTCCACGACGCCCACGTGCTCGGCAATGCAGGTGGCCAGCGCGGACTTGCCCATGGAGGGGCGGCCCGCCACGATGATGAGGTCCGCCGGCTGGAGGCCCGCCGTCATCACGTCCAGGTCGTGCAGGCCGGTGGGGAGCCCCGTCACCATCTCCTTGCGCTGGTACAGCCGCTCGATCGTCTCGATGGAGTGGCGGAGCATCGCCTTCAGCGGGACCGCCTGCTGGTCCTGGCTGCGGTTGGCGATCTCGAAAAGCACCTGCTCGGCCTTGTCCAGGAGGCGCTCCACGTCGTCCTGGTTCTCGTAGCATTCGCCGACGATCTGGGTGGCCGCCGTGATGAGGTTGCGCAGCATCGCCTTCTCCCGGACGATCCGGGCGTAGTGCTGGATGTTGGCGGCGGTGGGGACGACGGTGGTCAGCGACGCGATGTAGTGGGCCCCGCCCACCTCGTCGAGCTGGCCGGCGGCCTTAAGCTCCTCGGTGACGGTCACCAGGTCCACCGCCTTCTGGCGGGTGAAGAGGGACGTCATCGCCTGGAAGATCTTGCGGTGGGCGCCGCGGTAGAAGGCGGAGGGCTCCAGGAGCTCCAGGGCGGCGGGCACCGCCTCCTCGTCCATCAGCATGGACCCGAGGACCGCCATTTCGGTGTCCAGGCTCTGCGGGGGGACCCTCTCGAGGAGCTGCTCGGCGGTCGTCGCCACGGGCCGCGGCCGCTACTGCTGGACGACCGCCACGCGGACCGAGGCCCGCACGTCCGGGTGCAGCCGCACCGGCACCGGGAACTCCCCCAGCTGGGTGAGGGGCCGTTCCATCTCGATCTGGTGCTTCTCCAGCTCGATCCCTTGGCTTCGGAGCGCCTCGGCGATGTCGGCCGCGGTCACCGCGCCGTGGAGCTTCCCCTGCGCGCCGACCGCCGCCGGGATCGTGCAGAGGGCGGCTTCGATCCGGCGCGCCAGCTCGAGCGCCCTCTCCTTCTGCGCCTGGGCGGCCCGCAGCTGCGCCTGCCGGCGCTGCTGCTGCTGGGTATTGCTTCCGGCCGTGGCCGGCACCGCCAGCCCCTGCGGGAAGAGGAAGTTGCGGGCGTACCCGTTCTTGACGCTCGCCTTCTGCCCCGCTGAACCCAGCCGCGCGACGTCGGCGAGCAGGATGACCTCCGTCACGCCTCCACCGCCACGTACGGCACCATCGCCACCGCGCGGGCCCGCTTGATCGAGCGGGACAGCTGCCTCTGATGGCGGGCGCAGTTGCCGGAGATCCTGCGGGGCAGGATCTTGCCCCGCTCCGAGGAGGACTTCAGCAGGCGCGCGGTGTCCCGGAAATCGATCTCCTCCACCTTCTCCCCGCAGAACTTGCAGGACTTCTTGCGGAGGACCCTCCGCCGGTCCGCCGGCAGCCGCTTCTTGATGACCCGCCGGCGCGACCCGCAGCGGGGCATCCGGGGGGGACCACACCCAGTTCCTCTGCAGAAGAGGACGTGTCGGGCACCTCCCCTCCAGTCGAAGGCTCCTCCGGCGCGGCGACCTGGGCG
>CAYJUA010000064.1:0-9030 GCA_964373295.1 uncultured Planctomycetia bacterium
CGCTGAACGTGGAGTCCAGCTACGGCAAGACCGACAAGCGGATCTACACGGAGCTCTGCAGCGACCACCCGATCGACCTCACCCGCTGGCAGGTGATCAACGGCTACTGCGGCCGGATCGGGCTGATCAACTCCGGCGGGGCCTCCGGCAAGAACGACTTCGCCGATGCCGTCCGCACCGCCGTCATCAACAAGCGGGCCGGCGGGATGGGCCTGATCAGCGGCCGGAAGGCCTTCCAGCGCCCGTTTGCCGAGGGGGTCAAGCTCCTCAACGGCATCCAGGACGTCTACCTCTGCAAAGAGGTGACGGTCGCCTGACCCCGCCGCCTTAGCGGAACAAGACCAGCCCCAGCAGCCCCGCCGCCAGCACCACCCCCGCCGCGGCGCGCTTCGCCTTCCACCCGTAAAGGACCGCCAGGGCGGCGGCGAAGATCGCCAGCGCCGGAGCGCTCCACACGCCGGACCGGAAAAGCTCCAGCGCCGTCGCCGCGATCAACCCCACCACCCCCGCCGTCACGCCGTCGAGGAAACGGTGGAGGGGCCGGTAATGGATCAGCCGCTCCATCAGGTCGTAGCCGATGAGCGTGAAGGCGAACGCCGGCAGGAAGATTCCCGCGGTCAGCGCGAGCGCCCCTGCCGGCCCACCGCCCAGGTAGCCCACGAAGGTGGAGAAGATGATCAGCGGCGCCGGGATGATCCCTGATAAGGCCAGGCCGTCGAGGAACTGGGATTCGGTGAGCCACTGCCCCACCTGCACCGCGTCATGCCGCAGGAACGGGATTACCGTGTAGGCGCCGCCGAAGGTGAGGAGCCCGCTTCGCAGGCCATAGCCGAAGAGCAGAGGCAGCGAGGGCAGCCCCACCTGCCGGGCCGCTTCCGCCGCCGCGAGCGCGATCCCCTGGCCCGCCAGCAGGAGCGCCATTCCGGCGCCGGCCGCGGGCAGAAGCCCCAGCCGGCCGGCGAGCGGGTAGATCAGACCGGCCGCGGCCATGATCCACAGGAAGTGGACTCCCGCCAGGTGCGCCGCGGCCGCCGCCAAGGCGATCCCCAAGAGGCAGCGGTCGGTCACCGCGTGCTCTCCGATCCGATGCACCGCCCGGAAGATGAGCGCCACCACCGCGGCCTGACAGCCGGCGAAGGCCGCGGCGAAAAGCGGCGAGCCGATCCCGACCGCCACATACAGCCAGGAGAGGAGCATCATCAGCGCCAGCCCCGGCAGCATGAAGCCGAGCCCCGCCAGCAGCCCACCCCAGCGCCCGCGGGCGAGCATCCCGAAGTAGACGCACAGCTCATGCGCCTCCGGGCCGGGCAGGACCTGGTAGACCGCGAGGGCCCGGTTGAACCTCTCGCGGCTGACCCACCTCTCCTCCTCCACGAGCTCCTGGCGGATCATGGCGATCTGCGCCACGGGCCCGCCCCAGGCCAGCAGGCCGAACCGCAGGAACCGCAGGAAGAGGCGCGCGAGGGGCTCCCGCGGAGGGGTCTCGGTCATCCCCGGCAGGCCTCGAGCTCCCGCACGATCCTCTCCGGCGATCCCCCGCCCAGGAGGATGTGGATCGCGCGCACGATCGGGTACCCGGTGAACCGGCCGGCGCGGCTGCGGTAAAGCTCCGGCCGCCTCTGGTCGCTGAGCTTCCGGCCGATGAACCTCTCCAGCCGGTCGAACTCCGCCCGCTCCGTCATGAACCGCTCGTACTGGATCACCACAAACGGCATCTTCGTCTGCCGGAGGTACCGCGCGATCGCCCCGTTGTACTCGCACCACCGGCGCAGGATGAAGAGGGCCGACTGCAGGAGGTTCTTGCCCGACGTCCGCCGGTAGTGCTCCCACGCCTCCTGCGGCGAGCGGTAGACCACGACGAGCCGGTGCTCCGGCAGGGCCGGGGCCCAGACGTCATAGATCAGGCAGGTGCGGGGGTCCTTGAAGCCCCAGTCCCCGTGCCGCTGGCTGAGGGAGCGGATGAGCTCCCGCATCCGCCCCTGCAGCTCCGGCGCGCCGCTCAATGCCTTGGGACGGCGGGCCGCCAGGCTGAACTTCCCCGCCGAGCCCAGGAGCTCGTGGTTGATCGCCTTGGTGGACTCCCGCTCCCATTTGTTGCCCTGGTCGTAGCCGGCCGAGGGGTCCACGCTGTCCATCATGTTGATCCCCGAGTGATGGAGAATCTGGGAAACAAGCGTTGTACCCGACTTGTGCATCCCCAGCACCACATAAATCACCTGACTCCCCCTTTCTCTCCGGCGGGCTTCTCTTTCAAGATTTGCCGGACCCGGACCGATTCCGGGAGCAGGGCATGCGAGCAGTAGCCGCCGGGGTTCTTCTCCAGGTATTTCTGGTGGTACTCCTCAGCGGAGTAGAACTCGCCGGCCGGGGTGATCTCGGTCACGATCCGCCCGCGGAACACCTTGGCCTGCTCCAGGAGCTCCTTGGATCTCCGGGCCGCCTTCTCCTGCTCCGCGTCATGGGTGAAGATCACCGAGCGGTACTGCGAGCCGATGTCCGGCCCCTGCCGATCCAGGGTGGTCGGGTCGTGCCATTCCCAGAAGGTGATCAAAAGGTTCTCGTAGCTCAGCTTCGCCGGGTCGTAGGTCACCTCCACCGCCTCGGCGTGGCCGGTCCGGCCGGTGCACACCTCCCGGTAGCCGGGGTCCTTCGTGCTGCCCCCCGCGTACCCCACGCGGGTGGAGACCACCCCGGGCACCTTGGAGAAGATCTTCTCCACGCCCCAGAAACAGCCCGCCCCGAACGTCGCCTTTTGGAACTTGGAATCCATCCGCGCGCCCGCTCCTGTGGTCAGGACCACCGCTCCCGCCAAAAGAAAAACCCACGCCCGTCCGATCTTCGCGCCCTCGGATCCATTATTCCACACAGGCCGGCTAGTCGTACTTCTCGTAATAGATCTGGTCCTTGCGGTATCCCAGCTTGAGGGCCGCGCCCTGGACCGCCTGGATCATCTCGTTCAGGCCGCAGATGTAGACCCTTCTGCCCCGCGGCTCCGCGAAGAATTTCCCCATCTTGGTCTGCACATACCCGGTCTCCCCCTTCCAGCCGGGGCCCGGCCGGCTGATCGTGGGGATGTAGGCGAGCTGGGGGTGTTTCCGCTCCAGCTCCAGGAACTCCTCGTGGTACGGGATCGCGTTATCGTAGCGGGTCCCGAACAGGAGCCAGATCCTCCGGCTGAATCCGGCCGGCAGCATCTGCTGGAGCATGCTGCGGAAGGGGGCGATCCCCGTGCCCACCGCCACGAACACGATGTCGAAATCCACCTCCTCCGGGAGGACGAACTTGCCGAACGGCGCCTGCACCCGGAGGCAGGCGCCCTCACGGAGGGTCCACAGCCACGGCGTCACCGCGCCTCCCTGCACCAGCTTGATGATCAGCTCCAGGCGGTCCGTGACCCGAGGCGGGGAGGCGATGGAATAGGCCCGCCGGATCACCTTCCCGTCCCTCGGGCAGAGGATTACGGCGAACTGGCCGGGGATGAAGGGCGCCGTCTGGCCGGCGTCGAAGGCGAGCTCAAAATGGCGGGTGTCGTTGCCCAGGTCAACGACCCGGCGCAGGGTGACGTCGAAATATCGCGGCTCTGTCTTTGGGGCCATGGCGCCGGCTGGAGTAAGGCAATAGCGTACCACGACGGCGACCGCGCGACACCGCCAGGATGAAGAGGGCTCGCTTCCTTTCCCTCGGCCAGACCTTGAGCTCCGCCTCCCGCCTCTGGGCCGGGGAACGGCTGCGGTGGGTTTCCAACACGGTCATCCGGACGGGCCGGCGGGAGCGGGTATAGGCCCCGCCCTTGCCGGCGTTGTGCTGGGCGAGGCGGCGCTTGGGGTCGGTGGTGACGCCGGTGTAGAAGGTGCCGTCAGAGCAGCGGAGGAGGTAGAGGGACCACCTCAATGGCGGCGGCCGTGCCGGTGCCGGCCGTGGTCACCGTGCCGGCGGTCGCTGCCGTGCCTGGGCGGCCCTTCTCGCCGATCGTGCCCGCCGCGCTGGTCATGCCGGGCGGGCCCGCCTTGCCGGCCGTGCGGCCTTGGTCCCTCGTGGCGGCCATACGGGAACCCCGGCAGGGTCACGCGGGGGAGGGACCGGCCCAGTGTCTTTTCGATCTCCTGGATCACCGGCTCCTCCTCCCGGTCCACCAGGGTGAAGGCGTCGCCGGTGGCGTCCATCCGGGCGGTGCGGCCGATCCGGTGGACGTAGTCATCGGGGTTCCGCGGGACGTCGTAGTTGATCACGTGGCTGATCTCCTCAACATCGATCCCGCGCGCCGCGATGTCGGTCGCAACCAGCACCTGCACGTCGCCGTAGCGGAACCGGTCCAGCGCGAGCAGCCGGTCCTCCTGCGAGCGGTCCCCGTGCAGGGCCGCCGTCTGCACCCCCTCGCGGCTCAGCCAGCGCGCCAGCTGGTCGGCCGAGCGCTTCGAGCGGGTGAAGACGAGCACCGAGGTCATCTCCTCGCCCCGCAGGAGCTCCAGGAGGAGCCTCTGCTTCTGCGCCTGAGCGACCGGATAGACCGCGTGGCGGATGCCCACCGCCGGCGCGGAACGGCGGCCCACCTGCACCATCACGGGGTCGTGCAGGATCTCATGCGCCAGGGAGAGGATCTCCGGCGGCATCGTCGCCGAGAACATGAGGTTCTGGTGCTTCGGCGGCAGGAGGCGCAGGATGTTCCGGATGTCCGGCAGGAAGCCCATGTCCAGCATCCGGTCCGCCTCGTCCAGCACCACCACCTCCAGGTCCACGAAATCGATCCGCCCGGAGTAGATGTGGTCCAGCAGGCGCCCCGGCGTGGCGGAGATGATGTCCACCCCCCGCTCCAGCGCGGCGATCTGCGGGTTCATCGGCGTGCCGCCGAAGATCGCCTCCCCCTTCAGGTGGACGTACCGGGACAGCGCCTTCAGGTGCTCCATGGACTGGAGCGCCAGCTCCCGGGTGGGGGCGATGATCAGAGCCCGGACATGCTTGCCGCTCTTGCCCAGCAGGAGCTTGTGCAGGATCGGCAGGACGAAGGCGGCGGTCTTCCCTGTGCCGGTCTGGGCGCAGCCGATCACGTCCCGGCCGGAGAGGACCAGCGGGATGGCCTTCGCCTGGATCGGGGTGGGGCGGATGAAGCCGAGGGCGTGGATCCCCTTAAGCAGGTCGGGGTGAAGGTGGATCTCCTCAAACGTCGGCTCCGCGCCGGTCTCTTCAGCCATAGAAGCCATTCTTAAAGCGGGATCAGCTCGTCGTTCGGCCCGTAGGTGTAGCGGGGATTCCCGTTGTCCTTATGGATCCGGACGGCGACGACCTTGAGCTCTTTCGCCGTGTCCGAGATGTCGAAGTCCAGGTCCAATTCATCCCCGCTGGCGACATCCTTCATGTCGGTGCAGGAGTAATAATAGTCCCCGGTCTTGCCCACCCGTTCGTGGACGCGGACGAGCTGCAGGGTCCGCAGCTTCCCCTTCTGGCTGGGGTCGGGGAGGGTGAAGCCGCCCGTTGCCTTCTCCTGGCCATCGATGTACGCGCGGATGGCCTCCCGCAGCTGCTCCGCCGAGGGGGCCGCGGAAAATGCCGGCGTCCCCCACCCCAGCATGGCGACGGCGAAAAGCGCGAGACAAATCTTACGATTACCCATCGTGCCCTCCTCTTGTTTCATTCGGGGTGAGATCCCGAAAGTGGAACTGCGTCGCCACCCGATCCCTTCCCAGCGCCTCCCCATCCACCTCCACGAGCGGAAAGAAAAAGATGTTCACCGGCCCCTGGGCGGACGGGGGGACCAGGTGGATGTCCCTTCCCCGGCTGACCATCAGCCGGTTCGGGTCGTAGGTCCCAAAGAAGTAATTGACCCTGGCACGGTCCTTCCAGGCCTCCGAGGCGTCGACCGGCACCCAACCGATCCCGTCCAGAAAAAACTCGGCCCAGCAATGGTAGCCCAGGATCTCCCCCTCCGCCCGCTGCGGCACCGGCAGGCCGATCTTGAACCGCGCGGGGATGCCCGCTGCCCGGGCCAGCGAGATGAACAGCGAGTGGAAGTCCGTGCAGTTGCCCGTCCCTACGGTGCAGGCCCTCGCCGTGTCTCCCAGACCCCAGCCCGGTGTCTCCTTGTCATAGGTCATCCGCTCGATGACGTACCGTTAGGTCGCCTGGGCTTTCTGCGCCGGGGTCCGCGCCCCGGCAGTCACAGCTTGGGCCAGCTCCCGGATCTCCCGGTTCACCACCATGTACCGGTTGGACTGCAGGTCGATGCCGAGGCTGCCCCCCTGCCCTGCCGGATCCCCCGCTGGCGGCGACTGGAGGATATTCTCCCCCTGCACCACCGCGTCGTACCGGATCGACAGGTCCAGCGACCTGGGCAGCGGCTCTTGAAGGATGAGGAACAGGATGTCGTTGCCGTACTGCGGGTCCCGCGTGACCTGATACGGGACGGAGGCCCGGATCTCCCGGCGGCGGATCGTCTGATACCGGTCCGAGGCGGCCAGCGGGATCCAGACCCGGACCTGCCGGGCGGCGGGGGGCAGCGACTCCCAACGGACGTCGTAGACCAATTGGAAGGCCCGCTCGGGCCTGCCTTCGACCCCCAGGGATCTGCCGCTCCCCAGGAGAGCGGCGGCTGCCGCGCCGGCCAATAGGCCGGCGCGGGGAATCCGCCGCAACGATCAGCCCCCTGCTTCCTCGTCGGCCATCTGCTCCAACTTGGCTGCCAGGTCGGGCCGGGCCTCTCCCTTGCGCAGGGCGCCCGCCGCCTCGCGCAACACAGCCGCTTCGTCCGCCTCGGCCGTGGCCCCGCCGTGCTCCTGCCCCCCAGCGGCCGGCGCCGCCGATGTCCCGCCGTGCTCCTGGCCGCCATGCTCGCCCGCCTGCAGGGCCAGCGGCTGGACCCACCCCAGACCGATGATGCTTCCCAATACCGCAACCGTCTTTCCGATTGTTCTCATTGTTTTTCCTTTCTCCTCCTCAGATGGGCCGGTTAAAAACCCAATGGAAAGGCACCTTGGTCTCTTTGGAAGGCTTCCCCTCGTTTCGCTCGGCCAATCCCCTGTAACGCTGGGCGAGACCTCCGAGGTAATCTTGCCCTTGGGCGGCCTCGCCGGTCAACCCCGAAAGGCCGCCGATCCTCCAGTAGCCCATGAGATGGTCGATGATGTCCGCGTAATCGCGGATCGTGTAGACGCCGGTCCGCTGGGCCACCACGGCGAACTGGCTGAATAAATCTGTCGCCACGCCATCCGCCATGAGACGCGCCGGCATCGTAATCGTGTTCTTCATCATCTGGGCGAAGGCCAACACCCCCCCGGACGGATCCTCCTCGATGATCTTCCCTACGAACCGCTTGTAGGCCTCCTCATGCCGCGATTCGTCGCCGGTGACCAGGGCGCAGATGTTCCCCAGGAGGAGGTCGCCGGCCTGGTTGGCCAGCCGAGCGGTGTTCCCGTGGGAGATCTTGGTCGCCCGCTCCTGGAATGAGGTGTAGATCAACCCTTTGTACGGGTCGTCGTCGGTCTTGGGATCAAACCCGTTCCGGATCAGGTGCTGGGTGGTGATCTCGAGGGCCCGCATGTCGATGCGGCCGGAAAGGTACAGGTAGCGGCTTAAGATCTCCCCGTGCCGGTTCTCCTCGGCGGTCCATCCCCGGCTCCATCGCGCCCACGGGCTGTCAGAGGCGCCGGTCTTGTCCGTGATGCCGGGGTGCCGGTTCACCATCGTCTGGTAGCTGGGCAGCGCCTCTTCGGTCACCGTGTTTCCGACGAGGACGACAAGCACCTCGTCCGGGATGCCGAGCGCCCGCCCGCGCAGCTTCCGGATCTTTTCATCCCAGCCCTCGGCGGCCATGTCCGGCAGGATGTCGGAGGGCTGCCAGCTGTCGGGGACCTCCTTCAGCAGGCTGAGGTTCTCCTCAACGAACCCTTCGATGCTTTTGATGACTTCGGCGTGGCTGCGCATTCTTATACCATTTTAGGCGATTTTCGGCGCCAAGACAAAAACTGCCCCTATTGGACGCATTCCGCAACCCCACAGAGGCCCTCCGAATCGAGATTCTGTCACTCAAAACGCTGCTGGAAGGGGCCTATTCCGAGCTGGCGGATTAGGTCTTGTTGATGCGTCCAATAGCCCGACGGGCAGTCAGAGCGATTTGGGTACGCTTCAGTTCAGCCGCAAGTTTGCGTTCATCAGGCAAAATGGTCCGATATTCCGCCGCGAGAACTTTGTTGGGCAACCCTTCCAAAGCGTAGTGGGCCACTGCAACATCTTTCTGGGCACAGAGGATCAGGCCGACGGGCGGATTCTCATCGGGATGAAGCCAGTGTTCGCGGGCGTAATTCAAATACAGGTGCATCTGGCCCGCGTCCGCATGGGTGAACCGGCCGATCTTCAGGTCGGCCTCGGAATATTCGTCCTTTAACCCGAGGAACTCCAAAACGTAAGGATCTTTGATCTCTTCTTCTGGAAGTACCGTGTCCTGAGGTTGTGGATGACTACCTTTGACAAGCATGGCGGCCTTGTTTCTTGAAAGCATCGTCCGCTCGTAGAACTGCGATTCGATCTGGCGATCCAGTTGCCGGACGGACCACCCCCCCGTATGGCCTCCGCCTCATAGAAGGCGCGCCCCTGCGGTTTCTCCACCGCCATCAACCGCACATAGTGAGACCAGGACAACGGAAAGACATCGGCCAACACCGCCCCCTTCAAAACCGGTGCAGACGGATGAACAGATTTCGCAGAAAGCGTCTGCGGTTTCTTGCGCGTACCTTCCGGGGACACTACCTGTGCCTCCAATTTGCCAGACGGTGTCTGGCAAATTCTCCATCCCCTGTAAAAGAGCCTCATCTGCTGCAAATTCGCTCTCGAAAAACCGCGCCCGCACCTTACGGTCAGGTCCCGGGCAAGCCGAATCAAAAGATGTTCTCCATATTCTGCCCGAGCAGATCCGCTCTGCTCAAACTCCACAATCCGCCGGCCAATCTCCCAATAGACCGCTGTGAGGATAGCGTTGATGGAGCGAATGGTATGCCGCCGAGCCTCAGCAAGAAGCCCCTCGATCTCTCGAACAAAAAGGTC
>CAYJUA010000065.1:0-8015 GCA_964373295.1 uncultured Planctomycetia bacterium
TCCGAGTGAGAGATTCCCTGCCTTCCCCTAAACGGCTCGCAAGAGGATGATTCGGGATGGTCGTATCAATCGTTTCTCACTACAGCAGAGCAGCTTGAAGGCTTAGTTCGATAGGGTTCTCGTACAGGAAGCAGTTGCGAAGTTCGTCCAGTACGGGGAGCCACTTTTCGCGGAAGCCGTTTTCGATCAGGCCCCTTTCGGTAGTTTGCGGAAGGGGCCTGTTGTATACTCAAGGATAAGATGGAAAAGATTGAGATCGACAAACAGAAAATCGCCGATTTCTGCAAACGGCACCACATTCGCAGATTAGCTTTATTCGGTTCTGTTCTGCGGGACGATTTCCGGCCGGACAGCGACGTGGATGTTCTGGTAGAGTTCGAGCCGGGGCATGTTCCGGGCTGGGAATTCTTTGATTGGGAAGACGAGTTGTCAGCAATTATCGGACGCAAGGCGGACCTCAATACTCCCGGTTTCCTGAGCCGCTTCTTCAGAGATCGGGTGCTGGCTGAGGCGGAAGTCCAATATGACCGAGCAGCTTAAGGACGAAGACAGAATTCACCACATGCTTGAGGCAGCCCTGAAAGCGACGGAATTTTCCGGCGGCCAGGATCGTTCTGTTTTGGACACGGATGAGAAGCTGGCATTGGCTCTTGTCCATTTGCTGGAAATTGTCGGCGAAGCCGCCGGGAAAGTTTCTCAGGATTTTCGTCATCGGCATCCGGAGATTCCTTGGAACCGGATCAGCGGGATCCGCAATCGTTTGGTTCATGGTTACTTCGACATTGACCTGGATATTGTCTGGGAGACCGTCACAACACGGCTTCCGGAACTCATCGCTCAGCTCAAGAAACTTGCAGCATAGACTCCCCCGCCGGCCTTGCCAGCCATGTCCCGACCTCCAAAACCTGGGTTCTCAGGTCTTCGGTTGGGTTGCGAAACGCGTCTCAGAGGGGGAGATTTACCTGCGGCGGCGGCGTCTTTGGGGGCCGTAATGCCCGGCGTAGCTGCGGCTGGGGCCGCCCCCGCGGTGCCTCTGCTGGGGATGGTGCTGTTGGGGATGGTGCGGAGGGCGGTGCTGCTGCGGGGCAGGGGCGTGGGTTTGCGGGGCGAAGGAAGCCGCCGGGAGGCCGGCATGCCGGGCCAGCGGGATGGAGGTCCGGATGATTTTCTCGATGCTCTGGACATCCGTCCTCTGCTCGGGGGTCGCGAAGGTGATGGCGTGGCCCTCCCGCCCGGCCCGGCCGGTGCGCCCGATCCGGTGGACGTAATTTCCGGGGTCGTCGGGCAGGTCGTAGTTGAGCACCAGCTCGATCCCGGTGACGTCGATGCCCCTGGCCGCGATGTCGGTGGCGACCAGGATGCGGTACTTGCCCGCCTTGAAGCCAGCCAGCGCCTCTTTCCTCTGGCTCAGGTTCCGGTTGGCGTGGATCTCGGCCGCCGGGTGGCCCATGGCCCGCAGGAGGACGGTCACCTTCTTCGCCCCCCTCTTCGTCCGGACGAACAGCAGGACCGAGCCGGTGTACCGCTTCAGCAGGTCGTTCAGGAGCCCGCCCTTCTTTTCCTTGTGGACCACGAACAGCTCCTGGGAGACGCCCTCCGCCGCGGTCCCGGACGGCGCGATCTCCGTGCGCACCGGCAGGCGCATGTGGGCGGCGGCGATCTTCACGATGCCGGCCGGCATGGTCGCCGAGAAGAGCATCGTCTGCCGGTCCCGGGGGACCAGGGGGAGGATGCGGTTGATCTGCGGGGCGAAGCCCATGTCCAGCATGCGGTCCGCCTCGTCCAGCACGAGGATGGAGACGTCGTCCAGGCGCACGTTCCGGTGCTCGAGGTGGTCCAGCAGGCGGCCGGGGGTCGCGATGAGGATGCGGGGGCTGCTCCGCAGCGCCTGGACCTGCCGGCCCATCGACTCGCCGCCGATGATGACCGCCGACCTCATCTTGAAGGAGGGAGCCAGCTTCGCGAAGGTCTCCTGGATCTGGAGGGCCAGCTCCCGGGTGGGGGCCAGCACGAGGCCTTTGCCTTTCTTTTGGGCGAGGCGCTGGATCATCGGGACGCCGAAGGCGAGCGTCTTGCCGGTGCCGGTCTGGGCGATCCCGATGACGTCCTTGCCCTCGATGGCGATCGGGATGGCCTTCTGCTGGATGGGGGTCGGCACGGTGAACCGGAGGGCGTCGAGCGCCTGGAGAAGGCCCGGCGCGATGCCGAGCCCGTAGAAGCTGTTCTGTGCGGTCGTCATGCTCTTATCTTATACTATGAGAGGCCGAAGCAGGGGCGCTTGTCCTCATCATGAAGATATTGACGGGAAACCTCTCGATCGACGAACTGAAGCAGATGGCCGCCGGCATCTTCGGGAACATGATCAAGGCGGTCGTTGATGTCGAGAGGGGGCGCGTCGCGGTCGATGCCGAGCTGCACTCCGACCTGGAGGCCCTGCTCCTGGAGCAGGGGTCGAAACAGAAGGACCTGTGGGGGATCAACCTGTACCCGGAAATGCCCGGGGATGGGTTCGTCGAGTTCGACTCCCTGATCAACGTGCGGCCGTCGCAGGGGAACAGGAGCCGCGGCGTGGAGGACGTTCAGACGCGCAGGAGGATCCTCGCGGTGGCGGAGAAGTGGATCGCCCGCTGAGCGCTCAGCACAAGGACCTCGCGGCGGGACGCTGGGGGCGGATGGACTTCGTCACCCAGATGGCGAACATCGGCGGCGAGGTTGAGCGCGCCTTGAATTGGCGGGCCAAGAACAACCCCGCCTATTCCCGGCTGGCATTCGAGCGCGCCCTTGAGCTGATCGACCTGACGCTGGACAGCGCCAAGGGGTTGGCGCGCCTGCGGGAGGTTGCCCGGGTCAGGGAAGCCGTGGTGGATTATTTCTTTGGGACGAACCGGTGCGGATCCAGCGAGGCGTTGTGGCGGAAGTATTTCGCCTGCTTTGCCTACGCCGCCCGGAAAAATCATTAAAAACTGACACTTTGAGGGCGAGCGTGTATAATCGGGTGGGTTGTACAGCGAGTTGAATAAAACAGAGGAGGTCACACAGAGTGGACCAGCGAGGCGGTGGATTCGCAGGCGGTGGGTACGGCGGAGGTGGTGGGTACGGCGGGCCCCGGGAGATGCACAAGGCGACCTGCGCGGATTGTCAGAAGGAATGCGAAGTCCCTTTCAAGCCGAGCGGTGACCGCCCGGTCTACTGCAAGGACTGTTTCTCGAAGCGCAAGGGCGGCGGCCGCTAAGCTTCACCGCACCGGATCCGGGGGACAGGCGGGCCGGTAGCCTGTCTCCGCAGGCCTGAAACCGAAAGGAGGCGCGGCATGGCTGAACATCGGGGAGGGCTGGTCGAGTCTGTCAAGAACGGCATCGTGAACTCCATCCGCGGGGCGGGCGAGGTTGCCAGCGCTGTGGTGGAAGCGATCAGCAAGACCGTATCCACGACCCTGAAGGAGAGCGCCGGGGTGGGCACCGCGCTCATCACGGCGATCGCGGACGTGGTGCGGGGCGCGATCCAGGCGGTCGCCCAGGTCGGGGGTGACTTCGGCTCGGCGGCCCGCGGGATCATCCTGGGGGTCCTCCGGGGCACCAAGGACACCGGCCAGGAGGCGCTGAAGACGATCAGCGACACGGCCGGCGCGGTGATCAAGTCCACGGCGGACGTGGCGGGCGATATCGGCAGCGCGGCCAAAGGCCTCGTGGAAGGGGCCGTGCAGGGGGCGAAGGAGCTGGGCATCGACGTGACCCAGGCGGCCTCCGCGGCGGCCAACGGGGCGATGAAGGCGGCGGGCTCCGTGGGCGCGGAGGCGGGCAACAAGGTCCGCAACGCCCTCACCGGGACCATCGCCGGGGTCAAGGACGTCCTCAAGGCCCCGTTCAAGTAAGCTCGTCGTCAAAACGGGTGTCGGGTAGCCGGGGTGCCATGGGGCACCCCGATGCCTGGCACCCGTTCAACTTTAGAAGGGAGCTGAAGCCGTGATCTCCTCTCTGGGTCTGCTGTGGCTGAGGGTGCTCATGGGGGCCGGGATCGCCCATCACGGCTGGCAGAAGGTGTTCGGCGGCACCATGGGGGAGTTTACCGAGGGGGTGACCGCGCTGGGGTTCCCGGCGCCGGCCTTCTTCGCGTGGGCGGCCGCCTGCTCGGAGCTCATCGGCGGATTGTGCATCCTCCTGGGGCTGGGGACCCGGATCGCTGCGGGGTTCGTCTTCATGACGATGAGCGTGGCGGCGTTCCTCCAGCACGCCCGCGATCCTCTCCAGGTCAAGGAGCTGGCGCTGGCGTACTGGACGATGGCCGGCGCCCTGGTCCTCCTGGGCGGGGGGGGCTTCTCGCTCGAGGCGCGGCTGCGCCGCAAGTGATCCTCGCGTTCGGCGTCCAAAAGCGGTAAGATGTCTGGCGGAGCAAGGAGGTGCCCATGACGGGTGGAAAGAAGTGCGCGGTCTGCAAGCTCGTTGCTTTGCTCGCGGGGATCGGCGCCCTGAACTGGGGGCTGGTGACCTTCGCGAACGTGAACCTGGTGGACCGGCTGCTGGGGTCGGTGCCCGCGGCGGCGAAGGCGGTGTACGGGCTCGTGGGGGCGGCGGGGGTGCTCCTGCTGATCTCTCTGGTGAAATGCTGCCCCTGCGCGGGGCAGAGTTGTGAGTCGAAGAAATAGGGTCGGCGGCGGTCTCTTCCAAGCGGCGCCTGGCGTGGGGTCCAGGCGCCGCTTTGGCTTTCGCGCTGGGGGTGATGGGGATGGGTGAGCTCACCCCGGAGGAGCATAGGATCCTGCGGCAGAAGGGAACGGAGCCGGCCTTCTCGGGCAAGTACTGGCAGCACAAGGAGGAGGGGACGTACCTCTGCGCCGGCTGCGGCGCGGAGCTGTTCAGCTCGGAGACCAAGTTCGACTCCGGCACCGGGTGGCCGAGCTTCTGGGAGCCGGTCTCGGCGGACAAGGTCGCCGCGGAGGCCGACGCCGGCCACGGGATGCGGAGGACCGAGGTGCACTGCTCCCGCTGCGGCGGCCACCTGGGGCATCTCTTCAACGACGGGCCGGACCCGACGGGGCTCCGGTACTGCATCAACTCGGGAGCGCTGAAGTTTAAGAAGGCCGGCGAGAAGAGCGCCCCGTAGTGTAAAATCAAGGGAAACAGGAGGTTCTGCCCATGGTGCTGACCCCTTCCACGATGCTGGCGCTGGGCACCCCGGCGCCCGATTTCCGGCTCCCGGACGTCGTCTCCGGGAAGATGATCGCCCTCGATTCCTTCGCGGGAAAGCAGGCCCTACTGGTGATGTTCATCTGCCGCCACTGCCCCTACGTCCAGCACGTCAAGGAAGAGCTGGCCCGGATCGGCCGCGACTACCTCCCCCAGGGGCTCGGGATCGTGGCGGTGAGCTCCAACGACGCCGCCCACTACCCCGACGACTCGCCGGAGAAGCTGAAGGAGATGGCCCTGGGGCTCAGCTTCGGCTTCCCCCTCTGCCATGATGAGAGCCAGGAGGCGGCGAAGGACTATTCCGCCGCCTGCACGCCGGACTTCTTCGTGTTCGACTCGAAGCGGCGGCTGGCCTACCGCGGCCAGCTGGACGACAGCCGGCCGGATTCGGGCAAGCCGGTGACCGGGCGCGACCTGCGCGCCGCCCTGGACGCGGCGCTGGCCGGCAAGCCGGTCTCCCCCGACCAGAAGCCCAGCATCGGCTGCAACATCAAGTGGAAGCAGGGTAACGAGCCGGCCTACTTCAAGCGCTGATCGCTGATGCGGAAGCGCGCCTCCCTCCTCCCCATCGTCCGGAAGTTTTTTGACACCGACCCGGTCGCCGCGGCCCACTCGCTGGAGACGATGGAGGGGCAGGAGGCGGTCGAGGTCCTCCGCGGCCTGCCTCCCGCGCTGTCGGCCAAGGCGTTCCCCCACCTGCAGGTCGGCCATGCCGTGGCGCTCCTGCGCGAGGTCCCCGAGGAGCTGTTCCGCGAGATCGTGCAGAAGCTGGAGCCCAGCCAGGGGGCGATGATCCTGGCGCAGGTGCCGGCCGAGGTGCGGCAGAGCATGCTGGAGCACCTGCCGGAGGCCACCCGGCGCCAGATCCAGGAGCTCCTCGTGTACCCGGAGAGCAGCGCCGGGCGGATCATGAGCACCGACTTCCTCGCCTTCCACGAGGAGGTGATGGTCAAGGAGGTGATCCAGCGGATCCGCTCCCTCGGCCACCGGCGGACCCCTCCCTCCTACGCCTACGTGGTGGACCTGCACAATCACCTCGTCGGCGTGATCAACATGTGGGACCTCCTCATGGCCTCCCCGGCCTCTCCGGTGGGGGAGGTGATGCGGAAGGAGGTCTTCTCGGTCAGCGGCTTCATGGACAGGGAGCAGGTGGCCAACGAGCTGGCCAAGCGGAACTTCTTCGCGGCGCCGGTGGTGGACCACGAGAACCGGCTGGCCGGGGTGGTCAAGACCGAGCAGCTCCTGGGCCATGTGCAGGAGGAGGCCACCGAGGACCTGCAGAGGATGGTGGGGGCCGGCGCCGACGAGAGGCCTTTCTCGCCGATCCCGTTCTCCCTGCGGATGCGGCTGCCCTGGCTGCAGGTGAACCTGGCGACCGCCTTCCTGGCCGCGTGGGTCGTGAGCCTGTTCCAGGACGCGATCGCCCGGATGACCGTGCTGGCTGTCTTCCTGCCGGTGGTGGCCGGGCAGGGAGGCAACGCCGGAGCCCAGTCGCTGGCGGTGGTGATCCGGGGGCTGGCGATGCGGGAGATCCCTCCGGACAAGGCGCGCGCGCTGGTCTTCAAGGAGACGGCGGTGGGGCTGGCCAATGGGCTGGTGACCGGCGTCGTGGTGGCCGCGGTGGCGTGGATCTGGCAGGGCAACCTGTATCTGGGGCTGGTGATCGGGCTCGCCATGGTGGTGAACCTGGTGGCGGCCGGGCTTTCGGGCGCGGCGATCCCCCTCCTTCTGAAGGCGCTCGGGCGGGACCCTGCGCAGGCCTCCAGCATCATCCTGACCACGGTGACCGACGTGGTGGGCTTCGCCGCGTTCCTCGGGTTCGCCGTGCTGTTCGAGCGGTTCTTGAGGGGAGGGTAGCGCGCTGACCAAGCGGGTGGTGATCGAGGGGGTCCGGCCGAAGGTGGACGGCGGGCGGTTCGCGATCAAGCGGATTGCCGGGGAGGAGGTCGCCGTGGAGGCGGACCTCTTCGCGGACGGCCACGACCCGGTGGCCGGCGCCCTGATGTTCCGCTCCGAGAGGGAAAAGAGGTGGGCGGAGGTCCCTCTGCGGCCGCTGGGGAACGACCGTTTCGGAGCGAGCTTCGCGGTCAAGGAGCCGGGCGCGTACCGCTACACGCTGGAGGGCTGGGTGGACCGGCCCGGCGGGCGATCGGCCGCCACCCGGTACGGGCGCGAGCTGCGCGTCACCGTGGACCGGGAGAAGGCCCGCTGCAGCAGCTGGTATGAGCTGTTCCCCCGGTCCTGGGGGGCGCAGCCGGGCCGGCACGGCACCTTCTGGGAGCTGGAGCAGAGGCTCGGGTACGTGAAGGAGCTCGGCTTCGACGTCCTCTATTTCCCGCCGATCCACCCGATCTCCCGCGCCTTCCGCAAGGGGAAGAACAACGCCCTCGCCGCCGTGCCCGGAGAGCCGGGCAGCCCGTGGGCGATCGGGGCGAAGGAAGGCGGCCACAAGGCGGTCCACCCGGAGATGGGGACGCTGGAGGATTTCCGGCACCTGCTGGAGACGGCGAAGCGGATGGGGCTCGAGGTCGCGCTGGACATCGCCCTCCATTGCTCGCCGGAGCACCCGTACGTGAAGGAGCACCCAAGGTGGTTCCGGCGCCGCCCGGACGGGCGCATCCAGCACGCCGAGAACCCGCCCAAGAAATACGAGGACATCTACCCGTTCGACTTCGAGTCCCCGCAGTGGAAGGGGCTGTGGAATGAGATGAAGGGGATCTTCCTCTTCTGGATCGGGCAGGGGGTGCGGATCTTCCGCGTGGACAACCCGCACACGAAGCCGTTCGATTTCTGGGAGTGGCTGATCGAGGAGGTCAAGCGCGACCATAGATC
>CAYJUA010000065.1:8025-8727 GCA_964373295.1 uncultured Planctomycetia bacterium
GCGCGGCCACCCGGACGTGATCTTCCTGTCGGAGGCCTTCACCCGGCCGAAGGTGATGATGCGGCTGGCGAAGCTTGGCTTCACGCAGTCGTACACCTATTTCTGCTGGCGCAGCACCCGCCGGGAGCTGACCGAGTACTTCACGGAGCTGACGCAGACGCCGGTGCGCGAGTTCTTCCGGCCGTCGGTCTGGACCAACACGCCGGACATCCTCACCGCGTACCTTCAGGAGGGGGGCCGGCCGGCCTTCCGGGCGCGGCTCGTGCTGGCGGCCACCCTGGCGGCCAGCTACGGGATCTACGGGCCGGCCTTTGAGCTGTGCGAGGCCTTGCCGCGGGAACCGGACGGCGAGGAGTACCTGAACTCGGAGAAGTACGAGATCAAGTGCTGGGACCTGGACCGGCCGGGCTCCCTGAAGGGCCTCATCACGCAGGTCAACCGGATCCGGCGCGAGAACCCGGCGCTCCAGCGCGACGACGGGCTCGCCTTCCACCCGACGGACAACGAGCAGATCCTCTGCTACAGCAAGCGCTCCCCCGATGGAAAGAACGCGCTCCTGGTAGCGGTGAACCTGGATCCCCGGCGGACGCAGTCCGGGTCGGTGGATCTGAAGCTGGACGCGCTGGGAGCGGACCCCTCGCGGCCGCTGGAGGTGGAGGACCTCCTGCACGGCTCCAGCCACCGCTGGCAGGGGGCCCGGAA
>CAYJUA010000066.1:0-8709 GCA_964373295.1 uncultured Planctomycetia bacterium
GGCGGCCAGGCCATCGGCCGGCCGCCCAACAGGTGGAGGTGCAGGTGGTACACCGACTGCCCCGCCGCGGCGTTGCAGTTAAACACGAGCCGGTACCCCGGCTCGGCGATGCCGGCCTCTCGCGCCAGGCGGTTCGCCACCCGCACGAGTTTCGCCACGAGCGCCGAGTCTCCTTCGGCGACCTCCGATACGCGGGCGATGTGCCGCTTCGGGATCACCTGGATGTGCACCGGCGCCTTCGGCTGGATGTCGTGGAAGGCCAGCACCTCCGCGTCCTCGTAGGCCACCTTCGCGGGGATCTCCTTGGCGGCGATCCGGCAGAAGAGGCAGTCAGCCATTCCACCGCTCCGCCATCGCCAGCCGCTTGGCCGTCGGCGGGTGGTCGCACAGCAGCCACTCCACCCAGCGCGGCGGCTGAAGCTCCGCCAGGTTCTGCTCGGCCAGCCGCCGCATCGCGCCGATGAAGGCGCCGGGGTTGCGGGTCTTCTCCAGCGCGAACCGGTCCGCCTGCCGCTCCAGGACGCGGGAGAGCCCGTTGGTGACCGGAAGGAGCGCCAGGTTCGCCAGCGCCAGGCCCAGCCCGATCACCGGCAGGGCCGCCAGCGACGTGAGCCCCGCGATGCCCAGCCGGTGGAGGACCGCGCGGGCGGCCCAGTCCACCAGGAGGCAGGCGGCCGCTGCGGCAGCCGCCCCCGTGAACAGTGAAATCCCCAGGTGGTGCAGGCGGTGGTGGCCCACCTCGTGCGCCAGCACCACCTCGATCTCCGGGCGCGGGTAGCCGGAGAGGAGCGTGTCGGAGAGGAGGACCCGGCGGGTCGGCCCCATCCCGCAGAGGCAGGCGTTGGCCTTCTTCGTCGTGCGGCTCAGGTTCACCTCGAACACCCCGCGCACCGGAGTCCCGCACCGCTCCAGGAGCCGCTCGAGATCCCGGGTGAGTGAGGCATCCTCCACCGGCCGCTGCCGGTAGAAGATCGGGATGAGCAGAGTGGGGAAAATCCGGGTGAGCGCCGCGGACCACCCGAACCACGCGGCCGCCGTCCAGAGCCACCAACGCTCCGGGGAGAGGCGCAGGATCAGGATGAGGCACTCGACGGCAGCGAGCCCGAACAGCGCGCCCAGGGCCAGCTCCTTCGCGTGGTCCTTAAGCCACGAGCCGGGCGTGTGGTTGGAAAGCCCGAACCGGTGCTCCAGCCGGAAGCCGCGCAGCCAATCCAGCGGCAGGAAAAGCAGGACGGTGGCCAGCCAGAGGAGACCCGTGTAGGCGGCTGCCTGCAGGGGCCAAGGAGCGGCCCACCCCTCCACCGGCGCGGCCAGCCGCTGGGCCCAGCCGCTCGCGATGAACGCGGCGGCCAGCCCCAGCGACAACGCCATCTCCACCAGCCAGAGCTTCCGCCGCACCCGCGCGTACTCTCTTCCTCTGGAGAGGGGGCTGTGTGCGGGCGTGTGGACGAGATGGCGCTTCCCCCCGTGGGAAACTCTCCCGCACGAGACCGATTGATCTTGCCGGATGGGCGTGCGGACAGAAGCTTGCGGCTTCCCCCCGCCCGGAGGGGGAAACCGCTGCGGGGTTTCCCCCTCCGAACGAGAGGCGACCAGAAAGCAGGTAGCTTCGTTCATCCTGCCCCCAGCGCCTTCGCGATCAGGCTCCCCAACTCCGGCGTGATGTCGTGGAACCGCAGCCCCATGTGGAACATGCGCGGCTCCCCAGCCGGCAGGTCAGGGGCCGTGGCCTCCCGGGTCCAGCGCACCTCGCCGGTCACCTGGATCGCGGAGGGTCGCTCCGGCAGAAGAAGCTCCAGCTGGATGAGGGAGCCCACCGGCATTTTCTCGGGCACCGTGATCGTCATGCCGGCGCCGGTCACGCTGACGTTGTGCGTGTGGCTGTTCGTGGGCGAGCCGCCCTCCACCCGCTGGTACCGGATCGGCCAGTTCACCCGGTAGCGGGGGGCATGTCGCCGCTCCGACCAGAACCGGCGGAGGCGCCCCATGGGGACCTTCCCCCGGACCACCAGCTTCTCCTCCCGCAGGACCAGGATGAGGATGACCGCCGTCACAATGACGGCCCAGATCGCCACTGCTCGCATCACAGCTTGTCTCCTTTATGCGTACCCAGTGCCCGATACCCGCTCAGGGGGCGCTCCAGCTCGCCCCGCGGGCGGGGCCTCTTGCTTTTAGTGCCGTGCCGTCTCTTTCGCAGTACTTCTGCTTGGCGCCGTACTCCCGCCCGCACTCTGGGCAGAAGGTCCCTGCCAGCCGGTCCAGCTCCTTCTTCGCCTCCGCGATCCGGTCGCTGGCCAGCGGGTGCGTCCTCCGCCACGACGCGGCCCGGTCCATGGCGTCCTCCGGCTCCTCCTCCAGCATCTTCTCGAAGAAGGTCACCATCCCCTCCGGATCGTATCCGCTTCTGGCGGAGTACTTGATGCCGAGCCGGTCCGCCTCCAGCTCGTCCCGGCGGCTGTAGCCGTTGCTGAAGAGCCCGTAGAGCGAGTCGGCCACCTGCACCGCCCCCTCGCCGGCCCCCGCCGCGCCGGCGATGTGGACCAGCACCGCGAAGCCGAGGTCCGCCTGCAGGTGCTTGGCAGCGTGCCGCGCCGCCACATGCCCCACCTCGTGCCCCAGCACGGCGGCCAGCTCGTCGTCGGTCGCCTTCGCGGCCAGCCCCGAGTTCACGTAGATCGTCCCGCCGGGCAGGGTGAAGGCGTTGAGCGTCTTATCCTGAATCACGCCGAACTGGTACGGCACGTCCTGCCGGTCGCTCGCCCGCGCCACCCGCGCCCCGATCCGCTGAACGCGGCCCATCTGCGCCGGGTCCACCCGTCCCATCTGCAGGGAGAAGAGCCCCATCTGGGCCTTGGCCAGGTTGCCCAGGGCGATCTCCACCGGGGTGCCGATCACCGTCTCCTGCCGCCCGGTGGCGGGGTTGTAGATCGTCGTGCAGCCGGCTCCGAGCGCCGCCGCGAGGAGCGCGGCGATCAAAAGAACCCCGCTCATGCAACAAGCCTCTCCTCCAGCCAGCCGCAGAGGTCCTCGATCGGCCGCGAGCGGCCGACCTCATTAAAGATCTCATGGTAAAAGCCGTCGTAGCGCCGGAACGTGATGAGCCCATCGGCGCCGCCCGCCGAAAACTCCTCCGCCGCCCGGGGGTCGCAGACCTCGTCGGCGCCGGCCTGCAGGACCAGGCACGGGATGGAAAGCCGCGCGGCCAGCCGCAGCGATTCCCGCATGGCGTCCCGCAGGGAGACGGCGCACCGGGCGGTCAGCACATGGTGGATCAGCGGGTCCCGGAGATACTCCCTCGCCACCGTGGGGTCGTGCGACAGGAGATGGGGTTTCACGCCGTTGCTGAACGGGAAGGTGGGCAGGAGCTTGGCGGTCCGGGTGACGACGAAGACGGTCACCGGGTCGGTCGGGTGGGCCAGGCGCAGCGCGGGGGAGGAAACGGCCACCGCCCGGATCTCCCGCGGGCGCCGGGCCGCGTACGCCAGCGCGATCAATCCCCCTAAGCTGTGGCCGACCATCAGGCGAGGCAGGGCCGGCTCCCGGCGCCCGGCCTCCTCAACAAGCCGGTGGAGGTCCTCGACGAACTCATCGAAGCTCCGGCAGTCGCCGCGCCGGCCGCCGGAGCGGCCGTGGCCGCGGTGGTCCAGCGCCCAGACGCTGAAGCGGCGGCCGGTCAGGCGCTCGGCGAGAAAGGCGTAGCGGCCGCTGTGCTCAGAGAGGCCGTGAACGAGCAGGCAGACGGCGCGGGCCGGCGAATCGGCCTCCCAGCGCCGGTAGAACAGGCGCGTCCCATCGGAAGCGGTGAGATTTCCTTCCGCGATATGACCAGGAGCCACCATAACGCAACATTCTATCACACTTCACGATACATCGCCTCAATCTGCTCCGCGTGCCGCTCCGAGACGGCGCGCCGTTTCACCTTGAGGGTGGGGGTGAGCTGGCCGGCTCTCTGGGAGAAGGGTTCCGGCAGGAGCGTGAACCGCTTGATCTGCTCGAAGGAGGCGAGCCCCGCGTTCACCCGATCGATCCGCTCCTGGAAGAACCGCACGATGTCCGGCTGCTTCACCAGCTCATCCGGGTTGCCGATGGGGATCCCGCGCTTCCGGGCGTGCTCCTGGGTCTTCTCGAGCTCGGGTACGACGAGGGCGGTGATGTACTTCCGGCGATCGCCGATCACCACGCAGTCGGCGATGTAGGGATCCGCCTTCAAGACGCTCTCCAGGTTCTGGGGGGCCACCATCTTCCCGCCGGAGGTCTTGATCAGGTCCTTCTTCCGGTCGGTGATGGTGAGGAACCCGTCCGTATCCAGCACCCCCACGTCCCCCGTGTGGAACCAGCCGTCGGAGTCGATCACCTCGGCGGTCGCCGCCGGGTTGTTGAAGTAGCCCTTCATCACGTGGGGGCCGCGCGTGAGCACCTCGCCGTCCTCCGCGATCCGAACCTCGACTCCGGGCAAGGCCAAGCCCACCGTCCCGAACCGGAACCGGTCCGGCCGGTTGCAGGTGATGACGGGAGAGGTCTCGGTGAGCCCGTATCCCTCCAGGATCAGGATCCCCGCGGCGAAGAAGTACTCGGCCAGCTCGCGGGGCAGCGGCGCCCCGCCGGAGATGCCGAAGCGCAGCCGGCCGCCGAGGCGCAGGCGCAGCTTGGAGAAGGCGAGATGGTCCGCCAGCCGGAACTGGAGGGCCAGCCCCGGCGGGACCGGCTTGCCCGCCAGCACCCGTTGCGCCCGGAGTTGCCCCACCCGGGTCGCCCAGTGGAAGATCCTCCGCTTGAGGGCCGGGGCGGACTCCACCGCCGCCTCGATCCGCTCCCGGAGCTTCTCGTAGAAGCGGGGGACGCCGGTGATCATCGTGGGGCGCGCCTCCATGAGGTTCTTCGCCACCGTCTCCATGTTCTCGGCGTAGGCAATGGCGCCCCCGACGGAGAGGACGAAGTAGTAGCCGGCCATCCGCTCGAAGACGTGGGAGAGGGGGAGGAACGAGAGCAGCAGGTCGCGGTCGCTGATGGGGAGGGTGTCGCGGACCGCCTCGCAGTTGCTCAGGAAATTCGCGTGGGTGAGCATCACCCCCTTCGGCGGGCCGGTGGTGCCGGAGGTGTAGATGATCGAGCAGAGGTCCTCCGGCTTGGTCTGGTGGATCCGTTCGGCCAGCTTCTCCCGCGCCTCCGGCGAGGCGGTCTGGCCCAGGCCCAGCATCTCCCCCCACCACCAGATCCGCGGGCCGGCGACGCGGTAGGGGGCGTCCAGCAGGACCACCTTGAGGCGCATCTCCCGGATGAGCGGGAGGACCTTGCCGAGCAGCTCCACGCCCGACACGAAGAGGAACTTGGCGCCGGAGTCCCGCAGAATGTGCCCGATCTCGGCCGGCGTGAGGCTCGTGTAGACCGGCACGGTGGCCGCCCCGGCCGCGAGGGCCGCGAGATCTGCGATGGCCCATTCCGGGCGGTTCTCGGAGAGGATCGCCACGCGGTCACCCGCTTCAAGCCCCTGGTCCAGCAGGCCGAGGGCGATTCTTTCGATCTGGGCCATCAGCTCGTTCCAGGAGATCTCCCGGTAGCCGTCCGGCCCGCGGACCTGCAGCGCTGGCCGCTCGCCGCCGCGGGCCGCCTGGGCCATCACCATCCGCGGGATCGTCCCCCCAGTGCCTGGCCCTACGGCGCCAGGTCCCATCAGGTTTTTCATTTGTCCTGGAACTTCGGCTGCCGCTTCTCGATGAACGCCGTCAAGCCCTCTTTCATGTCGAACCCGTCGCAGAGCTCGCCGAAGAGATCCGCCTCCAGCTTCAGCGCCTGGTCCAGCGGGAGGCCCATCCCTTCCCGCGTCAGGCGCAGGATCCTCTCGACGGCTGGCCGGCTCTTCCCCGCGATCTTCTTGGCCATCCCCAGCGCCTGCTTCAAAACCTCCTCCTCCGGGACCGCCTTGTTCACCAGGCCCATCGCCTCCGCCGCCTTGGCCGTAATCATGTCGCCCGTGAGGTTCAGCTCCAGCGCCTTGGCCTTTCCGACCAGCCGGGGCAGGCGCTGGGTCCCGCCGAAGCCGGGCAGGATTCCCAGGTTGACCTCCGGCTGGCCGATGCGGGCCCGCTCGTTCGCGATCCGGATGGAGCAGGCCATCGCCAGCTCGTTCCCCCCGCCCAGGCAGTGGCCGTTGATCGCCGCGATCGACGGGATCGGCAGCCGCTCCAGCTTGTCGAACACCGCCTGCCCCAGCCGGGAGGCCTCCTTCCCCTCAGCGCTGCCCTTCAGCTCCGAGATCTCCTTGATGTCGGCCCCGACGATGAAGAAGGCCCCCGCCCCGGTGATCACCAGCGCCTTCACCTCCGGGTCCTTGGCCACGCCGTCGAGGAAGCCGCTGATCTCCATCAGCAGCGCCCGGGAGAGCAGGTTTGCCGGCGGGTTGCTGATCGTCAGCGTACAGACCTTCTCCTCCGTCTTGACACCCAGGTACTGGTAGTCCGCCATAGTTTTAAAGCCTCCTATCGCGTACTCAGTTCCCGATACTAATTAAGGGAGCCGTTACAGCCTGCTCCTGGATAGCGCCTCTTGCATTTTGCGCTAGTAATTGAAAAAGCCGCGCTTCATCTTCGCGCCCAGGTGGCCGGCGCTCTTCATGGTGCGCAGCCGGTGGGCCGGGTGGAATCGGAACCCCAGCTCCCGGGTGAAGCGGTCCAATTGGTCCACCAGCGCGTCGATCCCCATCGCGTCGGCGGCGTGCAGGAGCCCGCCCTTCGACGCCGGGTAGCCCAGCCCCGCCATGACTCCGATCTCGATCTCGTTGGCCGAGGAGATCCCCTCCTGCAGGGTCAGGACGCCCTCGTTGACGATCAGCGTCATGAGCCGCTCCGGCGTGAACCGGGTCGGCGGCCGGCCGAGCTGTTTCCGGAGCGCTTCGATCTCCTTCTCGAGCCCTAAGTCCGGCGCGCCGGGGTCGGCGGGCCCTTTCCCCGTGTAGTCGTAGAACCCCTTGCCGCCCTTGCGGCCGAGGCGCTTGCCCTCGATCAGCTTCGTCCAGAGCTCCGCCGGCCGCATCCGGTCGCCGTACCCCTGCCACAGCACCTTGCCGGCCTCGGCGCAGATGTCCAGCCCCAGCGCGTCGATCAGCGTGAAGGGGCCCATCGGCCAGCCCTGCTCCTTCATCGCCTGGTCGATCCCGGCGATGGAGCCCGCCCCCTCCTGCAGGCACAGGACGCCCTCGTTCAGGTACGGCATGAGAAGCCGGTTCACCAGGAAGCCGGGGCATTCCTTGACCTTGATCGGGAGCTTCCGCAGGGATTCGGCGAAGGTGATCACCTCCTCGGCGGTGTCGTCGGCGGTCTCGAGCCCAGGGATCACCTCCACCAGCTTCATCACCGGCGCCGGGTAGAAGAAGTGCATCCCCACCACCTTCCCCGGCCGCTTCGTGGTCGAGCCCAGCGCCGAGATGGAGAGGGCCGAGGTGTTGGAGGCCAGGATGCAGCCGGCCGAGCAGACGCGGTCGAGCTCCTTGAAGATCTCCGTCTTCAGGTCCATCAGCTCCGGGACCGCCTCGATGACGAGGTCCGCCTCCTTCAGCGCGTCGTAGGAGAGGGTCGGGGTGATGAGCTTCATCTTCTCCTCCATCTCCTCCGGGGTCATCCGCTTCTTCGCCACCCGCCCCTCGTATACTCGGCGGATCGCCGCGAGCCCCCGGTCCAGGAACTCCTGCTGGACCTCCTTGAGGACCACGGGGATCCCGTTGTACGAGATCACCTGGGCGATCCCCGCCCCCATCGTCCCCGCCCCGATCACGCCGACCTTATAGATAGCCACCTATGAATGCCTCCCGGTTATTCAAAGACGAGCTTTTTTATTTCGGCGAGGTGGGTCTCGGCCTCCTGCTCGCCCCGGCGGATCAGCTGGTCCACGTTGTAGAACTCCCACCAGTTCACCCGGGGCACCGTCGGGTGGAGCACCACGTCGGCCTGGGCGCACGCCGCCTCGGCCAGCTCGAACTCCATCCCCTGCATCGTGTGCATAATCACGTCGAAGATGTTGGCGTCCACCCAGTTCCACCAGCGCTGGCGCAGGCGGAACTTCATCATCCGGATCCGGCCGTGCATCTTCGCCTCCTGCGCGAGGCGCGCCCGCTCCTCCCCCATCTCCACGTAGCGGCGGTGGATGTCGGCCGGGCTGGGCAGGGTGTTGACGGCGATCACCTTGTGCACGCCCATCCGGGTCAGCACGTCCACCGGCACCGGGTCCAGCACGCCGCCGTCGATCAGCCAGCGGTCCCGGATCCGGACGGGGTCAAAGATCGCCGGGATGGAGACGGAGGCGCGGATCGCCGGCACCACCGGCCCCTCGTCCAGGACCACCACCACCCGCCGGGCGTAGACCACGGCGATCACCCAGACAGTCGCCCACAGACTCCATGAACCCCACTCGCTCAGTAACCGCAGGCCGGTCACTCCAAACCCTATTGTTCCAATTCCCCGCACGACAGAATCCCGAAGCCAGAACCCCAACAGGAGGATGCTCGTTGCCTCGACCGACCATGCCGCCACGACCCACGGGTCGTGGACTTCTACCGCCGTCAGCATCCACAGCAGGAGGGCCGCAGCGATGAAGTAGGCATGAAAAGCGTGCGATTCAATTTGGCGAAGCGTCTCACGGAACCGCGGCAGGCGGTACCACGTCGCGGCCAAGCCAAACGTTGCGATCCCCACACTACCAATCAGGATGCGCCACGGA